>WYBA01000335.1 GCA_011526095.1 Myxococcales bacterium | reverse complement strand
CGCGGCCGCCCCCGCCGTCGACGCCGCGCTCGGCGTCGCGCTGCACCAGCTCGGCCGGCTCGACGAGGCGATCGCCGCGCACGCGCGGGCGCGCGACGCCGCGCGCGGCCAGCTCGCCGCGACCGCGTTCAACCTCGGCAGCGCGCTCGCGGCGGCCGGCCGGCTCGACGAGGCCGCCGCGGCGTTCGAGGAGGCGATCGCCGCCGCGCCCGGGCTCGCCGCCGCCCACGGTGGCCTCGGGCTGGTGCGGCGGGCGCAGGGCCGCGACGCCGAGGCCGAGCCCGCGCTGCGCGCCGCGGTCGCGCTCGCCCCCGACGACGCCACCGCCCACCACAACCTCGCGACCGCCCTGCTCGCGCGCGGCCAGCTCGACGAGGCGCGCGCCAGCTTCGCGGCGGCGCTGGCGCGCGATCCCCGGCTGGTCGCCGCCGAGCTCGGCGTCGCCGCGGTCGCCCAGCGCGCGGGCGATGTGCCCGGCGCGATCGCCGCGGCGCGCCGCGCCGTCGCCGCCGCCCCCGACCTCGCCGACGCCCACCGCCAGCTCGCGACCGCGCTGCTCGCCACCGACGACGCGGCCGCGCGCGCCGAGGCGATCGCGGCGGCGGCCCAGGCCGTCGCGCTCGCGCCCGACGACGCCGACGCCCACCAGGTGGTGGGCGCGGCGCGCTCCGCCGCCGGCGACCTCGCGGGCGCGGCCGACGCGTTCGCGCGCGCGACCGCGCTCGCGCCCGGCCGCGCGGCCGCCCACCACAACCTCGGCACGGTGCGCGAGTGGGCCGGCGACCTCGCCGGCGCGATCGCCGCGTACGCGGCCGCGCGCGCCCTGGCGCCCCGCGACGTCGTGATCGCGATGGCGCTGGCGACGGCGCACCAGCACGCCGGCGCCGTCGACGCCGCGCGCGCGGCGTGGCGCGACGTGCTCGCGCTCGCGCCCGACGACCCGACCGCGCGCCACATGCTCGCCGCGCTCGACGGCGCCGCGCCGGCCGCGCCGCCGCCCGGCTACGTCCAGGCGGTGTTCGACGCCTACGCCCCGCGGTTCGACGCGCACCTGCGCGACGCGCTCGGCTACCAGGGGCCCGAGCTGCTGCTCGCCGCGCTCGACGCGGCCGCGCCGGGCGCGCGGTTCGGCCGCGCGCTCGATCTCGGCTGCGGCACCGGCCTGGTCGGCGCGGCGGTGCGCGGCCGGTGCGACCGGCTCGACGGCGTCGACGTGTCCCCGGCGATGATCGACCACGCCCGCCGCCGCGGCGTCTACGACGCCCTCGCCGTCGCCGACGTCGTCGACCACCTGCGGGCCGACGACACCCCGCTCGACCTGGTGCTGGCGGGCGACGTGCTGTGCTACCTCGGCGACCTCGCGCCGCTGTTCGCCGCGGTGCGCGCGCGGCTGGCGCCGGACGGCCGGTTCGCGTTCACCGTCGAGCGGGCGCCCGACGACGGCGACCGCGACGACGACCGCGGCGGCGCGCGCCTGCTCCCCTCGGGCCGCTGGATCCACGGCGAGCGACACCTCGCCGCGCTCGCCGCCGCGCACGGGCTCGCCGCCGCGCACGTCGCGCGCGGGGCGCTGCGCCGTCAGCACGGCGCGCCGGTCGAGGCGCTGGTGGGCGTCTACCAGCTCGCGAACGTCGCGGGCGCCCCGCCCAGTGGCATCACGACCAGCCGCGCGCGCCGCGCCCCGCCCTCGAAGTAGACGGTCACGCCGTCGCAGATGCCGGTCGGCGCGCAGTAGATGTCGATCGGCGTCCCGGCCGTGGCCGCGTCCTCCGGCGACGTACCGTCGGTGAGCTCGGCGCGCGGGCTCGACCCGGCCACCGTGAAGTCGCGCCCGAGCGAACGACGCGTCAGCTCGACCCACGTCGACTCGGGCTGGGAGTCATCCTCGACGCGCAGCTCGGCGATCACCTCGACCACCCCGTCGGACGACACCGAGACCCGGACCCGGGTCCGCGCGTCGCCGTACGCGGCGAACTCGGCCGCGTCCTCGAGCACGTCGCCGCGCACCTGACCGCTCGCGACGGCGCGCCGCGCCGCCTCGCGCACGATCGCCGCCGCCGACTGCGCCCCATCGAACGGGCGCGCGGGCTCGCGGTTGGCCGAGATCGCCAGCCCGGTCACGATGCCGATCAGCGCGACGACGACCATCAGCTCCACCAGCGTGAAGCCGCGCTGACTGCCGAGCCCCATCGCCCCCCTCACATCGACACCTGCAGGTTGCGCAGGTCGACCTGGGTCGTCGACCAGCGGTAGACGTGCTCGCCGCGCAGCTCGTCCGGGCGGTCCGCGTCGGCCACTCCCTCGAGCTGGACCGACGCGCGGTCGCCCACCGGGTTGTGCTCCTCGTTGGCGGGGTCGGTCAGGTTCGGCGTGGCCGCGGACAGCACGCCGTTGACCCGGCGGGAGGTCCGCACCACGAAGCTCACCGAAAGCTCGATCGGGACGCCCGTCGTCGCGCTCCCGGCCGCGGTGCGCGTGGTCTGGTCGTCGCCCGCATACCAGTCGAGCTCGGGATCGCCGTCGTCGTCGTCGTCGGAGGTGACGTCGTCGTCCTCGAACCACCGCGTCGCCACCTGCAGGTCGGTGAAGCCGATCCCCAGGTCTTCCCAGTCGTCCTCGACGCCGCCGGTCGACGAGCGCTGCAGGACGCCGAGCTCCTTGCGATCCGGATCGATCCGGTAGCCGACCAGCGCGAACCGGTAGGCCATCGTGTCCGCCGGTGGGGCCGCGAGCGCGGCCGTCACCGCGGCACAGTGGCCGTTCCCGGGCGCCCCCCACGGCGGATCGGTCGAGACCGTGATCGAGGTGCCGATCACCGCCTCGACCTTCAGGACGCACGCGTCGTAGACGACCGGCGGCGCCGGGTCGACGTCGGCCGCCGGCTGCGGATCGGACAGGACGATGAGGTCGTCGGCGGCGATCGTGTCCTCGTCCGACAGCACCAGCGTCGTGCCGTCGAACGACACCACGCTCGCGCCGCTCGACGACGCGTACCCGACGCGCACCGTGTCCGGCCCGTCCGAGTCGTTGACGATCTCCAGCGGCCAGTGGTTGACCGCGTCCGCCGCCAGCCGGAACCCGCTCGACACCCGCGCCCCGGCCTGGCGGACGTCGGACAGCACCATGTTCTGCGCCGCGACGAGCGTCTGCTGGAGCTCGCCGATCTGGGCGGCGGTGCGGTAGCTCAGCGACATCTGGAGGAACAGCGCGAACACCATCGCCACCATCGCCGAGACCAGCGTCATCGACACCATGAGCTCGACCAGGGTGAGGCCGGCCTGGCCGCGGTCCCGCGCGCGCGCGCGCGCCGGCCGGACGCGACGGGGGCGCGCCATCAGAACGCCTCCTGGCGCGTGCGCAGCAGCTCCGCCGCGACGGTGTGCGTGTGATCGGGATCGCCGACCACGGCGCCGTCGTCCGCCCACGTCACCTCGACCCGCACGCGCAGCAGATCCGGCGATGCGGCGGTCTCCTCCACGGTGATCTGGCGCAGGTACGTGGTGGTCCGGCCGACCACGGTCTGGGCGTCGAAGTCGTGCTCGATCGGCAGCACGCCGTCGTCGTCGTAGTCCGCCAGCAGCTGCGCGAGCGTCTTGCTGCGCGCCTCCTCCAGCGTCCGCTGCGCGACCGTCACGGCCTCGGCGGTCTGGCTCGCGCCCTGGTTGGCGCGGGTCGAGGCGAGCTGCAGGCCGAGCATCCCGGTGAGCCCGATCACCATGATCGCCAGCGTGACGAGGAGCTCGAGCATCGTGAAGCCGGCCTGCGCGCGATCGCGCGTCCGGCGCGGGGGCGGGCGCGCCGGCATCAGTACACCTGCCGCCAGCCGAGCAGCGACATCGGCGAGTCGAGGCTACCCGTCCCTTCGCCCTCCTCGAGCGGGTCGTTGGCGCTGCCGGTCGCGGAGTCGCCGCCGGCCTCGGTCGCGCGCGGCGAGCCGACGCGGACGACGTCGCCGCCGAGGGTCGAGAAGTACACCGCGCCCGCGTCGCCGTAGAGCGCGCTCATCGTCGCCGCCGCGGCGTTGACCTCGAAGTCGACCGCGAACTGCCCGTCCTCGAGCGTCGACAGCTGCACCGCCTGGATCACCGAGGTGCCGCGATCGCACGTCCCGGTGCCGATCCGCGGGTCGACCGTGCGGGTGAACATGACCTGCTCGCGGGTCACGACGACGCCGCCGTAGAACTTCTCGCAGCGCCCGCCGGGGCAGGCGCCGGCCATCTGGGCGCGGATCTCGCCGGTGTCAGCGTAGACGGCGTAGAACGCGTTCTGCTCGGCGACGGAGTGGCTCTCGAGCCCGCCGGTGCCGAAGAACAGCACCAGGCGCGACGTGTCCCCGTCGATCTGCGCGCCGAGGGTGCCGGCGATCGGGCTCTCGACGCCGAGCGCCTCGTCGGTGTCGAGGGTCGAGAACAGCGCGTAGAGCTGCTGGCCGTCGACCACGTCCGCCTCGATCGAGCCGAGCCCGTCGTTGACGTTCCAGCCGCCGCCGAGATCGCGCGCCGGGTCGACCTTGTAGACGTAGCCGCACGCGTCCGCGAACACGGCGCGGTCCATGTAACCGTCGATCGTCGGGTTGCCCGGCTCGAGCTCGTCGCGGGTCTCGAACACCGCGATGTCCGAGGTCAGCGCGCACCGGGTCTGGAACTTCCACAGCACGTCGCCGGTGATCGCGTCGTAGGCCTCGACGATCCGCCCGTACTCGAACGGCGGGGTCGTGTCGGTGAACGACATCCCGGTCCCGGCGATCGCGATGAACCGGGTCGCGTTGTCGATCTCGACCCGGGCGACCGCCGGCTTGGAGAACGCGCGCCCGGCCGCCGCGCCGCCGGGGATCGCGGTCCACAGCGGCGTCGGTCCGAGCACGTTGTTGGTGCTCGGGTCGATCGTGCGGGTGACGTCGAACGCGGCGATGCTGTCGCCGCCGTTGCCGGCCGCGATCAGCGCGATCGTCATCATCTCGCCGTCGGCGTCGTGGACGTCGGCGAGGGTGACCGAGCCGTCGGGGTAGGCGCTGTTGACCATCTCGGTCGCGATGCTGGTCGAGTAGTCGGCGAGGAAGCCGCCGGCGACATGGGGCGGGATGTAGCCCCACGCCTCCTTGCCGTTGGAGCTGTTGGAGATGTCGGTCGCCCGGCTGCGCAGCGCGTGGACGATGCCGTCCTTGCTCCCGAACAGCACGAGCGTCGGGCGGCTGGCGTTGTTGGCGATGAACTGATCGACCTTCGCGCGCTGCGCGCCCGGCGCGAACAGGTACCAGGTCGGCAGCCCGGGCGGGGTCAGGATCGCCGGGGTGGAGGTCTCGATCGCGCCGAGCTTGGACAGGGCGATCCCGTCGTTGCCGACGCCGAACCGGGCGCTACGGACCCACTCCACGACGTCGGCGGCCTCGGCGGCGTTGGCCGCGCCCAGGGTCGCCTGGAGCCCCACGTCGCTGGCGTTGGAGACGGAGAAGTCGAGCCGCTCGCCGGTGTCCCGGTGCGCGGTGTAGAGCCGCCGCTCGCTGTCGTTCGTCGACTCGTCGAGCTTGTTCGCCGCCTCCCAGTACGTCTGCGACAGCCCGGCGTTGATCGCGTAGAACCTGCCGCGATCGCCCGGCTGGCGGAACGCGCCGAGGTACGCGATGCCATCGTTGACGGTCGTGCCGCCGCGGTAGTGCTCGGTCGTCTCGGTGTACTGGAACCTCGCCGTCATCCCGGTGATCGTCGGCGACGTGGTCTTGTTGTTGCCCGAGCACATGTACGCCTTCCACCGCACGTCGCGGCCGGAGGACTTGGGGAAGGTCGCGCACAGATCCCCCGTCCCGTCGCCGCAATCGGTCGCCTGGACCCAGTTCGGCGGCTCCTCGTTGGACAGATAGAACGTGACCGAGCCGGTGCCGTTGAGCGCCACCTGCGGATCGATCCGCGCCGCGGTCACGACCATCTCGGACGACTCGAGGTCGTTCAGCGGGATCACGCCGGAGGCGGCCTCGCCGCACTCGACGAACTGGTTCACGACCCGGTTCGCCAGCACGTAGAACGACGAGGTGTGGTTACCGTCGGCGACCATCACGTCCGGCGTGTTGGCGGGATCGTTGTCGTAGTTGAAGATGAACGAGACGTCGTAGTCGAGGATGTCGGTCAGCTGCTGGGTCACGCCGCCCGAGAACGGCGCGCTGTCGCCGTCGTTGACGTAGTAGAACGCCTTGCCGCCGTCGCCGTCGTTGTAGTTCCAGTTGTCGGTCGTGACGATCAGGTCGAGCCTGCCGTCGAGCGAGAAGTCGGCGGCCAGGATGCCGGTGGCGCCGCCGGCGAACGACACGGACTGGTAGCTGCTGGACACCGTCGTCGCGGTGATCCCCTTGTAGATCCGCAGCCGCTGGCTCGACGAGCTGCAGCAGATCGGCGAGCCGACGATCAGGTCGCGCTTGCCGTCGGCGGGGAAGTCGATGTCGGTGTACGAGAACACCGGCAGCTTGCCGCTCGACCCGGTGCCGTAGCCAAGGTTGGTGATCAGCGTGGCGGTGTGCTTGAAGGTCGGGTTGTTCGAGCAGCGCAGCGGCGCGGGCGCCGCCGGCACCGGGGTCGGCTGCGGGCTCATCAGCGTGCACTGGTTGGTGAACACGCGGATCTCGCCGTTGTTCTCGTTGCTGCCGATCAGCATGTCGAGCTTGCGGTCGCCGTTGTAGTCGAGCACCGCGACGTTGGTGCCCGACCACGTCTGGTAGCCGACGGTCGCGGTGGTCGTCGGGCTGGCCCACGGCGTGTAGCCCGAGTTGAAGCGCGGGTTGCCGGATCCGTCGTTGGACGCCTGGTTGAGCCACAGGGTCGCGACCGTCGGGCGCTCCCCCGGGTTCGCCTCGGCGCGGAACACGTCGGGCCAGCCGTCGCCGTTGAAGTCGCCGGCGGCGACGGGGCGGTACTTCTGGCTGTTGGTCCCCGTCACCAGCGAGCGGACGTTGACGAACTTCGGCGTCCGCACCGCGGACGGGTTGGTCCAGTCGGGGGCCGGGTTGTCGAACGTCCTGTTGCGGTAGATCCGGACGAACGAGTTGCCCTCGCCGATCCCGACGAAGTCCATCCAGCCGTCGCGATCGAAGTCCGCGGTCGCGGCGTACACCGTGAGGTCCGCGATCCCGAGCGAGGTCGAGGTGAACACGCCGCCCGCGGTCTGGAGCTTGAGCTTGCCGCCGCCGCTGCCGTCGTACACGACGCCGTCCTTGGTCGTGTCGCTGTCCAGCGTCGCGCCGACCCACGAGGCGCTCGGCGAGGTCTCGGGGCAGGTCTCGAGCGACTGGGCGCGGCCGGTGACGGGCGCGGCGAGCAGGGCCGCGGCGGCGAGCGCGGCGGGGGCGACGCGGCGGTTCGGTTGGTGCGTGCGCATCACTACTCTCCCGGGGTGTAGGTAGCGGTGGCGGTGGAGTCGATGGTCGTCAGGCAGTCGTTGCGGCCGGCGCCGTCCTCGGCGAGGCCGCGCTGGCCGTAGCTGGGGCAGTGAGCCATCGTCGAGCCGGTGAAGTTGGCGCGGACGTCCCACTCGACCATCGCGACGGCGCCGTTGGGGCCGTGGCCGGTCGCGCGGACCACGAACCGTGCGTCGGTGTCGTCGCCGGCGGCGAGCCCCGTGTCGGTCGCGTTGTTGAGGATCACGACCTCGTACCAGGCCTGCAGGTCGGTGCTGAACGGGTTGTCGTCGTCGTCGGGCAGCGCGCCGTTGCCGGCGATCCCGGTCGGTGGCTGCGGGTCGTAGTTGTACGGCTCGACGAGGTCGCTCAGGGTGCGGCCCGCCGCCTGCTCCTTGCGGACGAAGTCGACCGCCGCGGCCGCGCCGCTCTCGGCGGCGTAGAGCGCGATCGCCTTGAACCGATCGTGGCCCGCGGCGTCGAGGCCACCGCGGACGGCGAGCGCCGACATCCCGCCGAGCGCGGCGAGGCCGGACATCGCGAGCAGCACGAGCAACATCGCGTTGCCCCGCTCGTGAGCCTGTTCGCGGGCATTTCGTCGCATTGCAGACCTCGACCTAAGAGGGACTACGTCCATTGGAGACACCGCCAGTCTCCCCCATTGTGTGGCCGGCTTCGTGTAAGTCACAACGACATTTTTCGGATAGACCACCCTACGTTACCCGACCGTGGAGGGGGCCGGCTCACCCACATGGGCCCGGATCGGCGCACCTCGATCGCGCATCCCGCGCGCCGCCGATCCATAGTGCCGGCATGGAGCCCGAGGATCGCAGCAAGTACAGCCTGGTCGGCCGCATCCTCAACGCCAACTCCGGGTCGGAGACGCGCAAGATGGCGGCGGCGAGCCCCCGCACCAGCCCCGAGGAACGGGCCGGACCCTACCTGCTCGCGCTCGTGGTCATCGCGGTGATCGTCGGCCTGGCGATCTGGCTGACGCGCTGACCGATCAGGGCGCCGGCCGCGTCCACGCCGCCGGCACCGGGATGACGACGGGCTGCGGCGCGCCGGAGGTGGGCGAGACGTCCACCCGCACGCACTTCATCGGCAGCTCCTCGGCGCGATCCCGCACCGCCATCGCCCGGCTCGAGTCCTCGCCGATCGGCAGCGGCACGGCGCACGCGGTGTGGGGCGCGACGCGCACGCCCTTGACGTCGAGCGCCTCGCCCCACTGGGTGCGCAGGTACATCGGCGCGGTCGTGCCCGGCGGCAGGATGCCGCTGAGCGCGGCGCCGTCGCTGAGCTGCGCCATCGTCGGGACGTCGACGATCGCCTCGAGCACCAGCACGATCGCCTGCTTGACGAGGGCGCCGTCGTCGGCGCGGACCTCGACCCGGAGATCGACCGGGCCGGGCGTGGCGTCGATCGTCAGCCGCGCGCGCTGGCCGGCGACGATCTCGACCGGGGTGACGAACATGTCCTTGGGCTGACCGCCGCCGCCGCCGATCATCGGGTAGACGATGTACGTGCCGGCGGCGAGCGCGTCGAGCGCGAAGCTGCCGTCGGGGCCGGTGACGACGAAGAAGTTCGACTGGGTCGCGCCGATCGGGTTGGCGATCACGACGGTGTCGGCGAGCGGCTGGCCGCCGCGCGTGATCGCCCCGTCGAGCCCGCCGGTGGCGGCGAGCACGAGGTCGACGACGACGCTGCCCTTGCCCCGCGGGATCGCGACGCTGGCGGAGCGCCCGACGCCGTCGCGGCCGGCGAGCAGCGTGATCGGCGCGCTGCTCAGCCCCGCGATCACGAACCGGCCGTCCTCGTCGGTCTCGGTGGTCTGCGCGGCGAGGCTCTCGCCCTCGATGTAGAGCTCCGTGCCGCCGCCGGTGAGCAGCCGGCCGGCGGCGACCCGCGCGCCCGCGACCGGCGCGCCGGCGGCGTCGAGCACGCGCCCGGACACCGCGCGCCCGGGCTCGACGGTGATCGTGCCCTGGTCGGCGTCCTGCCCCGCGGTCACCACCACGCCGCCGCGCCGGGTCGGCGCGAACCCGGGGCCCTCGATCGCCAGCGCGTGGGTGCCGGGCGGGACGGTGACCGCGAACGCGCCGTCCTTCGCCGCGAACGGCACGGCGTGCGCCGCGTCGATCGACACGGTGAACATCGCCGGAGCGGCGCCGTCCGGCAGCGCGACCTTGCCGACGATCCGGCCGTCGGGCGCGACCGTCAGCGTGACCGCGGCGTCGCCGGTCCGCGCCGCGACGGGCGCCGCGAGCCAGATCGCCGCCTCCGACGCGCCCGGGCGCGTCGCGCGCAGCCGGTACGCCCCGTCGGGCAGCCCGGCGAAGCGGAACTGCCCGCCCTGATCGGTGATCACCTGCTGCAGCCCGCGCACCTGCCACGCCTCGCGCTCGCCGACGTTGCCGGTCCACGTCGGCTCGGCCAGCACCTGCGCGTCGCCGACCGGCTCGCCGGCGGCGTCGACGACGCGGCCGGCGATCGCGCCGGTCACCGACAGGGTCAGCGTCGCGGTGTGCTCGCGCTGCGCCGCGAGATCGAGCGTCGCGATCGGCGAGCTGCCGGTCGCGTGCTGGGCGACCAGCTCGACCGAGCGCCGCGGCAGCCCCGCGATGCGGAACCGGCCGGCCTCGTCGGTGAACGCCTGGCGGCGCAGGCGCCACTGGACGGTGCCCGCGCCGAGCACGCGCACGTCGGCCGCGGCGACCGGCGTGCCGTCCGGCGTCGTCACGACGCCGGCGACCACCCCGCCCCGCTCGAGCCGGATCTCGACGCCGCCGCGCGCGTGCGTGCCGTCGAGCACGAGCGGCGGCGTGGTCGCGGGCGCGTGATCGCCGTGGGTGACGATCGCGCGCCACGTACCGGCCGCGACCGCCCCGAACGCGAACGCGCCGTCGGCGCCCGAGACGACGCCGTCGCGGCGCGGATCGATCACCGGGAACGGCTCGCTCGCCGGGACCAGCGCGACGCGGGCGCCGGCGACGGGCGCCCCGCCCTCGCCGACGACGCGGCCGGCCAGCGCCGCGCCGCGCGGCAGCGCGATCGCCAGCCGCTGCGGCGCGCCGGGCTCGCCGTGGGTCGAGACCATGACGGCGGCGGGCGCGTACCCGTCGGCGCGCGCGGCGAGCGGCGCCCACGCCGGGCCGACGCCGCGCAGGACCGCGACGCCGTCGGCGCCGGTGGTGGCGCGCCACGGCAGCGCGGCGCGTAGCTCGACCTCGGCGCCCGCGACCGGCGCGCCGGTGTCGTCGGCGGTGACCGCGACCTCGACGACGCCGCCCGGCCGCAGCCGCAGCGTCACCGGCTCGGCGTCGGGGCGCAGCCGCGTGTGCACCGGCCCGGCGTAATCGTCGCCGGCGGTCGCCTCGAGCCGGTAGTCGCGGGGCAAGAGGTCCTCGATCACGAACGAGCCGTCGCCCTCGGTGGTGACGACCCGCGGCGGGTGGCTGTCGATCGCGACGCGCGCGCCGGCGACGCCCTTGTCGGCGGCGTCGATCACCTGCCCCTCGAGCCGCAGCGGGCCCTTGGGGTCGTCGTCGCGGGTGGCGGGGCCGTCGCCGGACGCGACCCAGGCGGCGCCGGACTCGGCGGGCGGCGGCGGCAGCGGGCGCGCCGGCGCCGCGGCGTCGGCGGGGGTCCGGGGCGCGGTCGCGGCGGCGCGGTCGTCGCCGCCGCCCCACAGGCCCAGCGCGCGCGTCCCGGCGACGACGGCGATCAGCGCGACGACGACGGCGGCGACCTTCACGGATGTCTTCACGGCGAGTCCTCCGAGCAAGAGCGAGCCCCAGGCCGCGGTCCCGGTGGGCGCGGCGGGCGCGCCGGCGAGCGGCGCGAGCAGCAGGGACCACCGGCGGCGATCGCCGCCGTGGTCGTCGTCGAGGCGGACGCGGACCTGGTCGAGCGCCTGCTTGAGGCGCCAGCGCACGGTCCCGGCCGGCACGCCCTGGGCGCGCGCGATGTCCGCGGCCGACAGGCCCTCGTAGTAGCGGAGCAGCAGCGTCGCGCGGTACGGCTCGTCGAGCTCGAGCACCAGCCGCGCGACCTGCTGCTGGGTCTGGACGCGGGCGACCAGCGTCTCCGGCGACGGCGCCGCGTCGGGCGCCAGCTCGGCGTCGCGCTGCTCGCGGGCGGCGCGGCGGGCACGCCCCCGCGCGCGCATCTTCGCGACGTTGCGCAGCACGCCGGCGAGCCACGGCCGCATCGGCCCAGGCTCCGCCGGCGGCTGCGCCAGGGCGACCGCGTAGGTGTCCTGGACCAGGTCGTCGGCTGCGGCGGCCTCGCCCACCAGCGCGCGGGCCAGCCGGCGCAGCCAGTCGGCGTGCGCCAGCAGCTCGTCGGGGCTCGGGGGAGCGGCGGCCATCTCGCCCGGTATCTTGCCGCCCGGGCCGGAAGTGTTGGGTGAAAGTGATCCCGGAGCGCGGGAGTGCACCGGAGACGGAGTCGGAGACGGAGACGGACACGGAGTCGGCGTCGGAGTCGGAGACGGAGACGGAGTCGGAGACAGAAACGGAGACGGAGACGGAGACGTACTTGGATCCGCGCGCCCGCTCGCCCTGAGCCTCTCACCGACGTCGTCGGAGATCGCCGTTGGACGAACAGGTTCCCAGGATCCGTTCGCCCCGAGCCGGGCCGAGCGCCAGCGAAGCCCGAGTCGAGGGGCCAGCCTTCCATGCGCTCGTCCCGGCCGATGGGTGCCCTGTCAGACTGGCCCCTCGACTCGGCGCTCGGCGCTTCGCGCCTCGCGCCGGCTCGGGGCGAACGGATGGAAGGAACTCCGTGCTCGTGAGCTCGCGAGCTTCGCCGCGCTGTTCGTTAGGAGCAGCCCCGAGCGCGTCGCGAGCGCCGGCCAACGAGCCGGCCACGGACGCGCGACGGCGGCGGGGTGGCGGTACCAGGCGCCGTCGCGTGGCGCGCGCCCCACGACCGTCCGGGAGACCACCATCCCACCAGTCTCATGGGCACGGCAGGCCGGTCACCGCCCGCGATCGCAGATCGCGTCGCGAATCTCGCCGCGTCAGCGCAGGCGCGACCAGACGCGGCGAGCCAGCCCGATCGGGCGTCCCGCGGGCCGCGGCGCGGTCATCGCCTCGGCCAGTCGCGCGGCGATCGTCATGACGATCGCGCCGAGCACCATCGCGGCCTGGGCGCGAAGCCGCGGCTCCTCGGCGTCCGCGGCGGCCAGCGCGACCGGCGCGGCGACCAGCGCGGCGGACGGCTCGGGCTCGGCGAGCAGGCCGGCCAGGCGCGCGCGGACCACGCCGCCGAGCCGGGCCTGGTCACGCGCCGGCGCCTCGGCCAGCGCGGCCTCGAGCGCGGCCAGCGCGTCCGCGAGCCGGACGTCGGCAGCAGCCGCCGGCGCGACCGCCAGGGCGCGCCCGTCGCCCGGGCGCCAGGCGCACGCCGGGCACGCCGCGCGCGCGGCGACGTCGAACGCGCGGCGACAGCGGGCGCAGTGGACGTAGCTCATGGCTCGACGCTCGCGCGCGGCCCCGGCCCGGGCAAGTTTTCAGCGCGGCCGCGCGGCGACGTCGACGACCGCGGCCGCGTAGGCCTCCGCGGCCGCCTCGCACGCGTCGAGCGTCCCGGTGAGCCAGGCGCACGCGAAGTTGGTCTCGGTCGGCGGCGGCGTGATCTTCACCGCGCGCACCGCCGCCGCCTTGAGCGCCGCGTCGAGCGCGATCGTCGCCTCGAGCGGCGGCGCCACCAGGTAGGCCATCGGCTCGCCGACCGCCAGGCCCGCCTCGGCCGACAGGTAGTGCCCGAGCGAGGCGATCACGTGCGGGAACACCGTGACGCCGCGCTTGCCGTCGGCGTCGTAGAAGCACGCGTCGTGGGCGAGGCAGCGCAGCAGGGCCTCGAGCCCGGCGTCGAGCGCGGCCGGCTCGGCCGCGGCGAGCACGCCGAGGATCTCGCCCGACAGCCGCCCCGAGGCGTGCGCGGCGCCGGCGT
>WYBA01000334.1 GCA_011526095.1 Myxococcales bacterium | reverse complement strand
TTGTCCGCCGTTTCCCCGCCGACGTCCGCCTGGGGTGGGTGGGGGGGGCCCCTCGACTGGGCGCCCTTCGCTTCGCGCGGGGCGCCGGTTCAGGACGAACGGACTCTTGTCAGCGCTGCAGGCTGACCGGCATCGGCGCTAGAACGTCAGCTGCGCCATCACGCGGGCCTGCAGGTCGATCTCGTCGCGCGCCATCGTCGTGGCGTCGCGGCCGTTGGTCCACAGCCCCCCGGCGTCGGAGACGAGCTTGGCGGCGTGGCCCTGGCAGAACCACGACAGCGCGGCGCGCGCCTCGAGCTGCTCGCGCTGCGCGGCGGTCTGGGCGACGGCGACGCGCAGGCCGAGGTGGGCGCGGCGAGCGCCGAGCACCTGGCCGAGCTGCGCCATCGCGCCGAGCCGGGCATCGGCCGTCCTGGCCTTGACCGCGTACACGCCGAGCTCGGCGTCGAATCCGTGGGCCTTGATCATCGCGTCGGCGCCGACCGCGTGGCTGAGGTTGTCCGCGACCGAGGCCTCGTCGCCGGCGGACAGATCGGCGAGGTCGACCTTGTAGTTCGCGCCGACGGCGAGGCGGAGCGGCCCGCCCTCGAGGTCGACCTCGCTGTAGCCCTTGATCCCGCCGGTGTTCCAGCCGAGGCGCGCGACCACGGCCGGGCCGAAGTCGGTCGGGAAGTTGTCGGGCGCGGGCGTCGCGCAGTCGATCGCCATCGTCGTCGGATCGGCGTCGCACGCGGTCTCGATCACGGGCCGGTCGCTGCCGCCGGCGAAGCCGTTGAACACGCCGACGACCCACTCGACGCCGTCGGCGGAGCGCTCGTAGTCGTTGTGCACGGCGACCCCGACGTCGCGCCCGCCGCCGACCAGCTCGGCGGTGATCGCGCGCTCGTTGAACGCGCTGCCGAAGTCGGAGACCAGCTCCTGGCGGTTGAACGGCCGCTTCCACTGGCCGACGCGCAGCCACACCGGCGAGCCGGGGGCGAGTCGGCGCTCGGCGTAGAGGTCGCGCACGAACCCGAAGCCGCCGCGGTCGCCGAGCGAGGCCTCGAGCTTGTAGCGGTTGTCGGTGTGGACGTGGCCCTCGAGCTGCAGCCGCGCGCGCGGGATGTACAGCCGCGACTCGACCTCGGCGCCGTCCTCGGTCGGGCGCGTCGACTCGAACCGGAACTGTGTGCGTAGCGACAGCCGGAGCTGGAAGCTGTCGTCGTCGGTCGCGAGCACCACGCCCTTGTCGTAGCGGGCGGTGAGCGCGGGCGGCTCGGCGGCGGCGAGGGCGGCGGCGAGGGTGGGGACGAGCAGGGCGGCGGCGGTGGCGAGCGGGCGGGCGACTGCGTGCATTCTCTTACCTCGCACGTCGCCCGGCGCGCCGGCTCGGCGCAGAAGTAACAGCCTGGTTGCGCGCGGTCGTTACATCGCGATGACACGCGCGCCGCAGGCGGCATCGGCGCGCGGGTTGCTAGATGCTTGGTCTGCCGCCTCATGCCTTGGCTCCGCCGGTCGGGATTGCTCGCGATGTCGCTGCTCTGCGCGACGGCGCCGGCGCGCGCCGACGCGGGGCCGGAGGATCGGCCTGAGGGCGCGGCCCCCACGCCCGTCGACCCTGCGAGCCTCACCGACGACGAGCTGCTGCGGCTGGCGGAGGCGGCCGGCGAGGTGATCACCGTGTTCGACGAGCGGCCGGAGAAGCCGTTCGACCGCGACACCGAGCTGCGGCTGACCGGCGAGGAGCTGGCGGCGCGCGGCGCGACCGACCTGGCGACCGCGCTCGCGCTGTTGCCCGACGTGACCGTGCGCGAGGCCGGGCGCGGCGGGCTGATCGTCGACATCCGCGGCGCGCGCAAGGGCGCCGTGCGGGTGCTGGTCGATGGCGTCGCGCTCAGCGACCCGTACTACGGCACGTTCGACGTCTCGACGATCCCGGTGACCGACATCGAGCAGATCCGGGTGTCGACCTCGCCGGCGTCGCCGATCGACGGCCCGGGCGGGCCCGGCGGCGTGATCGAGGTGCACACGCGCGACGCGGTCGGGCCGAAGCTGGTCGTGACGAGGATGACGACCGACTCGATGCCGACGCTCGGGGCGTCGGCGACGGGGCGCGTGATCGTCGCGCCGACGTGGGCGGTGCGTCCGAGCATGTCGGTGGCGTTCGGGCGCCACGACTTCGACACCGCGATGGACGGCGTGACGGTCGAGGACCGGCGGCGGGCGACGACCGGCGGGCTGCGGGTCGAGCACCGCGGCGCGCGACGACGGCTCGTGGTCGATGCGTTCGCCGACGACCGGCGCTACGTCGCGCCGCCGTCCGACGAGCTCGCGACCGCGCTGATCCTGCTGGTCGACCGCGAGACGACCGGCCGGCTCGGCGCCGGCTACGATCACGACGTCGGCGCCGACAAGAAGCTCCAGGTCCAGGCGCGCGCGTGGCTCCACGCGACGAGCCGGCTGTCCCGCAACTTCCGCGACGCCGCGCTCGAGGACCAGGCGAACGCCGAGGACCTGTCGGCGGTGCGCGCCGGCGCGCGCGGGCTGGTGACGCGGCCGATCGGCACGAGCGCGCGGTGGATCGCGGCGGTCACGGTCGATCACGAGCGCGCGCGCGCCGAGGTCGAGCGCGACGCGGGCACCGAGACGACGCGCGGCGACGCCACCGTGGTCGAGGCGGCGGCGGGCGGTCAGCTCGAGCGCGGCCCGATCGTGCTCGACGCCGCGGCCGGCGCCGCCGTGCCCGCGGGGATCGACGCCGCGCCGTGGCCCGAGGCCAAGCTCGCCGTGACCTACCGGCCCGCCGCGGCGGTGGAGCTGGAGGCGATCGCCGCGCGCAAGGGGCGCGTGCCGACGCTGCGCGAGCGGTTCCAGGGCGCCGACGCCAACACCGCGCTCGATCCGGAGCTGGCGAGCCACGGCGAGCTGCGCGCGACCGTGCGCCCGCGCGCCGGGATCGAGCTGGTCGCCGCGCCGTACGTCCGGCACACGACAGGCACCGTCAAGCTCGACCCGTCCGACGGCGCGGGCCTGATCAACCTCGGCGAGCTGACCGTGCGCGGCGTCGACCTGCGCGCGCGCGCCGCGCTGCACGCGCGCCTCGAGCTCGGCGGCTCGTACAACCTCGCCGACGCCGACAGCGACGACCTCGGCGAGGATCCGCTCGACTTCTTCCCGACGCACGCGGGCGACCTGTGGCTGCGCGCGACGCCGCGCGCCGGCGTCGCGGCGCTCGTCCGCGGGCGCTACCAGGGCGAGGTGGTCGACCGCGGCGAGGTCCGCGCCGCCTCGGTGCTGGTCGAGGCCAGCGTGACCGTGCAGGTCCGCGGCTGGCTCGGCGTGGTGCGCTGCGATGACGTGCTCGACGAGCGCCCCGAGACGCGCAGCGGCTACCGCGCGCCGGGCCGCGTGCTGTCGCTGATCGTGCAAGGAACCTGGGACTGAGCCGTGACCGAGGAGCCAAGGAGCTGTCGATGATCCGAGCCGTGTTCGTGCTGTCCTGCCTCGTGGTGATCGCGTGCGGTGGCGAGGGCGATCCCGATCCTGACCCCGACGCGCCGGACGCCGGCGCCGAGGGGCCCGACGCCGACCCCGCCGCCGTGTGCACCGGCGCGGTCTATGACTCGTGCGTCGACACGACGAGCAGCAGCGACTGCGATGACGGGATGATGTGCCACGCGTTCGACCAGGCGGGGATCACGGTGTGCGTGCCGGCGTGCGACGTGTCGAACCCGTGCCCGCAGCAGGACGGCGTCGACGTCCGCTGCAACAACATGGGGCGCTGCCGGCCCGACGTCGCCAGCGACTGCACGCTGCCGTGAGCCCGCGGCGCGCGTGCGGCTGACTCAGCGCGGCCGGATCGAGCCGACCATGCGCTCGACCTCGCCGTAGTCGGGCTGGTGCGCCGGATCGTACGCGTAGTCGACGACGATCAGCGCGGCGCCGTGGGCCCACGCCCAGACGTGGCGCGGGTCGTCGTTGCAGTGGAGCGCGGCCGCGGCGTCGCCGCGCACCGCGGCCGGCGCGCACGCGGCGGCGTCGGCGTCGCGCCAGACCGCGGCGAGCGAGGCGTGCAGGCCGTCAGCGGTGCCGTCGTCGCCGGGCACGCGCGGGTGGCGGCGCACCTCGAGCGTCGCCGCGATCGCGTCGCCCCATGGCACGTAGAGCTGGCCACCGACGACCTCGCCGCGGTGGCGCCAGCCGCCGGCGCCGACCTCGAGGTCGACGTCGGGGCCGGGCAGGTGGAGCGCGCCGCGGACCGCGCCGGCCGAGGCGCCGCCGGCGGCGCGGCGGTCGTCGGCGCGGTCGTCGGCGCGATCGGCGCGGCGATACTGGGCGTAGGCGAGCACGCCGCCGATCGCGACCGCGACGAGCACGATGCGGTGCAGCGCGTTCGAGCCGTCGGAGAACCGGGTCTCCGCCTCGTGTCCGTCGGGCAGCGGGGCGCGTCTCCACTCGGCGGCCATGTCGCCGGCGAGCATAGGAGGAGCGGGCCGGCCCACCACCCGGCAAAGAGCGGCGGGCCGGCCCCCTCGGCGCGCTGATGCGGACGCGCCGAAGACGGTTTGCGGCCGACTGCGGTCGACTGCGGCCGACTGCGGCCTACTGCGGCACGATCTCGCCGCGCCGGTTCTCGGCCCAGGCGCCCTCGTCGGCGCCGGTCGCGGCGGGCCGCTCCTCGCCGTACGAGATCGTCTTGATCCGCGCGGGCGGCACGCCCAGCCGGGTGAGGTAGTCGCGCATCGCGCGCGCGCGGCGCTCGCCGAGGGCGAGGTTGTACTCGTCGGTGCCGCGGTCGTCGGTGTGGCCCTCGAGCGTGACCGTCGCGCCGCCGCGGGTCGACATCCACTCGGCGAGGCGCTGCAGCTCGGCGCGCGCGGCGTCGTCGAGCTGCGACGAGTCGAACTCGAAGTGAACCGCGGCGAACGTCGTGTTGCCGTCGTCGTCGCGCGCGGTCGCGCCGATCGCGTCCGTCGAGGTCCTGGCCTCGACCTTGCCGGCGTCGCCGCCGGCGCGGCGCGGCTCGGGGCCGCGGGTGACGGTGGTCTCGGGCGTGCCCGCCTTCTTCTTGCAGGCGGTCGCGGTGGCGGCGAGCGACAGGCCGAGGACGGCGGCGGCGAGGACGGTGGTGCGGGACATGGTGCTGGCTCCGGCGGCTAGAGCAGGTCGAACGTGGTCAGGATCGTCCCCAGCAGCAGCAGCTGGACGATCAGCCCGAGCACCTCGGTCCCGACCGAGATGCGCGGCATCCTCGGGTCGTCGGGCTCGGGCGGCATGCACCCGACCCATTCCACGTGGCGTGCCAGCGGCAACCGCGCGAGATCACGCGGCGCGCCGACCGCGCGCCTGGCATCGCGCCACGCCGCCCTGGCAAGCTGCCACGCCGGTCACGTCGGGTCGCGGCGGAGCCGGCGGTGGATCGTCGAGACGTCGACGCCGAGCACCTCGGCGGCGCGGGTCTTGTTGCCGTCGCACCGCGCGACGACCCACGCGATGTAGTCGTCCTCGAGCTCGCGCAGCGTCGGCGGCGGGTCGCGGTGGACCGTGAACCCGGCGCCGGCGCCGCCGGCCGGCGCGAGCGCTGGCGGCGGATCGAGCGCCGAGGCGTCGAGCTCGGCGCGCGCGCCGACGACGACGAGCCGCTCGATCAGGTTCTCCAGCTCGCGCACGTTGCCCGGCCACGGCCGCCGCGCGAGCGCGCCGATCAGGTCGGGGGCGAGGCGCTGCACCGGCGAGTGCGGGTTGCGCGCGCGCGCCCGCGCCAGGAAGTGCTCGACCAGCGGCGGGATGTCCTCGACCCGGTCGCGCAGCGCCGGCAGGTGGAGCGGCACGACGGCGAGGCGGAAGTAGAGGTCGGAGCGGAACGCGCCGGTGCGGACGCGCTCCTCGAGATCCTGGTGGGTCGCGGCGATCACCCGGACGTCGACCTTGCGGACGTCGTCGGCGCCGACCGGGCGGACCTCGCCCTCCTGCAGCACGCGCAGCAGGCGCGCCTGGAGCTGCGGCGCCATGTCGCCGATCTCGTCGAGGAACAGCGTGCCGCCGCTTGCCTCGACGAACAGCCCGGCGCGCGGCGTCGTCGCGCCGGTGAACGCGCCGCGCGCGTGGCCGAACAGCTCGCTCTCGAGCAGGCCCTCGGGGAGCGCGGTGCAGTTGACCGCGACGAACGGCCGCTCGGCGCGCGGGCCGAGCGCGTGGAGCGCGCGCGCGACCAGCTCCTTGCCCGTGCCGCTCTCGCCGCGCAGCAGCACCGGCGCGGGCGACGGCGCGACGCGCTCGATCAGCCCGTACAGCGCCTGCATCGCGGCGCTGCGCCCGATCATCGCGTCGAGCCCGCCGCGCGCCGACGCGCCGCGCAGCGCGCGGACCTCGCGGCGCAGCCGGCGCTCGGCCAGCGCGCGCTCGGCGTGCAGCCGCAGCTCGTCGAGCCGCACCGGCTTGGTGACGTAGTGCCACGCGCCGCGCTTCATCGCCTCGATCGCGGAGTCGACCCCGCCGAACGCGGTCATGACGATCACCGGCAGCTCGGGGTCCGCGGCGCGCGCGGCGTCGAGCACGTCGAGCCCGTCGATCGGGGCCATCCGCAGGTCGGTGATCACCAGGTCCGGCACCGCGCGGTCGATCGCGGCGATCGCCGCGGCGCCGCCGGCGTGGACGTCGCAGTCCCACCCGAGGCCGCCGAGGTGGTCGGCGAGCAGCCGGCCCATCTCGACGTGGTCGTCGACGATCACGACGCGCGCTCCGGCGGCGGTCACGCGGCACCTCGGTGCGCCCCGGGCGCGGCGGGCGTCTTCGGCGCGGTGGGCGCGGTGGGCGCGGCGGGCGCGGTGGGCGCGGTGGGCGCCCCGGGCGCCCCGG
>WYBA01000333.1 GCA_011526095.1 Myxococcales bacterium | reverse complement strand
GGCGGCGATCGCGGTCGCCGCCGCGCGCGGCGACACACGCACCCACGTCGCCGCCCTCCTCGAGGCCGCCACCTGCCACGATCTGGCGTGCGACGACGACGCGGCCGCCCGCGCCGCGCGCGAGGCCGCGGCCCTCGCGGCCGGGCTCGACGACCCGCGCCTGGCGGTCCACGTCGCGCTGGCCCAGGCGCGCGCGCGGTGGCGGCAGGAGGCCGTCGACGACGCGATCGCGGCCCTCGGCGAGGTCGCCGACGCCGCCGCCCGGGTCGGGGAGCCGCGGCCGCAGACGATCGCGCTGCTGCTGCTCGCGCCCGCGCTCGCCCTCGCCGGGGCGCACGACGCCGCCGCCACGCGCTTCGACGAGGTCCTCGCGCTGTGCGAGGCGCGCGGCGACGACTGGCACCTGGGCGTCGCGCTGGCGAACCGGCTGTGCCTGTGGGTCGCGGTCGGGGACGTCGCGCGCGCCGTCGCCGACAGCGAGCGCGCGATCGAGCTCGCGCGTGACCGCGGGCAGCCGACGCTCGAGGCGACGGCGCTGCACAACCTGGCGGAGCTGAGGTTCCGCGCGGGCGAGGCCGTGGCCGCGCTGCCGCTGGCGCGCCGCGCGCGCTGGCTCGACGCGCGGTTCTCGACGCAGGTGCCCGTGGGCTCGGAGCTGCTGGTGGCGCGGATCCTCGACGACCTCGGCGCGGCCGCCGAGCGCGACGAGCTCCTCGCCGCGCTCGCGCCGGCGCCACCGCGCTCCCCCACCGAGGCCCTGTTCGAGGCGCAGCTCCGGGGCGCGCTCGACGACGACGCGCTGGCGCGCGGGATCGCGGAGATCCCCGAGGACGACGCGGTCGAGGCGCTCTACCGTCGCGCGGTCGACCCGCGCCGCCCGCCCGCGCCCGCGCTGCGAGCGCGCCTCGACGCGCTGGCCGCCGGGCGGCCGCTGTGGGCCGCGCGGCGGGCGGCGCTCAGTCGCACGCCGGGAAGTCTTTGAGGTAGGTCGTGATGACCTCCTTGTAGACGCGCGTGCCCGCCGGCTGCTTGCCGGGCAGCGCGGCCTGCGGGTAACACGCGGTGTAGTAGTCGCGCCCCGACGACGGCGCGTCGCACGTCACCGGATCGGCGGGATCGAACGAGCTGCAGGCGCCGACGACGTAGAGGTCCTTGCAGCCGCCGTGCGCGCACAGTCGGTCCCACAGGATCGCGGCCGCCTGGGCGGGCCCGCACTTGCTGGCGAGCTCGTCGCTGAAGCAGGCGTACTGCACCAGGCCCGAGCTGTCGGGGTTCGGGTTGGAGAACGCGCCCCAGAACGCGCCCTCCTGGATCGGGTAGTCGGCGCGCTCCGCGACGTCCGCTGCGAGCGCGACGTGCCTTCCGCGCACGGACAGCGCGACCTGCGATCCGGTGGCGTTGATGTGGGTCAGCAGGCACGCCATCAGCCAGCCCTGCTCGGTCGTGGTCAACGCGCGCGAGGTCCAGCTCGGCGCCAGGCCGAGCGAGGGCGCCTGCGGCACGACGTACCCGCCGATCGACACCTGCGCGCCGGGCTTGAGCGCGCACCGCGCGGCGTAGTCGAGGAGCTGCTGCCCCTGCGAGGTCCGGGCGAGCGCGAGCGTATCGGCATTGGCCGCGAACTTGGTCGCGACGATCCGCTTGAGCGTGGCGGCGTGGTCCGACACGCGGTTCTCCCCCAGGCTGTTCATGGTCCGCCGCGGCATGGCTGTGACGTCGTCGCCGTCCGCCCCGGGATCGGGGCCGTCGGCGACGGCGCAGGCGGTGGCGAGCGAGGCGAGGGCGGCGAGGGCGGTGAAGGAGGGGCGTCGCATACGTCAAGGGCTCCCAGGCTGGGGGTCGAGGTGGATCGAGAGCGTGGCGAACGGCGGCCTCGAAGGGCCGGACCCGGTGGCGCTATTCAAACGGCGGGCCAGCTCGGCGACGGCTGCGCGCGCCTCGGCGCGATCCTCGGCGACGAGGACCGCGCCGAGCTGCGACTCCGACTCCACGACGAACCCGACCCGAGTGAGCTCGTCCAGCGCGGCCGGGAGCATGGCGTCGACCTCGTCGAGCGCGTCGTCGCCGAGTGACTCGGGCGCGACGGACAGCACCACATCGAGCCGGCACCGGACCACGCGGGCGGTCGACTCCCCCGCGGCGAGGGCCAGCGCCCCCCACAGCGCACCCGGCGTGGGCGGGCGGTCCTCCGGGCGCTTGGCCAGGGCGCGTCGGATCACCGCCGCCACCGGGGCGGGCACGCCCGCCACCTCGACCAGCGACGGCGGCTCGCGCTCGAGGTGCTGCCGTTCGACGAGGGGCCAGTCGCCGAGGAACGGCGGGCGTCCCGACAGCGCGTAGTACGCGGTGACCGCGAGGCCGTAGACGTCGGTCCGGGCGTCGACTGGCTCACCGCGGATCTGCTCGGGCGCGATGGACACGGGCGAACCGATGACGTGGCGAGACCGCGTCAGTTGCGGGCCCGTTCCGTCCAGCAGCTTGGCGATGCCGAAGTCGAGCAGGACGACCCGATCGGCGAGGAAGATGTTGGAAGGCTTGAGATCCCGGTGGATCACGCCGGCGGCGTGGGCCGCGTCGAGCGCGGCGCATACGGGCCCCAGCACGTCCAGCAGCGTGGCCACCGCGATCGGGCCGCGCACGAGCGCCTCGGCGAGGGTCTCGCCGCGCAGCCGCTCCATCACGAAGTACGGCCGGCCGTCGGCGAGCCGCCCGACGTCGTGGATGCGCGGCAGGTTCGGGTGCGACAGCTCGCTCAGCAGCACGATCTCGCGCTCGAACCGGCCGAGCACCAGCGGATCCTCGGCGAGGTCGGGGTGCAGGAGCTTGATCGCCACCTCGCGCCCCGCCCCGTCGCGCGCGGCCACGACCTGGCCGAACCCGCCGCGGCCGAGCAGGCCGGCGACGCGGTAGCCCCCGACCGCGTCGCCCACGCACACCCCCGCCACCCCGGGCGGCGAAGGTCCCGTGACGTCCCATGGGACGTCGCTTGGGACATCGGCTGGGTCGGGGACAGCGCGCCGTACAGCGGCGGGCGCGGTCAGCTGCGTCGCGAGGCCCTTGGGATCGGTCACGTGGGGCACGGTAGCGCCGGCGCGCAGCTACCACCAGCGATCCCGCGTCCCGCCGGTCACGGCGAGCTTGGCCGCGTCTCCTGCTCGATGCGCTCGAAGTACTCCCCCATGTGTCTGGGCTTCCACGTTCCACGCCACAGGTCCCAGGCCTGCTCCACCTCGAACACGAGCAGCCCCAGGCGCGCCGCCACCGATACCTTCGCTTGCGTGTCGACGTCGCCTCCGCCCTGCTCCGGGTTGAACGTCGCCTTCGCGCCAACCTTCGCCGCGGCCTTCACCTCGACTCCCCCGACCTCGCCGCCCTTTTCCACTCCGAGGTCGACGCCCAGCGCCGGCCGGCCGTCCTTGCTCGTGACCTCGAGCGTGAATGGCCCGACGCCCAGGGAGGTCGAGCGCTCGCCTTCGTTGTTCACGCCGACGCTCGCCCCCCCGAGTTCCACGGCGCCCTTCACGGTAGGCTTCGAACCGCCCATCCAGGCCCGGAATCGATCGAGAGGACCGACCTTTGGCGGGGCCAGAAGCGCCGCGACGATCTGACGGTTGGTCTTGCCTATGCCGGGCTCCGTCCATTCGTTGCCCTTCGCATCGGTGAGCGGAAGGTCGACAAGATCCATGCGATACGTCTCGTTGGGGATGCCCGTGGGCTCCGGCGAGAACGGCTTGGGCTCGTGCCCGTCCGGGTCGACGAACGTCACCGGGTTGCCGAACGCGTAGGCGTACCGATTGAGGCCGCGCGGCGAGCCGCCCTCGGGCAGGACCGAGTCGGGCGTGAGGAACCGGCCGAGCCAGGGCGCGTAGTGACGCGCGCCCATGTAGACGAGGTCCGAGGCCGCGTCGACCTCGTGCCCGGTGAACCCGGTCGTCACCAGATCGCGGCCGGTCGATCGTGCCCGGTCCACCGCGCCGTACGGCGCGTGGACGTACCGCGCGAGCGTGTCACCTCGCTCGTCGGTGACGACCGCGACCGAGCCGACGTGATCGGCGAGGTGGTAGAGCGTGCCCTTGCCGTGGCCCGCGACCGGCGAGCCGACCAGCACGTCGCCGACGTCGGCGGCGGCCTCGTCCACCGGCGACGTGCCGTCGAGCGCTGACCGCGTGAAGGTCGCGATCAGGTCGCGCTCGGCGAGCACGCGGTGGGTCGCGACGAGCGTGCGCGGATCGCCGTCCGTCTGCTGCAGCTCGAACGCGGGATCGACGAACCACGTGGTCGTCACGCCGTCCGCGTGGTGGTCGCGCCGGCGCGTGCGCTGGCCGGCGTGATCGTACGCGTGCTCGGTGACCGGGCGCCCGCCGTCGTCGACCTCGACGAGGCGATCGAGCGCGTCGTAGCGGAACCCGCGATCCGCGCCGGCCGGTGACGTCAACCGCGTCATCCGCCCCGCGTCGTCGAGCTCGATCGTGTACAGCGGGTACCACACCGCCGGGGTCGCGACACAGCCGGCCTGCGGCGCGCCGACGCAGCCGATCACCGTCGCGGGCTCGTGGTGGGCGACGCGCAGCTCGCGGCCCCCCGGCGTGTACTCGGTGAAGCCCGCGCGCGTCAGCGCGCCGGTCGGATCGTGGTCGAACGACGTCACCCTTCCCGAGGCGTCCTCCGCCGCCTCGAGCCGGTCGAGGCGGTCGTAGGTGAAGCGCCACGTCATCGCGGTGTCGACCTGGCCGATCGTCGTGCGCGCCCGCAGGTCGTCGACGAACAGCACGTTGCCGTGGCCGTCGTAGCCGTACTCGAGCGCGAGCAGCTCGTCGCCCCCGCTCGACGTCGCGTCGACGCGGCGCAGCCGCCCCAGCGCGTCGCGCCCGTAGGACGTCGTCGCCGCGGGCGTGACGCGCGTGCCGGCCGCGCCGCGCAGATCGTGGTCGTGGTAGCTGGCGACCGTCGCGCCGTCGCGTGTCACCTCGAGCAGCTCGCCCGCCGCGCCGAACCGCCAGCCCAGCTCGACGCCGTCGGGCAGGGTGAGCGCGCGGCGGCGACCGACGAGGTCGTAGCCCGCCGCGAACGTCAGCTCGCCCAGCCCGTCGAGCTTGCGCGCCCACCGCACCGCGCGCCCCAGCCCGTCGTAGGCGAGCACGTGATCGACGCCCCACGCCCCGCCGGCCGCGCCAGGGCGCCCGACGCCGTACGGGATCGCGGGGTCGTAGGTGAACCAGTCGGTTCCGTCGGAGGTGACGCGCGAGCGCACCCGGTCGGCGTCGTCGTAGGCCCAGGTCGTGACCTGGCCGAGCGCGTCGGTCCGCGCGACCACGTTGCCGACGTCGTCGTAGTCGATCCGCGCCGCGCCGCGCGCGGAGTCGTCCTCGACCCGCACGCGACCGAACGAGTCGTAGAGCCAGGCCGAGAACTGCGTCGCCGGGCCGGCCCCGGTGTAGGGCCCCCACGCCCCGGTGATCCGCCCCGCGGCGTCGTGGTCGTAGTCGGTCGTCGTCCCGTGCTCGCCGTTGATCCGGACGACGCGACCGCGGCCGTCGAGCTCGCGCGAGGTCGTGATCCAGTCGGCCGCGCCGAGCAGCGCGCCGTCATCGCCGAGCTCGGCCCGGTTGGTCGAGGTCACCTCGAGCGCCCCGACGCGCGCCATCCGAGCGATCGCCCCGAGCGTCGTCGCCGCCGCGGGCTCGCCGCGGACGCGCGCGAGCCGCAGCGGCCGGCCGAGGCCGTCGAGCGCGACCTCCGTCCACACCACGCCGGCCAGCGACGCGCCGGCCGCGAACGGCTCGGACACGAGCACGCGGCGCTCGCCGGCAGCGGTCGCGGTGCGGGGCACGACGCGCGCCTCGCGCCGGGTCTCGACCTCGCCGCCGCCGGGGGCGGTCGTCGTCCGCCGCCACACCTGGCCATGGCCGTCGAACCAGTCCTCGGCGACGTGGTGCTCGCCGGGCGCGACCGTCGTGGTCCGGCGGACGCGCTGCGCGCCGACCACGCCGAACAGCAGGTGCTCGTAGGCGACGGCGCCGCCGTCGGGATGGACGACCGAGCGGAGCCGCCCGAGCGGATCGTGCTCGTACACCGTCACCGCGCCCGACGGCTCGGTGACGACCCACGGCCGCCCCGCGTGATCGTGCGTCGTCGTGGTGACGAGCGAGATCGTCCGCCCGCCGCTGTCGACGTCCCGCCGCTGCTGCCACGGGAAGGTGTGGAAGGTCGGATCGTAGGCGACGTGCGTGGTGCGACCGAGCGCGTCCTCGATCGCGGTCGGCTGGCCCCACGGGTCGTGCGCGGTGGCCCGCTCGACCGGCACCCAGCGCCCCTTGCCGCGGACCACGCACTGCTGCGCGTCCGCGAAGCACGGACAGTCCTCCGCGTCGTCGCACAGCAGCCGGTCGCGTCCCGTCGGGAGGTCCCCGGTCCAGCGCGTCACGTCCCACGTCAGCACCCGGTCGACGCCGAGCGGCTGCTGCTTGGTCGCGACGGGGCGGTTGAGGACCCAGCGAGCCGGGTCGTGGACGTGCGCGTGCTCCGTGACGACGCAGTCCCACGTCGACGTCAGCCACGGCCGCGCCGCGGCGCAGTCGGTCGCGCGCGTGACGGCGCCGTACGGGCCGTGCTCGAAGGTCGACCACCGCGCGCCCGCGTCCAGCGTCGCCTCGTAGCGCGCGACGCGCTGCTCGCGCAGCAGCACCTCGACGGTCGAGCCGCCGGCGAGCGCGTGGGTCCGCAGCGCGTAGTCGAAGGTCGTGCGCTCGGTGAGCAGCGGCCCGGCCGGGCGCTGCCAGCCCGAGGCGACGGGCTCGAGCACGTCGACCTGCGCGACCTGACGGTGGAACGGCCGGTCCTGCCGGTACGTCGTGACGCGCGTCGTCTCGAGCTGCTCGTGGGTCTGCGTCCGGGTCGCGAACGCGAGATCCGCGCGCGGCAGGCGGGGCACGACCAGATCCGGCCGCGACGCGACGGGCCCCGGGTAGTAGCGCCCGTCGCGGTACGCGTACGCGTGCGACTCGACGAGCCCGAGCCCGTTGCCGGACATCGTCCGCGTGACGAGCGGGCGCGGCGCGCGGTTGGGCAGGCCGCACTCCGCGGCGCACGCCACCGGGGAGACCGAGATCGCCCCCGCGACGTGCGGCGCCGGGGCGTGCGTCACCGTGGTCGACGCGCCGTGGCCGTTCGCGATCGTGGTCACGACGTCGGCCGTGCCCGCCGGCGCGCGGACCACGCGGAGCCCGTCGTGCGTGCCGAGCGCGAGGTCGCGTCGGCCGTCGCCGTCGAGGTCGAGCGGCACCAGCGTGACCGAGCGCGCGCGCCACGTGTCGGCCGCGCCGGGCGCGCGCGGGACCGCGGCGCGCTCGTCGAGCAGGACGCGCGTCCGGCCCGCGGACAGCCCGTCCGGGCCGCCCCAGTACGCCACGACGCGTCGTCCACGCCACGCGCCGCGCGTCGCGTCGCCGGCGTAGCTCAGCACCAGGTCGTCGCGGCCATCGTCATCGACGTCGAGCAGGCTCGACTCGACGCGGTGGACGTTGGCGACCCCGTCGGGCGCCGCCGCCGCGGGCGGCAGCTGCTGGAGCGGCCCCCAGCCGACGCACCCCGGTAGCGCCCGCGCCCACTCGACGAGCGTGCCCTGCGCGCCGACGTAGACCATCGCCAGGTCGGTGCAGCCGTCGCCGTCGAGGTCCCCGGCGAGGTGCTGCCACGCCGCGCCCTGCTGCCGCGCCTCGCTGAGATCCGGCCGCGACGGGACGCTGGTCAGCCCGGGCTCGTACGCCTGGACCGAGGCGGCGGCCCGCAGGTCCCACCGCCCGATCAGCGCGCGCACGTCGCGCCCGAACGGCACGACGCGCCCGGTCGAACGCTGCGTCCCGGTGTACGCGAGCACGAGATCGTCGACGTCGTCGGCGTTGAGGTCCGCGGCCAGCGCCTGGTACAGGGCGAATCCGACCGGCTGGGCCGTCGCCAGCGTCAGCTCGGCGGGCGTCGCCAGCCCGAGCTGGCGCGAGCCGCGGACGACGTAGGCGCGGATCCCGCCGGCCAGCGTCGCCGACGGCGGCCGGTTCTCGGTGAACACGACGTCGTGGAGGCCGTCCCCGTCGAGGTCGGCGATCGTCGGCTCGGTCCGCCAGTAGCCCGTCGTCGCGTTGCGGCCGAACGCCGCCAGCGCCGGCTCGATCGGCCCCCCCGCGCGCCCCAGCACCGCGGCGACCGAGCGATGGAATGCGTCGATCAGCAGGACGTCGTCGGCCTGGTCGCCGTTGACGTCGGCGACCCGCATCCGGAACCACGCGCTCGCGGACGTCGGCTGGACGACGCGCGACAGCTTGGCGCCGTGCGCGTACTCGACCGGCGCCGCCAGGCCGGTCGCGGTGCCGTAGGCGATCTGCAGCGCGGCCACGCCGAAGCCGCCGTAGCCGAGGACGAGGTCGTCGCGGCCGTCGACGTCGACGTCGGCGAGCACCGCCTGCCAGCCGGCCCAGTCGTGATCGGCCGCGCCGGTGAGGCCGGCCGACGGCTCGCCGCGCGGCGGCGCGGCGGTCGCGTCGACGAGCAGGCGCGGGGTCCACGACTCGACCGCGCGGCCGCCGAGCAGGTACTCGACGACGCGCCGATCCTCGCCCTGCGCCACCCGCACCAGATCGTCGAAGCCGTCGCCGTTGACGTCGCCCGCGAGCAGCGTGACCGGCAGGCCCGCGACCGCGCGCCACGTCCCGGTCGCGCCCTGCGCCGCCGCCACCGTCGCCGCCGTGCGCAGGCTGTCGTCCTTCGCCCAGGAGAACGTCGTCGGTGGCGCCGCGGTCACGCCGTCGGTGCCGGTGAGCTCGATCCGATCGAGCAGGCTGCGGCCGGTGACCGGGCTGGTGACGTAGCCGAGGCGGTAAGCGCGCACGCGCTGCCCCGCGCTGGTGATCGTCACGTCCCGCAGGCGATGGGCGTGGCGCGCCGGATACGGCGTCGGGTCGGGTCGCGGCTCGTAGCCGAAGTCGATCCGGTGCAGCCCGTCGCACGCGATCGCCGCGTCGGCCGGCGGCGGCGGCGGTGGCGGCGGCGGCGACCCGCCGAGCGTGATCGTGATCGTCCCGCTCGCTCCCGGGATCGTCACCGAGGGTGACGGCGGCTGGGCCCATGGATCGAGCCCGACGATCACGCTGTCGTCCAGCTCGCCGCCAGGCGCGCCCACCGGCGGCACTGCGGGGACGCCGGGGATCGTCACCGGCGGCGTGTCGATCGGGATCGTGATCGTGGGCGGGGTCCACGGCTGGCCGGGCAGGCGCGAGATCCGGCAGCCGTACTCCAGCGAGCGCGGCCGCAGCATCGCCTCGTCCCGGTGGTAGCCGACCGACCACGAGTTGCCGTGGACGTCGGCCGCGTAGATCAACCCCCACGCCACGACGCCGCGCGAGCCGAAGCCGCCGTCCCGCTCGGGCAGCGCCGCGGTCGCGACGCCGCCGAACACCATCCGTCCCCCGTCCGGCGTCCGGACGTCCCACGCGCACGGGCTCGGCGCGGCAGGGTCGCCGCAGCTGCCCAGTGGCGTCACCCGCGACCACGTCTCGTCCGCGGTGCGGTAGCTGGGCGGGCTCGTCGAGTCGTCGCGGACGAGCCGGCCGCCCGGCGACGGCGGCGAGCCCCAGCCCTGGTACGCGATCGCGAACCGGTCCTCGCCCGTCTGGAACGTCGGCGCGTGCTCGTGCGGGATCCGGACGATCGCGGGCAGCCCGTCGAGCATCGCCCCGCGCCCGAGCAGCCCGTCGCCCGCGTGCGAGTCGTAGGCGATCGCGAGCGCCGGGGTGAACCCCCGGCGACCGGGCGGCAGCAGCAAGGGCAGCCGGTACGTCAGCGAGCCTGCGTCGGACACGTCGATCGTCGCGGCGAGGCCGAGCGCGACGTCCTGGGAGATCGTGGGCGACGTCGCGTCGCCGCGCGCGCCGGCGTCGACGCGCGGCGCGGTGGCGGCGCCGCGAGCGGCGGCGCTCGTGCCGTTGCCGCGGTGCGCGGCGACGTCGGCGTCCGAGAGATCCTCGGCGCGCCCGCGCGCGGCGCCGGCGACGAACGACGTGAGCGTGGCGAGCGCGACGAGCGCGCGCCCGGTGGAGGGGGCTGCTGGCATGGCGCGACGCCATAGCAAGCGCCTTGCCGGGCCCCACCGCGGTCCTCCGGCTCGTTCCGCGATCGGGCGCGCGACGCGCATGGGACGTCCCGTGAGACGTCCACGGGACGAGCGCGTGACGTCGCGGCCGACCGCGCGCCGCGCTCGCACCGAGCGACGGAGCGCGGCACGCCCGTTGCTCTGCGCCGCGATCATGCAACCCGACGATCCCCTCCGCCGCGCGGTGGCCGCGCTGTCCGTCGCCGCCGCGCTCACCTCCATCCTCCCGGCCCCGGCCCTCGCCGCGCCCGCGCCCGCGCCGGAGGACGACAAGGGCGACAAGGCCGACGCCGACGCCGACGCCGACAAGGCCGCCGGTGCGCTCGCGATCGATCCATCGAGGTGGGAGTCGCTGGCCGACGTGGTCGTCTCGGCGACCCCGACGAAGCTGCTCGTCGGGTGGATCGACCCGTACTGGCCCTACACCGACGGCCACGCGCCGGACGGCCACCTCACCGCCGTCGACCTCGACGACGGATCCGGCACGAGCGCGACCGGCAGCCTCGACACGCGCTACTTCCGCCCCGAGGCCGAGGCCGCGCTGTGGGAGTGCGTGTCGGCGCGCTTGCGGTCGATGGACCTCGGCGTCCGGCTCGAGCTGATCGATGACGCCGTGCGTGCGTGCATGAAGGACGTGTGGCGCGGCCTGGGGGACCCTTGCGTCGATCCGGACGTCGAGCCGGCGGTGTGCACCTCGCTCGACTACCACCAGAGCTGGTGCGGTCGGCGCCACACGCCGGCCAAGCTCGAGGGCTGGGTGTGCACCGACAAGCTCGAGGGCGCGTTCGCCGGCTGGGCGCAGGACCCGGCGTCGCCGCCGGTGACCGACCTCGCGATCCCGTTGACCACCGAGACCGCGGACGGGACGGCGGCCCACTTCGTCGAGACCGCCCGCGGCTACCGCCTCCACGACCCGTCCGACTACTACGAGTGGGACGATCACGTGCCGTTCGATTCGCTCGAGTTCCAGCTCCGCCGCGGGCTGTCGGCGCCCGGCACCGCCGGCGGCGCGAGCGGCGGCACGACGATCACGCTCCCGACGGTCGCGCTCAACGCGAGGCCAGCGTTGCCCCGCCTCGCCGACCGGCCCGAGTATCGCGCCAACGGCGGCGCGATCGCGTCGTGCGCCGAGTACGCCGTCGAGTCGTTCTACGACTTCGTCGTGCTCGACGACTGGGAGCGGGCCCACGCCCCGACAGACGCCGAGATCGTCGCCGCGGCGTACGACGGCAACGCGGCCGTGAGCGCGATGATGACCGCGGCCGGGGACTTCGACGTGCGGGACAAGGCGGGCGCCCTCGTCTGCACGCCGGGCAGCGCGACGGCGCCGTGCGACCTCGATCACGGGCATCCGATCGGGGCCGGGCGCGACAGCGCGCTGTTCCGTCAGCCCGGCGGCGCGGTGACGACGTTCCAGAACGTGTTCGTCTACGCGGCCCACGCCCTCGCGGTCGACGCGGCGCCGGCGCCGGACCAGGCGTCGATCGACGCGCGCACCGCCGCGCGCGAGGCGGCCGCGGCGCACTACGTCGTCGACGACCGGTGGCACCAGACGATGCGCCAGGCGCTCGCGGCCTACCACCCCGACCACCTCGAGGATCTACGCGTGAAGCAGCGGGAGGTGTGGGGCGTGTACTGGCTGTACGAGCGCGCGCGCAGCGCCGTCGAGCACTACACGGTGGCGCCGAGGTGCGAGGTGATCGCGACGCTGCCCCCTCCCGGGCCGGGCATGCCGCCGTCGTTCTTCACCCTGTCGAACTGCTTCAGCCAGCCGCGGATGGACGCCGCGATCCAGCACCTCGCCCAGGCGCGCGCCGAGGTCGAGGCCGCGATCGCGGACGCATCGCTGTACGGCTGCACGCCGTCCCGGCCGGGCGAGGTCACGCCGTGCGACTGGGCCCCGAGCATCGCGGCCGAGGCGATCCACCGCCGCTTCGAGGATCCGCTCGAGGCGTCGTGGCGGCGCTGCGTCGCCGAGGTCGGCGAGCTTCCGCTCGTCGAGGCCGCCGCGCCGGGCACGCCGGCCGGCGCCGTGTTCGAGCTTGAGCGCGTGTTCATCGATCCGGCCACCGTGATGACCCCGGTCGCGGGCGCCGCGACCTGCCCGCTGTTCGGCGCGACGGCGCCGACCCGGACCCTGACCTACCGCGAGCTGGCGCGCTGCCGCGCCGACCTGATCGCCGTGCCCTGGCTCGCCAGCCGCGCCAACCTCGAGCGGTACTGGCGCGACCGCGACCGCTACACGCGCGCGCTGGTGCGCGCACTCGGCGAGGAGCTCGCCGGCCGGCGGCTGCGCGGCGGCGGCAGCCACGCGAAGTCCGCCGGCAACGAGTTCTTCGGCATGACGCTGCAGGCGATCGAGGCCGACCACGGCCTGGCCAGCCCGGCGATGAGCATCTGCGACCGCGACCTGCGCGCCCGTGGGGCCTCGACCGTCGACGTCGCGCTGTTCCAGGAGTCCCCGCGGGGCCAGGACGCGGCGCAGGAGTACGACCTGGGCAAGGAGGTCTCGCTCGCCTGGGACAACCCCGGGCTCGTGCGCGCGGAGTACGAGCCCCAGCGCGGCTGGCAGGTCGAGGAGGCCACCCGATGGAACGAGGACCTCGTGCCGCTGTCGTACTCGAGGGAGGTCAAGGGCAACCTGGTCATCGGCGAGGAGGGGATCGGCGTGCGGGGGAGCGTGCCCATCCCCGTCGGGAGCTGGCGCTTCGGCGTCCACCTGTCGCAGCGCGTGCCGCTCGGCCCGGTCGACGCGGTCATCAACCTCGGCGCGGGGCTGCGCGCGAGCTTCGGCCTGTCGCTCGGCGCGACGCTGCGGCGGTCGTTCGGGCCTGCCGACGCGCAGTGCGACGGCGTCGAGGCGTCGATCGACGCCGGGGTGAGCGCCTCGGTGGCCGCCGACGGGTTCGTCTCGGTCGGCGTCGCCGCCGCGATCTTCGAGGTCGGGATCCGCGGCACCCTGACGCTCGTCGACTTCACCCTGTCGACCGCCGTGACCACCGGCCTGCGCACCGAGGTCGAGGACGGCGAGGCCTCGCCGCGGCTGTTCGCCGACGCCGACGTCGACCTGACGCTGACGACGATGAGCGGGAGCCTGTCCGTGTACTTCGCGATCAACCTGTTCGTCGTGTCGATCACGGTGGTCGAGCTGGTGCTGTTCTCGTGGCGCGGACCGTCGCTGCGCCAGCGGCTGCTCGACTGGGAGGAGAGCGACCTCGACTTCTGTCTGGTCGAGAGCGTGTCGTCGGTGCTGCCCTTCCTGACGCCCGACCGACTCCACACGACCACGTCGCCTCACGGTGACCCGAAGCCGGACCCGAACTGCCCGTGCATGCCGTGGGAGGACGAGCCGGAGTGCCAGCAGGGCTACACGCCGACCTGCGGCGACGGCGTGCTCAACCCGCGCGAGGAGTGCGACGGCACGCCCGGCTGCGCCGCGGACTGCACGGTGGGGGGCCCGTGAGGTCGGCGCGCGGGCTCGCCGCCGCGACCGCGACCGCGGCGGCCGTCGCGTGGCTGGCGTGGCCCCGCATGGACGACGGCGCGCCGCGCGGATGCCCGGTCGGCGCGCGCGCCTACGACCTGACGCTGGGCTTCACGCAGCGCACGACCCTCCCGGGTGGCGACGGGACGCCGCTGACGTCGCGCGTGACCCTCGACGGCCCCGTCACGGTCGAGCACGCGTGGGAGCGCGGCCGCTGCCTGGCGTCGCTGCGCCTCGACGCCGCCACCGCCGCCACCGCCTCGGCGCAGCTCGCCGACCGCGAGCTGCTCGACGCGTCCGCGCGCGCGGCGCTGGGCGCGCACGACGTGATCGCCGAGGTCGAGGACGGCGTGCCGGCGCAGCTCCACCTGCCCGCCGGGGCCCCGGTCGTCGTCCGCAACGTGCTGACGCTGGTCGCGACCGAGCTCGGGCTCCGCGCGCATCCGCCGGCCGAGGCGATCGAACCGGCCTACGCGGGCACGGCGCGGGTCCGCTACGTCGTCCGCCCCGCCGGCGACGCGCGCGAGGTCGTGCGCGAGCGGCTCGCGTTCGCGCCGCTGCGGCTCGCCGGAGGCGAGCTCGACGCGCCGCCCGAGGTGCGGTCGACCACGCGCGGCGTGGTCGGCGCGGACGGCGCGCTGACGCGGCTCGACCACGTCGAGACGATCGCCGTGAGCGCGACGAGCACCCCTCGGCTCGAGCTCGACACCCGACTCGTGCTCGTCGCACGCGGCGGCCGCGGGCGGGGCCCGGGCGGGCTCCGCGCGCGCCTCGCCGGGCGCGAGGTCGTCGCGCCGGGCGGCGAGGTCGCCGACCCCGAGGCGGCCGCGCGCGCGCGCGCCAGCCGGATCGCCGGCCTCACCGGCGCGGAGCTGATGTCGCTCGTCCGCGCGGTCTCCGACGATCGCTTCCCCGACGAGCTGCGGCTGGTCTGGCGCGCGACCGCGCTGCTCGCGGCCGAGCCGGCGCTGCTCGACGCGCTCGGCGTGCTCTACGCGGACGACGCGCTGAGCGACGCCGGTCGACGCCTGGTGCTCGACCTGCTCGCCGGGACCGACCACCCCCGCGCGCAGCGCGTGCTGACCCAGGTGATCGCGGCGATCACCGACCCGGCGGCGCGCGCCGACGCGCTCACCCGGTTCGCGGTCGTCGAGCACGCCACCGCCGCGTCGGTCGCGTTCTTGATCGCCGAGCTCGACGCCGCGCGTGACGGCGCGCCGGAGGTCGCGAACGCGGCGCTGTACATGGTGGGGGCGGCCGCGGCGTCGACGGACGACGACGCCGCCCGCGCCGCCGCCGAGGCGGTGATCGCGCGAGCGCTGGACGACGCGGGCGACGCGGCGGCGCGCGGCCACGCGCTCGCGGCGATCCACAACGCGGGCAGCGCGGCGCTGATCGAGCGCGCCGCCCCGCTCGCCGGGAGCGACGACTGGCGCGATCGCGCCGGCGTCGCCCGCGCCGTGCGCAAGCTCCCCGGCGCGCGCAGCCTGGAGCTGGTGCGACCGCTGGTCACGGATCCGTCGCCCCGCGTCCAGCGGCTCGCGCTCGAGACGCTCCACACCCAGCCGATCACGGCGGACGACATCGCGGAGATCGCGACGCTCGTGATCGGCGACAGGATCGCGCCCGGCGCCTACGCCAGCGCCGTGCCGCTCTTGCGCCTCGCCCCGCCCGGGCTCCGCCGCCAGGCCGCGAACGCGATGCTCGCGCACCTCGACGGCGCCGACCCGACGCTCGTGCAGCAGGTGCTCGCGCTGCTCGAGGCGTGACGCCCATGGGACGTCCCGCGACGTCCCACGCGCGACGCCTCGGGCGCCACCCCGGGGGCGCCCCGCCGAAGGCCGCGCGCGGGCACGCCGGTTGCTGAACCGGCCGGCGTGCCTCGCTCTCCCCTCGATCCAACAGGAGCTCTCATGCGTGCCACCTCCACCCTCGCGGCGCTGCTCGCCGCATCCTTCGCCACCGCCTGCGTCGACGATCCCGACGCGCTCGACGCGGACGACGCCGCCGGCGACGACGTCGAGCTGTCCGACACGTCGCAGGAGATCGTCGGATCGTTCGTGTCCGCGGTCGACTTCGCCGGCGTCGTCCAGGTCGTCGTCTCCGGCCAGGCGGACACCCGCACCGGGCTCTCGATCGGCGGCGGGCTCGTCGTGTCGAGCAACCGCTGGTTCGACTGGGCGACCGTGCCCGGCACGATCACCGCGACGGCCGGCGCGGGGCGCGCGAGCCCGCAACCGCGGGTCGGCGTCCACACCAGCTCGTCCGCCTACTTCCCGCTGTCCATCGTGCAGTCGGGTGCGTTCACCGGCGGCCACGCCAACACGCCGGCGATCGACGCGCGCACGTCCGCGCAGCTACAGGGCGCCGTGCTCCGCTGCTACGAGTACGTCGGCACGCAGCTGCGCTACGTCGACGCCGCCGTGATCGGCACCGGCGACGACCCGGACGATCTGCGGCTCGGGGTCTACCTCCCCGGGGCGCTGGTCGACGCCGACGCGGGTGCGGTGTGCGTCGACCTCGCCGCCGGCACGGCGGTGGCGATGGTCACACGCGTCACCGGCGGCACGCCCTACGCCGAGCGGCTCGCGTCGATGTCGACGTGGTTCGACGGCATGCGCAACCTCGCGGCGACCCGCAACGACAGCCGCTCGGCGCGGATGTCGCTGTACACGGTCGGGGCCGGCGGCGAGCGGCTGTGCCTCGACGTCCCGTGGGGCTCGCCCTACGACCACGCGCCGGTCAACGTGTTCCCGTGTCACTACGGCCCGGCGCAGCGGCTGTGGATGGACCAGCGCGTGTCGTCGTCGTTCCCGCGGTTCGTGCTCGAGTCGTCCGGGCGCTGCATGGACGCGCCGGGCGCCCAGCAGACCAGCGGGCTCGACGAGCAGCAGTACGGCTGCCACAGCGGCACCAACCAGCAGTTCGAGCTGACCCTGTGGGGCGACGCGCAGGGCGGCTGGAAGCTGCGTCCGCTGCACGCGCGGTCGAGGAACCTGTGCCTCTCGGTCGACGGCGGCGTCGCCGCGTCAGGGCGCCCGACGGAGCAGCGCACCTGCACGGGCTCGGCCGACCAGCGGTGGTTCCCGCGCTGGTAAGCTCGTCGAGCGCGGCGGCGCGTCGCGCCGCCGCTGCGGCCGCGCCGCCACGCGTGGCCTCGGCCCGCCCGAGGATCGAGCGACGGCGACGCCGCGAGCGCCTCGCCCACGCGTGGCGAGGAGCTCGGGATCCTGGGCACGACGATCCGCTACCGGCTCGACGGGAGCGCGCTGCGCCGTCCGCCGCGCGCGCTCGGCACCGATCTCCCGCCGCGATCCGCGACGGCTCGGAGGCCCTCCGCACGTCGCGGCTCGATCTGGACCCGGTCGACGGCGTCCGCCTCGGCCGGCCGGGCGCCATGACGTTCTGCGAGCTCCCGGTGCGGAGAGCCCGCGCCGCGCGCGTCGTCAACGACGATCCGGCGCGCCGCGCGGCGTACGAGCGGCTCGTGTCGTCGATCCACGAGCACGTCGCGACGCGGCCCGAGGTCCGCTTCGTCGCGGCGCGTGGCCGGTGCTCGTGACCGTCGTCGCGATCGGGGGTGGCCATCCCGGAGCGCGCGTGGACGAAGCACGACGGCGGGACGAGCCGGCGGGGCGGGACGCCACCGACGCGCGTCGGGGCGTCCGCCGCCGCGCGCCGCGCTCTACTTGCCGCCGGCGCTCGCGACGATCTGGCCGGGCGAGATGCCGCCGACGGTGCCGACCGGGCGCAGCGCGTAGCCCGCGTCCATCGTCGCGGTGTACGCGGCGCCGGTGGTGGCGTTGTACAGGAACAGCGCGCCGTTCGGACCGCCGATGACCTGCGTGTACGCCGCCCACGCCGCGCTGGTGGTCTTCCACGCGAGGTCACCGTGGTCGTCGAGCGCGGCGGTCCGCGCCGCCCCGGTGGACGCGCGGTAGAACATCAGCCCGTTCTCGCGCGCAGCGACGACGTGCGAGTACCCCGCCGCCGCCGCCGCCGGCGTGCGCCACGCGGTGAGCCGGCCCATGCCGTCGAGCTTGGCGGTCACGAGCTGGCCGTTCGAGGCCTTGTAGAACACGACGCCGCCGTGCAGCGTCCCGGTGATCTGCGTCCAGCTGGTGTCGAACCCTGCGCCGGTCGACCGCTGCGTGAACCGCCCGTCGGCGTCGATCGTCGCCGTCATGTAGCTGCCGACCCCGGCGCGGTAGAACAGCAGGTTGCCGCGGCCGGCGCTGGCGATGTGCGTCCACCCGGCCCCCACCGCCACCGAGCCGCGGGAGCGGTACTGGCCGCCGTCGTCGATGTACGCGGTGTACGCCGCGCCGCTCGCCGCGTCGTACCAGAGCAGCGCGCCGTTGTTGGCCCCGACGACGTGCGTCCAGGTCCGGCGCGCGCCGGCGACGTTGCCGACGTACTGGATGCCGCCGGCGGCGTACTGCCAGTAGGTCATCGCGGTGCCCGCCCACGGCTGGTAGAAGAAGAGCTTCTTGTCCGCGGGGCGGAAGGTGACGTCCACGACGGCGCCGCCGGTGACCGGGTCCTTGCTGGCGACCTGCAGCGTCAGCCCACGCGCGGGGTCGGTGTACGAGGCGCCAGGGAGCAGCGGCGCGTCGCTGAAGCTGCCCGGCGTGCGCGGCGTCATGTCCAGCAGCTGCGCGCTGCCGACGCGGAGGTAGGCGCCGCAGCTCGCGCCGCACCACGTCGTCGAGGCGCCGGCGTGCGTCCACCGCTGCGCGTGGTCGGGCGCGAGGCGCACCGCGACGCCCTGCGTGAACGGCCCGGTGAGGCCGCCGTCGAACAGCGTCGGGTGGCGGGTGTCGAGGTAGAAGTACTTGCCGTTGTCGACGGCGATCCGCAGCACGCGCGGCGTCGGCGAGTCCTGCTCCAGCTTCGCGATCGCGTACTGACCCGACGTCGTGATCGTGCGCAGGCTCGCGGTCGAGATCGCCCCGGACGCGAGCTTCTCGTAGCCGCTGAGCTGGTAGCCCGAGGTGCTCATGAGGCTGGACCCATCGCCGTACTCGGCCGCGACCGCGCAGCCGCTCGCGGCGTACGGGACACGCGCGTTCGCCGGCCCGCACACGAGCGTCTGGGCGTGCGACAGCCCGAGGAAGTGCCCGAGCTCGTGCGCGAACACGTACATGGCGTAGCTGCGGACGCGGGCCTCGGCGAACAGGGTCTTGCCGCCGGGGTACGTGCCCTGGACGTCGTACGGGGAGGCGTAGATCACCGCGTCGTAGTCGCGCTCGTCGAAGCCGCACCGCCGCGCCCCGGTGTCCGTCGTCCCGCACGTCGACCTCGCCGCGGCCTTGATCGTCGGCACGAGGTCCGCGTCGACGACGTCGAGGTCGTAGCACCAGTCGTTGCCGGCGGGCCGGAACGGCAGGACCGACGGAGACCCGGCCCGGCACAGGCGCGTGGGGTCGACCGGACCCATCAGGTGCGTGTTGAGGCCGTTGCTGGGCTGGACCGGATCGAGGCACATGTACGAGCCACCGAGCGACCGCGGCGCCTCCCCGCCCATGCACGTCGCGGCGCCGAGGCTGCGGCGCCAGACCCGCTGGTGCCGCGGCAGCGTCGTCCAGTCGTAGACGGTCCCCGAGACCCGCATCCAGTTGTCGGTGGCCTCGTAGTAGTACTGGCTCACCGAGCCGGTCGCGAGGTCGTGGCCGGCGCCGGTGAACATCGCGCTGACGACGTCGGCGACGGGCAGGCGGTTCACCGCCGGAGCAGCGCCGCCCTGGTTCGGGCCCGTGTCGTCGAAGTCGTAGAGCACGACGGCGACGCGGAGGTTCGAGGGCAGCGTCGCGTAGTCGTAGATCGCGAGCTCGTCGGTCGACAGCGCGGGCTCGGCCCCGGCGTCGGGTCCGACGTCGTCGCCGGTCGCGTCGGGATCCGGCTCCAGGCACCCGGCGAGCGCGCCGAGCGCGAGCGTCGCGGCGAGCGCGGTCATGGTGAACGTTGGTCGTGTTGGGTCATGCATGCCGGCGCCCCGTGCAGCGCGCGTGCCGCCGCACGACGCGCGCGTGCCGCCGCACGACGCGCGCGCCACGCTCGTCGTCCCATGCGACGTCGCATGTGCGCCGGGTGCGCGCGCCACCGGCGGCTACCTGGCCGCGAGCAGCGCCTGCAGCCGGCTCGTGAGCTGCGCGACGTAGTCCTCGCCGGTCTTCGCGCCGGCGAAGCCGCGATCGGTCGCGCGGCCGTCGGGGCCGGGCACGACGAACAGCGGGATCATGGACGACTTGTACCCGGCGGCGACCAGGCGCTCCTCGTCGAGGTCGAGGTCGAACTCGAGCACGGTCAGCCCGGGCAGCGCGGCGTCGAGGTCACCGCGCGCCGCGGCCGCGTGGAACGCCTGGCACGGCTCGCACCACGCGGCGCCGACGTAGACGAGGACCCGGCGGCGATCCCGGGTGGCGTCCGCCATCGCCGAGGTGACGAGCGGCGGCACGTCGCCGTCGCCGGCCGGCATCAGGCGGACCGGGCCGGTGTACGTGGGCGCGGCTGGGCCGTCGCGACCACACGCGACGAGCGCGAGCACGTTCACGATCATCACAGCGAGGCGAGCGAAGCTCACGCCCTCGACTATACCGGCGGGCGGCGCCGCCGCGCGCTACGATGGTCGCCGTGACCGTGACGATCGCGATCGAGACGCCGCTGCAGGACGACGTACGCGCCTTGATCACCGAGCTGAACGCCACGCTCCACGCGCTGACGCCGCCCGAGCACTGCTTCCACCTCACGGTCGAGCAGATGGCCGAGCCGTCGACGACCGTGCTCGTCGCGCGCGACGAGCACGGCGCGGCGATCGGGTGCGGCGCGCTCAAGCGCCACGGCGACGGCGTCGGCGAGGTCAAGCGCATGTACACGCGCCCGGCCGCCCAGGGCCGCGGCGTCGGCGGCGCGATCGTCGCGCAGATCGAGGCGCTCGCCCGCGCCGAGGGCCTGACCCGGCTGGTGCTCGAGACCGGCGACCGCCACCCCGCCGCCTGGCGCGTCTACGAGCGCGCCGGGTTCACGCGGTGCGGGCCGGTGCTCGACTACCCGGACAGTCCGTACTCGGTGTTCTACGCCAGGGCGCTGTAGCCCCCGTCGGTCACACCACGCGCGCGCTCGGCACCAGCGGCGCGGGCCCCTCGGTGAGCGAGAACGGCGGGTACGCGTCGACCAGGGACGCCTGGTAGGCGAGCAGCCGGACGCTCCACCGCTGCAGGCCGGTGAGGTAGGCGTGGGCGCCCGGGCCGACGCGCTGCGTGAACAGCACCGACAGCGCGGCCCACAGCCACACGAACACGCCGACGAAGCCCAGCAGCCCGAGCACCAGCGCGCTCGGCAGGCCGGTGAACACGCGCAGGATCGCCGAGGCCGACATCGTCGTCGGCGAATGGGTGTGCGGCCCGTCGTCGAGCCGCAGCGCCACCGTCTCCGGCGGGGACTTGCCGGGCAGGTGGTCGACGATCAGCCCGGCCCACGCCGCGATCGCCGCGAACCACCGCAGCACGGCCATGACCTTCGGCCCGTCCTCGGTCGTGTACGCGATCGCGCTGTCGCGAGCGGCGAGCCGGCTCGCCGCGTACACAGGGAGCGCGAGGTACATGAACAGGAACACGGTCCCGAACGACATGCCGATCACGCCGAGCGCGCAGAACGCGATGACGCGACCCAGGAGCTGCCACCGGGTGAACTCCGCCGGCGGCACGACCGTGTAGTGAACGGGGTAGTCGTGGTGGCGCATGCGTCCACGTCGTGCATCGGGCGTGCCCGGGCAGCGCCTCGGAACGACACGCGCCGGCGCGCACGGCGTTCGCCGGCGCGGTCAGCGGGCCGCAACGTGTTCGCGGCCGGGCGAACGGGCGGACCGTTGCGACGGATTCGCACCGGCGACGGGATCGTGACGGTCGATACGCCCGCCGCGACGACCGGCGTCAGCCGCGGAGCTGCGTCGACACCGCGCGCAGCTCCGCCGCGGCGGCGTCGCCGGTCACCGGCTGGCCGTGCGCGAACAGCACCCGGCGCAGCCCCGGCTGCGCCGCGAGCGCGTCGAGCTGCGCGGTGAACGCGCGACGATCCTTGATCAGCATCAGCCGAGCGAACCTGGGCACACTGACCTTGCCCGTCGGCGCCAGGAAGAACCCGGCCATGCCGGTGCGCTTCGGGACGTTGAGGATGACGTCGTTGAACACGGCGGTCAGCGCGTCGCCCGAGCGGACCTCGAGCACGCTCTCGCCGGGGCAGCCGGCGAGGTCGCGCAGCCGGACCGTGTCGTCGCCCGGCGCGTCGGCGGTGACGACGTCGACCGCGACCGCCTTGGCGACGCGCTTGCGCGCGCCCGGCGGCGCGGCGACCGTGAGCTGCGGGTAGCGCTGCTTCCAGATGAACGCGTCCTGGCGGTGGAACGCGTTGGGGACGAACAGCACCGACGGACGCCCCCACGCCTCGAGCCGCTGCATCCCGGGCTCGTCGAGCGCGATCGCGTTGTGGATGACGAGGCCGCCGTCGCGCATCCGCGCCACGACCATCTGCCGCTGGACCTTGCCGCCGGCCATCATCGCCTGCACGCGCCACAGGTTGTCCGCGAGCGCCTCGATCGGGTCGTGCGGCAGGACGGTCCAGGTCTTGTAGTTCGCCATCGCCGCATCCTACGGCGACCCGCGCGTCCCCGCCGGTCGCGCTGGCCCGCGAACCGCCCAGCGGCGACAATCGGGGCATGCGCGAACGCGAGGTCGTGTGGCTGGCGGTCGCCGCGGCGACCCTGCTCGGGGGATGCGGCGCGGCGCCGGCCGAACCGCCCGACGCGACGCCGCCGCCCGACGCCCCGGCCCCCTCGCCGGACGCTCCCTCGCCCGACGCGGCCGGGCCGCGACGGCTCCTCGGCACGACGTACACGCCGGTCGGCTACCCGGGCGAGACGCCCGACGCCAAGCAGGCGTTCTTCGACACCCACGCGCCGTACGGCGACGCGATCGCGCACCACCTGGCGTGGCGGCTGTCGGTCGCCGGCGCGGGCCAGGTCCACCCGTACGCGACCGGGCTGCACGCCGACGCCGAGCGCGAGGGGTTCACCGCGTTCGTCGGGTTCGGGTTCGACGCCGGCGGCACGCCCGACCTCACCTCGGACTCCGAGCCGGCCAACAACACCTGGACCAACGCCGAGACGCGCGTCGAGGCGTGCGCGATGGCCGTCGCGTACGCGCAGGCGCACCAGCCGGCGCTGATGTTCCTCGGCAACGAGACCAACTGGACGTACTACCTGCCGCACGGCGACGACTGGCCCAACTGGGTGAGCTGGCTCGCCGGCTGCCGCGACGACATCCACGCCGTCAGCCCCGACACCCTCGTCGCGACGACGTTCCAGTACGAGTTCCTCACCAACCGCGCGGCGAAGACGGGGTTCGACCAGCCGCCGCAGTGGGACGCCGTCGCCGACGTCGAGGACGCGGTCGACGCGATCGCGTTCACCACGTACCCCTACTTCCACTACGAGACCCCGGCGGACCTGCCCGCGGACTACTACGCGGAGATCGCGACGCACACGACCCTGCCGGTGCTGTTCACCGAGATCGGGTGGACCGCGAACCCGGCCGCGCCCTACACCGGCAGCGCCGAGGAGCAGGCCGAGTTCATCCCGCGGTTCTTCGAGCTGATCGACGCGCTCGACGTCCGCTACGTCGCCTACCTGGCCCGCAACGACTTCGCGGTGACCGCGGTGCCGCCGGACAGCGCGTTCTACCAGATCGGGCTCGCCACCCCCGACGGCACGCCGCGGCTGGCCGACGCCGCGTGGCGCGCCGCGGTCGCCGCGCCGTAGCGGCGCGCGGCCCGTCCGCGCCGCGCGCCGGACCTGCGCACACCGTGGGTGACGCGGTCCCGACCGCCGCGCCATCCCCGAACGCGCGAGATCTCGCGTGATCGGGCACCCGGCCAGCCGATATGATCGGCCGCGATGAGGCTCCCCTCCCCGGGCCGGACCGGCCCGTTGCTGTCGTTCGTCCTGATCGCGGCGCTGACGGGTCCCGCGCACGCCGCCGTGACCCAGGTCGACGGGACGATCGTCCCCGTCACCGGCGGCATGCAGGCCGCGCTCGACACCTGGGAGCCCCCCGCCGGCTCGCTCGACGCCGTCCAGGACGCGGCCGAGCTGCCGGAGATCTTCAAGCCGCGGCTGAGCTCGCCGGTGGTGTTCCTCGACATGCGCGAGGGCGCGGGCTTCGAGAACAGCTTCGGCTGGTACAACGTCGGCGACGACGTCTCGACGCCCGCCGGGCGCGCCGCGAACCTGCACCCGGTGATGGGCTGCGGCGTGCAGATGATCGCGGGCGCGGGCACCGCGACCCAGCACGGCGGCAATCCCGCCTACTACCTCCAGACCGCCGAGGAGGGCTCGACGATCAGCGTCGACTTCGCGGCGGAGCAGACGGCCGGCCGCTACAAGGGCGGCTTCATCGGCTTCTACCTGATCACGCCCGAGAACAACCCGTCGGGCGACAACTGCGGCGACTTCAAGAACGGCAGCGACGGCAACTCGCTGTTCGGCTTCATCTACTTCACGCAGAAGGACCTCAACAACGACGGCGACTTCGTCCACCACCTCGTCTACACGTCGAACACGCCCGATCGCTACCTGTTCGGCTTCGAGGATCTGTTCCGCGGCGGCGACAACGACTACGAGGACATGGCGATGCGCGTCGACGGGCTCACCCCGCCGTGCATCCCGCAGGCGGAGATCTGCGACGGCCTCGACAACGACTGCGACGGCGCGATCGACGCGACAGATCCGGACCTCGGCGGGGTCGGCGACGCGTGCACGTGCGACGGCGTCGGGCTGGCCTGTGACAACGGCCCGCGGTTCGGCGTGTGCCAGGCCGGCGTCACGGCGTGCGTCGCGGGCGAGCTGACCTGCCACGGCACCGGCACCGGCTCGAGCGAGGCGTGCAACGGGCTCGACGACAACTGCAACAACGTCGTCGACGAGCCGCCCGTGACCGGCACCGGCGCGAGCTGCGACGGCCCCGACGCCGACCTGTGCCCCGAGGGGCAGATCGTGTGCACGCTGGGCGGCCTGAGCTGCAGCGACAACACCGGGCCGAACCTCGAGACGTGCAACGCCTTCGACGACGACTGCGACGGGGCGGTCGACGAGGGCGACCCGGGCGGCGGCGGCAGCTGCGGCAGCTCGCTCGGCGTGTGCACGCCGGGCGTGTTCGTGTGCACGGGCGGCATGCTCGAGTGCACCGGCGCGACCGGCGGCAGCGCGGAGGTGTGCAACGGCCTCGACGACGACTGCGACGGCGTCGTCGACGACCTGCCGACCGACGTCGGCATGTCGTGCGGGGCGACCGACGAGGGCGAGTGCGCGTTCGGGATCACGATCTGCATCGGCGGCTCGCTGCAGTGCGCGGGCGAGCTCGGGCCGACGCCCGAGACGTGCAACCTGCGCGACGACGACTGCGACATGCAGGTGGACGAGGACCCGGTCGACGCCGGGCAGCCGTGCGGGGAGTCCACCGGCGCGTGCAACCCCGGCACGTTCACGTGCTCGGCGGCCGGCGAGCTGGTGTGCACCGGGGGCGACGGCCCGATGGACGAGGTGTGCAACAACGTCGACGACGACTGCGACGGCGTCGTCGACGACGACGTCCCCGGCGACGGCGACGCGTGCGGCGACGGCAGCGGGCCGTGCTCGATGGGCGTCAACCGCTGCATCGACGGCGTGATGGAGTGCGTCGGCGGCACCGCCACCGGCACCGAGACCTGCAACACCGTCGACGACGACTGCGACGGGCTCGTCGACGAGGGCGACCTGTGCTCCGGCGGCGTCTGCGACAACGGCACCTGCGCCGGGCCGTGCATCGCTGGCGAGTTCCCGTGCCCGTCCGGGCGCGTCTGCGTCGACGGCTACTGCGTCACGGACCCGTGCGCCGGCGTGGACTGCCCGGTCGACGGCGACGGCGACGCGCAGACGTGCGTCGACGGCGGCTGCGTCAAGCTGTGCTCGACGATCACGTGCGCGGGGGACTTCGTGTGCCGCGGCAGCGACGGCCTGTGCGTCCCCGACCGCTGCGAGTACCTGCCGCTGTGCACCGAGGCGGAGCTGTGCGTCGACGGCGCGTGCCAGCCCGATCCGTGCGACGCCGTGACCTGCCCGGGCGATCAGTTCTGCCGCCAGGGCGCGTGCGTCGCGAGCTGCCAGGGCGTGCAGTGCGGCAGCGGTCGCGAGTGCCGCGACGGCGTGTGCGTGCTGACCGGCTGCCCCACCGACTGCGACGACGGCGAGGTGTGCGACCCCGACGCCGGGCGGTGCGTGGCCGATCAGTGCGTGGCGGTGCGATGCCCGCCGCTGCAGGCGTGCGAGCCGCTCACCGGCGAGTGCGTGCCCGATCCGTGCAACGGCGTCACGTGCCCGTCGGGCCAGGCGTGCGAGCGCGGGCAGTGCGGCACGAGCACGACCGGCGTGTTCGTCACCGCGGCGGGCGGCGGCGGGTGCGACGCCGGCGGCGGCGGCACGGGCGGCGGCGCGGCGCTGGGCGCGGGCCTCGCGCTCGTCGGCCTGCTGGCCCGGCGCCGGCGCCGCGGGGCGAGCGCGCGCGCGCGCGTCGCGGCGCTGGCGGCGGTCGCGGCCGTCGTGCTCGGGGCCTCCGGCTGCGACGTCAACGAGTACTGCATCTCGTGCGAGGTGAGCGGCGGCGGAGACGGCGGGCTCGACGGCGGCAGCGGCGACGACGGCGGCGCGGGCGGTGACGGCGGCGGCTGCGACCCGTTCAACATCCACCCCGAGAGCTGCAACAACGCCGACGACGACTGCGACGGCGCGATCGACGAGACCTACGACTTCGACAGCGACGAGCTCAACTGCGGCGCGTGCGGCACCGAGTGCAACAAGCCCGGCGCCCAGACCCAGTGCCAGGGCGGCGGCTGCGTGATCCTCGGCTGCTTCCCGGGGTTCAACGACCGCAACGGCGACACCACCGGGCCGTACGCCGCCTCGGACGGCTGCGAGTACCTGTGCTTCGACTCGAACGACGGCCTCGAGGCGTGCGACACGCTCGACAACGACTGCGACGGCCCGGTCGACGAGGGCTTCGTGACGACCGACGACGTCGACAACTGCGGGCAGTGCGGCCGCCGGTGCGAGTTCTTCCAGGCCACGGCGCACTGCGAGGCGTCGACGTGCGTGTTCGAACCGCTGGTCGACTGCGCCAGCGGGTTCCACGACGTCGACGGCATGCAGGCGACGGGCTGCGAGTACGCGTGCACGCCGACCGGCGGTGGCGCCGAGAGCTGCGACCTCGTCGACAACGACTGCGACGGCGCGGTCGACGAGACGTTCGACTTCATGACCGACGCCGCGAACTGCGGGCGGTGCGGCCTGGCGTGCCAGTTCCCCAACACGATCGCGTCGTGCGCGGACGGCGCGTGCGGCTACGACCCGGCGACCGACTGCCTGCCCGGCTTCGTCGACGCGAACCTCGTGCAGGCCGACGGCTGCGAGTACGCGTGCTCGCCGACCGGCGGCGGCGTGGAGGTGTGCGACGGCGTCGACAACGACTGCGACGGCGTGGCCGACGACAACCCGGTCGACGCCGGCGGCGCGTGCGCGTCGACCGAGCCGCCGACCGGCGCGTGCGTCGCCGACGGCGTCCTGACCTGCGCCAGCGGGGCGCTGGTGTGCACGGGGCCGACCGCGGCGTCGCCCGAGCTGTGCGACAGCGTCGACAACGACTGCGACGGCGCGCCCGACGACGCCGTGAGCCGCGCCTGCTACACCGGGCCGATGGGGACCGAGGGCGTCGGCGCGTGCCGCGGCGGCACCGAGGCGTGCACCGACGGGACCTTCGGCGCGTGCACCGGCGAGATCACGCCGTCGACCGAGACCTGCAACGGCATCGACGACGACTGCGACACGATGGTCGACGACGCCGCGGGCGGCGGGCCGATCGTGACGGCGTGCTACACGGGCACCCCCGGCACCGCGGGCGTCGGCACCTGCCAGAGCGGCACCTCGACCTGCCAGTTCGGCGCCCCCGGCCCGTGCACCGGCCAGGTGATCCCCGCCGTCGAGCGCTGCGGCGACACGCTCGACACCGACTGCGACGCCCTCGACGACACCGCCGAGGGCTGCACCGTCTCCGAGCCCGAGAGCCGGCTCGACGCCGGCGGCGGCGCGCTCGGCGAGGCCTCGGGCGGCGCCGCGCACTCGTACGATCTGGTGCTGGCGCGCGGCGGCGCGTCGCGCGTCTACGCGGCGTGGAGCCAGCTCGTCGGCAGCACGACCGAGGTCTACCTGCGGCGCTCCGACGACGGCGGCCAGACGTGGGGCACGATCGTCAACGTCACGTCGAACCAGGGCACGACCGCGGTCAAGCCGCAGCTCGCGGTGGCCAGCGGCGCGAGCGACCGCGTGGTGGTCGTCTACCAGACGGTCAGCGGCGGCGTGCGCGACATCATCGTCCAGCTCTCGACCGACTCCGGCGCCACGTTCGGCTCGCCGTCGGCGGCGCTCGACGCCAGCGGCGACTCGTTCCATCACGCCGTCGCGATCGCCGGGACCACGGCGGTGGTGACGTGGGAGAAGCTCGACACGACCACGCTCAACCGCGACGTCATGAGCCGCACGTCGACCGACGGCGGCAGCTCGTGGAACGCCGAGACCAAGATCAACACCAGCACCGGCACGCGCTTCGCCGGGCGGCCCCGGGCCGGGATCACGGCGAGCGGCGGGATCGTGTGGGTGTGGCGCGAGCAGCGCACGGGCGCGACGCGCGACATGTTCGCGGCCGCGGCGGCGAACGCCGCCACGGCGCCGGCGACGAACACCCGGATCGACGGCGACACGCTGGATCGCCGCGACAGCGACTTCCCGCGGCTCGTGGTCAACGAGGGCAACGTCTACCTGGTGTGGCAGGACGTCTCGACGCAGGCCGGCGGCGGGGCGGACGCGATGTTCGCGCGGTCGACCGACGGCGGCGCCACCTGGGGCGCGGAGGTCGTGATCGATGACCCCGTGACCGAGGTGTCGTCGTCGTTCACGCCGACGATCGCCGTCGACCCCCGCGCCGCCGGGACGGCCGACGACCTCGTCGCGATCGCCTGGGAGGACCGCCGCCAGGGCACGCAGATCTACGCGTCGGTGTCGGGCAACGGCGGGGCGTCGTTCGCGGCGCCGGTGCGGGCGTCGAACGAGACCGGGGATCCGATTGCCGGCGAGACCACGCTGCCCGAGCTCGCCGCGGCCGGCGGGGGCGTGCTCGCGGTGGCCTACCGCAACAAGGTGGGCGCCGCGGCCAGCCACATCTTCGTCGCGACGTCGATCGACAGCGGCGCGACGTGGACCTACACCCACGACCTGCTCGACGGCGGCGCTGGCCCGGCGGGGAGCCCGCAGGCGTGCGCGACCACGATCGGCGCCGAGCCCGCGGCGGTGATCGGCTGGACCGACTTCCGCGCCAACCAGACGCTCGGCGACATCTACACCGCGGTCACGCACTGACGGCGCGCGCGGCGGGCGGCGCTCCTCCGGCCGCGGCCGCGCCCGGAGGCGCTCGACGCGGCTCGGACCGGACGTGACGCCAGCGCGCGCGCTACGCCTCGGCGGTCGCGGCATCGACGCCCGCGCGCGCGCGCGACGCCGCGGCTGGCTCGCGGTCCGGGGGCGGCGTGTACCGCGTGTACAGCGATGGCGCCGTCGCCCACGGGTGGACGGCGCGGACGATCGCGGCGGTGGCGGCGAGCGCGTCGGCCAGCGCCGGCGCCCACGGCGGCTCGCCGGCGTGGGCGAGCGCCGCGCGCGCCAGCTCCACCGTGCCGTCGTCGTCCTGGGTCAGCGGATCCGGCGGCAGCGCGTCGTAGTAGGCGCGGTGGTCGGTCGTGTTGGCGAGCACGCCGCGCAGGCCGTACCGCTCCGCGAGCACCGCCTGCACCCGCAGGCTGGCGTTCTCTCGCCCGAGGTCGCGCAGCGTCTCGTTGCACAGGCCCCAGTTCACGAGCCGGACGCTGTCCGCGCCCTCGACCAGCCAGTGGCAGATCTCGTGGAACGCGATCTGCGCGACGCAGTCATCGGCGTCGAGCAGCCGGGGCGTCCCGATCGCGAGCGTGCCCTTGCCGTCGTAGTCAGCGTACGCCGCGTCGGTCTGGACCACGCGGATCCCCATCCGCTCGAGCGCGCGCAGCCACACCTCGTCGAGCGGGTCGCGGTACACGTGCTCGGCGCGCCGGGGCTCGGGACGGATGGAGGAGAGGTCGATCGGGTCTGCCATGGGCCGAGGATCCTCGGCGGACCGCGCCCACGCCCACTTGACCCGGATCAACTCGGAGCGCGCGATCGGGCGTCGGCTCGGATCAGAACTCGCGCCAGCGATCGAACCAGGCCTCGGCTGTGGCGGCGTCGACGCCGGCGACGGCGAGCGATCGACCCAGTCGCGGAACGGGTTGTCGAGGTTCGCGGCGAGCCAGGCGTCGGTCTTGCCGCCGCGTAGCTCGACGCTCGCCACGCCCGCGAGGGCCGCCTTCCACCGCGCCGCGTCCGGCTTGCGGTAGCCGTCGACGACGGCGCGCTCGAGCGCGGGCCACGCCTGCGCGGCGATCGGCACGCGCGCCGCGTCGACGCCGTAGCAGTGGATCAGCTCGAGCACGCGCAGCGCACGCAGCGCGGCGAGCGCCTCGACGTCGGGGACGCGCACCGCGTCGCCGTGCAGGTAGAGCCGGGAGAGCGCGGCGTGCGCGGCGAGCGCCGCGACCTCGACCGTGGCCGCGTTGACGACGCGCAGCTCGCGCAGCGCCGGCAGGCCGCGCACGGGCAGGCGCGTGCGCCCGTCGGCGCCGGGCCCCACCGTCAGCGCCAGACCGGCGCCGTCGCCGGGGTGCGCCACCGTCAGCTGCGAGGCGTCGCCGGAGACGCGCAGCTCGCGAACCGTTCGAGGCAAGGTCAAGGTGAGCGGCGCGAGCACCTCGACGCCGACCTCGGTGAGGTGCGTGTCGCGCAGGTCGATCGCGTCGCGGCCATGGGCTGACCACGACAGCTTGCGGATCAGCGGACGATCGCGCAGGTGAGCGAGCACCTGCGCGTCCGCGCCGGCGTACGAGATCGAGGTCAGCCGCGCGAGCCGATCGAGCTCGGCCCAGCGCACGGGGAGGTCGCCATCGCGGACGTTCACGTCGGACGACGCCGCGCGCAGCGACACCCGCGCCGGCCCGAGGTCGAGCTCGAGCTCGGTGCCCGGCCCCATCGGCGTCGCCTTGTACGCGCGCCGCGTCGGCTCGGGCAGCGCGTCCCACTGCGCCTGGAGCTCGATCTGGCGACCGACGCCGCCCCATGTCCCGTACGAGGTGCACACGCCCAGCGCCGGGACCGGCAGCGCGCCGACCGCGCGGAAGTCGCCCGGTGGCGGTGTGGCCTCGACGTGGCGCCAGTCGAGCGCGCCGTGCCAGCTGTGGTGATCGACGCGCAAGGGCGGCACGTCGCGCAGCGCCTCGAGCGGCGGCGGCGCGTCGCCGATCCAGCGCAGGCCGACGACACATGGCCGGCCGTCCTTCACGCCGACGACCTGGCAGGCCGTCCAGCGTCCGTCGTCGATCGGGACAGCGAGCACGGCGCCGGGCTCGACCCCGGGTGCGGGCGCGGGTGCGGGCCCGCGCGGGGGGCGAGCGCGGAGCTGCGACCTGGACTTCGCGGCAGACTTCGACTTGGACTGCGCGGCGGGCTTCGGCT
>WYBA01000037.1 GCA_011526095.1 Myxococcales bacterium | reverse complement strand
TCATGCGACGCAGCGAGCCACGACTGTCACCATCCTTCGACTCCGGGCTCGCTGGCGCTCGCCCGGGCTCAGGATGAGCGGAACTTCGAGATCGCGCGGACTTGGACGAGCTGTTCGTTAGGAGCAGCGCCGAGCGCCAGCGAGGCGCGTGTCGAAGGACGCTGACAGTCGACGATGCCTGCCTCCCACGTCCGGAACCCGGACGCCCTCGTCAGAACCCGCCCGTCACCCACACGCCCGCGCCCGCGCCGTCCTCCGTGACCGCGGGCGTCACCACCACTCCGCCCTCGGGTGCGCGCGTGACCCGCCACCACAGGTAGCCCGTCGTCACCGCGGCGAGCGCCGTCACCGCGTAGCCCGCGTACGCGAGCGTCCGCTGGCCGCGCGCGTCCTCGGCCGCCGCCGCGTACCCCTCCGCCTCGGTGAGCTCCCCGGCGCGCTCGGCGGCGTCCGCCGCGCGCCGGTACAGCCACACCGTCGCGGCCGCGGCCGCCACGGTCGCGCCGGTGGCCACGTACGCCGGCACCCGGCTCGGCGCGGCCGGCGCCTCGATTCGCACCGCCGTGCCCACGCCCTCGTCCGGCACCGGCGCCGCGTCCGCGTCCACGTCGACCGCCGCGCCCGCGTCGGGCGCGGGCGCCTCGACCGCGACCGGCGCCGGCTCCAGCGTGAGCGCGGCCGTCACCGCGGCGCGCGAGGACAGCGCCAGCTCCGCCGTGCCGGTCACGTACCCGTCGGCGCGCGCCTCGAGCGTGTGCGCGCCGAACGGCAGCCACAGCGTCCGCGCGCCGACGAACGTCTCGCCCGCGGCGAAGCTCGACACGCTCACCTCGGCCGACGCCGGCGCGACGACGACGTCGACCGGCGTGTAATCCCCCTTGCGCAGCCGATCCTCGACCGCGGCGAGCGCCGCGCGGACCTGCGCGACGAACGCCTCCGGCAGGTGCGAGCCGCGGGTGAGGCACACGCCGAGGTAGAGCTGCGCGCGCGGCAGCTCCTTCGCCTTGTAGTAGGCGATGCCGACGTTGCACTGGTACTCGGGGCGCGGCTCGATCGCGTGCGCTTCGCGGAACAGCGCGGCCGCGCCGACGTAGTCGCCGGCGCGCGCGCGGGCGTCCGCCTCGTCGGCGAGCGCGGCGGCGCGGTCGGCGTCGGCGTCGGCGGCGGCGTCGTCCTCGTCCTCGGACGCCGCCGTCCCGACCACCCCGGCGGTGGCGATCACGGCAGCGGCGAATGCGGGGCCGGCGCGGCGCACGCCGCCACCTTACACCACCGTTGCGCCGCCACCGCGCCCGCGCAACACTGGGCGGCCTTGACCGACTCGGGAGAGCACCCGCTCGCGGCCGAACGCGCCGAGTCGTACTGCGCCGCCTGCGGCCGGTCGTTCGCCGACACCCTCGACGTGTGCCCCGAAGACGGCGCGCGCCTGGTGCGGCTCGCCGCCCGGGTCGACCCGATGATCGGCCGCGTGCTCGACGAGCGGTTCGAGGTGCGCGCGCGCCTCGGCCGCGGCGGGATGGGCACGGTCTACCGCGCGTGGCAGCGCTCCGTCGACCGCGAGGTCGCGATCAAGGTCATCGACGCGCGCCTCGCCGACGACCGCGTCGCCGCCAAGCGGTTCCTGCGCGAGGCACGGCTGGCCAGCCGGCTGTCGCAGCCGTCGATCGTCAACGTCCACGACTTCGGCCAGACGCCCGACGGCGTGCTCTACCTGGTGATGGAGATGCTGCGCGGCCGGACGCTCGCGCAGCTCACCGAGGCAGACGGGCCGCTGTCCGTCCGGCGCGCCCTGGCGATCGGCGTCCAGCTGTGCGACGCGCTCGAGGCCGCGCACGCCCAGGGCATCATCCACCGCGATCTCAAGCCGCAGAACATCCTCGTGCTCGACGACCCGCCGGGGCGGGACCTCGTCAAGGTGCTCGACTTCGGCCTCGCCAAGTCGCTCGCCGGCGACACCACGGCCGTCACCCAGAGCGACGGCTTCGTCGGCACGCCGCTCTACCTCGCGCCCGAGGTCATCCAGGGCCAGCCGGCGCAGCCCGCCAGCGATCTGTACTCGCTCGGCTGCATCCTCCACGAGCAGCTCGGCGGCGCGCCGCCGTTCTGGGGCAGCACGGCGAACATGGTGCTGGCCCGCCACCTGTCGGAGACGGCGTCGGCGCTGCCGCCGCTCGTGCCGGCGCCGGTGCGCGATCTCGTCGCGGCGCTGCTCGCCAAGGATCCCGCGGAGCGCCCGGCGTCGGCGGCCGAGGTGCGCGCCACGCTGCTCGCGGTCGTGCAGAGCCGCGAGGCGCTCGACCACGCCCCCGCGCGTGCGCCGCGCCACGCCGCGCTCGCCGAGACGCTCGCGACGCCGACCCGCACCGGCGTGGACACGCGCGTGCCGGCGACGCCCGCGCGCGCCGAGGTCGAGCCGTCGACGCCGGCCGCGCCACGCGGCGCCGCGCGGACGTGGCGGATCGCGGCGGCGGTCGCGGTGGTCGCGGTCGGCGCGAGCCTGGCCGTGTGGCTCGCCTCGCGCGAGGACG
>WYBA01000332.1 GCA_011526095.1 Myxococcales bacterium | reverse complement strand
GCCGCCGCGACCGCGTCGTCGGCGCGCTCGGCGTCGGTGGCGAGCTCGACCAGCAGCGCGAGCGCGCCCGCGACGGCGTCCGGCGACACCGCGGCGGCGAGCGCTGGCAGCGCGCGGACGGCAGCGGGGCGATGCGCCGCCCCGGGCGCGCGGGCGTGGGCGTCGACCAGCGCGAGCGTCGCCGCCGGCGCGTCGACGGCGACCGCGATCAGCGCCTCGACCGGGCCGGTGCGGACCCACGCCAGCGGCCCGGTCGGGGTGGGCAGCGCGAGCGCGCGGTCCACCGCCGCGCGCAGCTCGTCCGGTGATCTCATCGAGCGACCAGCCTACCGCCGCGCGGCGCGCGCCGCGAGCGGTCGGGCGGCCGAGCTCACGGGCCGGTGCCGGTGGCGCCGGTGGCGGCCGGCGCGGCGGCGAAGTCGCCGCCGGCGTCGAGCGTCGTCTTGGCGCCGCCCGCGCCGCCGGCGCCGACGATGCCGTTGTACACGCTGACGCGCAGCGCCGCGCCGAGCGAGCCGTGCTGGTTGCCGTGGTTGCGGTACGAGATCGCGTCGTCGGCGTCGAACCAGCCCGCCTGGGCGCTCGCGTTGGCCGCCCACTGTGTCGCGCTGTCCGCGAGCGCGGTGGCGAGCGCGTGCTCCGAGGTCAGCTGCGCGACGCCGCCGGGGTCGATCGCGCCGGGGCTGCCAAGGACGCCGCCGGCGACCACCTTGAACTCGCGCGCGGCGCCCGCGAGGGTCGAGTAGAGCTGGTAGGTCTGCTCGAGCTGGACGGCGTCGAACCCGTGGGCGTCGGCGTGGGCGGTCGCGCTGTCGCCGAGGTTCTGGCTGACCGGATCCATGTCGTCGTTGACGTTGCCGAGGTTGGCGTTGTAGCCGAAGTGCGCCTGGATGTAGTGCGCGATCGTGTCGACCGCGCCCTTCATCTGCGCGCGCTTCTCGTTGAGCGTCCCGACCGGGTTGCGCGCGGCGTCGGCCGCCGTCGACATCAGCGACGCCATCCCGCCTGGGGTCTCGCCGGCGCGCGCCATCCCGGCGTCGCCGCCGAACGTGTTGGCGTAGATGTCGTCGACGATGCCCTGCGACGACATCGTGACGCCGCCGTCGGTGGTGTGCTGGTCCGCCGCGGTGACGCGGGCGCGCGCGCGCTCCATCGCCGAGCGGTAGTCGTTCATCATCAGGCGCCACACCGGGCCGGCCATCGGGTCCGCCATGATCCCTCCGAAATCCGGGGCCGGGATCTGGCCCGCCATGCCGTAGCTCACCGCCTGGCCCTGGCCGGCGGCGAGGACCTCCATGATCGAGTCGGCGCAGGTGTTGGACACGACCTCCAGGTCGTTGCCGTCCATGTAGTAGTCGCCGTGGAACCGGCCGCGCGAGGTCGGCAGGCCGTCGGGCAGGGCGCAGAAGTAGTCGTGCCACTGCTTCGAGCGCAGGATGCCCTGCGCCGCCGCGCCGGTGAAGCCCGTGACCGCGTCCGCGCCGCTGCCGATGCCGGTGAGCGCGGAGTTGAGCCCGCCGCCGACGGTGCTGCCGGCGGAGGTGCCGATCGAGCCGCCCGTCGCGGAGCCGGACGCCGAGCCCGACGACGCGCCCTCGGCGGCGGCGGTGAACGGGTTGCGCAGGTTCCACACGCCGCTGGCGAAGCCGCCGATCGCGCCGCCCGCGCCGCCGAGCGCCCAGCCGATGCCGGAGCCGACGGCGTTGCCGGCGGTGGTGAGCCCGCTCTCGGTCGCGCCGCCCGCGTCGGCGAGCGCGCCCCCGATCACGCCGGCGGGCTGGGACGCGAGATCCTCGACGCTGTCGAGCGAGCGCGGCACCATGTGGCCCGAGGCGAACGTGTCCTGCAGGAAGTGGTTGCCGAAGCCCTCCTCCTGCATCGCCTTGCCCATCAGCGCCGCGGCGCCGGCGGCGTCGCCGGCCTGCGACTTCTCGTAGGCCTGGCGCGCGTAGCCGAGGGCGCGCCCGTGGTGACCCTGGTACTCGCCGCCGTTGACCGGGTAGAAGTGGTTCGAGTTGGTCGACGCGCCCATGATCATCTGGGCTTCCTCGATCGCGCCCTTGGCGACCTCGGTGTTGCGGCCGGCCATCCCCTCGACGGTGGTGTTGTAGTCGCCGCCGTAACGGCTCGCGGCGCCGAACGAGATGACGCCGGTGTTGGTGGCGACGCCGACCGAGTCGGGCGCGCCGCCGCCCGGCGCGGTGCCCGTGCCGCCGGTCGTGACCGGCGCGATCGCGCTCGAACCCGGCGCCGCCTGGCCCTGGATGCCGTTGGCGAGGCCAGCGGCCGGCGCCGGCGGCGTCATCGCGTCGCCGGCCGGGAACATCGCGCGGAACCGCGTCATCGCCTTGGCGCCCGCGGCGTTGCCGATCGTGTAGTGGTCCGAGCCGCCCCACTTCTGGATCGCGGGGCCGGTGCGCATGCTGACCTGCGCGGTGCCGCCCGACAGCACCGTCGCCGCCGCCGCGTCGGCCTCCTGCTCGTAGGCGTCGCCGGGCGAGCCCTCCGACCACGTCTGCACCGGGCCGGCGTCGCCCTGCTGGATCGTGTGCGCGAGCTCGTGCGCGACGACCTCGGGCGCGGGGCTCGAGTCGGCGAACGCGATCTGCTGGCCGACCGCGTACGCCTGCGAGCCGAGCGCCGCGTTGGCCTCGGCCGCGGCGCCGCCGCCGTACGCGCTCACGCCGCTGAAGCTGACGCCGAAGCCCGACTCCATCTCGCTGCGGTAGGGCAGCGACATCGCCGGCCCGGAGAACCCGGCGGCGGCGATCTCCTGCGACGCGCCGGCGCGGGCGCCTTCCGCGCCTCCCTTGCGCTGGAGGATCCCAGTCAGTGGGCTACGCCCGGGGGCGTCGCCGCTGGTCCGGGAGCTGTCGGCGGTGTTGGTGCTGTGGCGCGAGTCGTACTGGCGCATGCGTACCTCGAGCGTACTACGGCGGCGTGGCCCGCGACCTTCCCGCCCGATTCGCATACGGGTACGGCAATGTCGGACCCCGACGGCCCGCCCGGCCTGCTACCGTCGTGGTCATGACGCTCGGCACCTTCCAGTCGCTGCAGGTCGGCATCGCGGAGCCGCACGTCGGGTGGATCACCCTCGCGCGTCCAGACGCCCAGAACGCCCTCGACGTCGCGATGTGCCAGGAGCTGGTCGCCGCGCTGACGTTCGCGGCGCAGACCCCGGACGTGCGCGTCGTCGTCGTCGCCGCGGCCGGGCCGGTGTTCTGCAGCGGCGGGGAGCACCGCGGCGCGGTCCCCGCCGGGGACGGCACGACGGTCGTGCCGGTCGCCGCGGTGCTGCAGACGCTCCACCAGCTGCCGGTCCCGACGGTGGCGATGGTACAGGGCCGCGCGCACGGCGCCGGCCTCGCGCTCGCGCTGGCGTGCGACTACACCTACTGCACCGAGGACTGCGAGCTCGCGGTGCCCGACATCCGGTTCGGGCTGTGGGGCATGCACGTCATGCCGTACCTGCTGCGCGTGCTGTCGCCGAAGAAGGCGTACCACATGCTCGCCACCGGCCTGCCGCTGCGCGGCAAGGAGGCCGAGTTCGCCGGCCTGGTGACGCGCGCGACCGCCGCGGCCACGATCGACAAGGAGGTCCGAGACCTGGCGCGCAAGCTCGCCGGGCTCAGCCCGTCGGCGATGCGCGCCGGCACCGCGGCATTTCGCCGCGTGCTCGGGACGGTGGAGGGCGCCGACGCGGCGGCGACCCACGCGTGGCTGCAGGTCGAGCTCGACAAGCTGATGGCGACGGCCGACGCCCGGGAGGCGCAGGACGCGATCCGCGAGGGACGTCAGCCGAGCTGGAGGAACGCATGAACGCCGACAAGCACCCGCGCCTGGCCAGGGCGCTCGCCTTCGTCCTCGAGCGCAAGTCGCTCAAGCAGGCCGCGGTCGCCGCCTTCAAGGCGGCGGCGGTCACCGTGGAAGGCGTGGGGCGGGTCGTGCGCGGCAAGAAGAAGTAGCGGCACGCCGCTTCACGGCGTCCGGGCCGCCGGGCCGCCGATGACGTAGCGCGCGCCGGGCGCGGACAGCGTCGTCGTCGCGCCGGCGGCGCGGACGCGCGCGGCGATCTCGTCGAGCGGCTCCCACAGGTACTGGTAGGGCTCGGCGAGCGCCTCGCGGCCGGCGACGGGGATGAAGTTGGTCCACGGCGGGAACCACGTCCCGCCGCCCTCGGAGTAGAGCACCAGCTCGCGGGCGCCGGCGTCGCGGCACAGCGCGGCGAGGAACGCGCCGCCGGTCGCGCAGTTCTCGGTCGGCTCGACCCAGGCGCGCGCCGGCGCGAGCAGCGCCTCCCACCCGTAGTCGAGCATGCTCGCCAGCTCCTGGCGGCGCGTCGCGAACACCGGCGACAGCGCGCCGTGCGCCGCGCGCAGGCCGGCGATCACGCCGCGGCTCACGGTCGAGGCGCCGTGGCGATCCGGGCTGGCGTCGACGTGGACGAGCGCGGCGCGGCCGGCGTGCGCGAGCACGTAGGTGTTGCCGACCCAGCCGAGCTCGCACGGATCCTCGCCGGTGAACGGCGCCGCGGTGACGCGGCCGCCGTCGCCGAGGTCGACCGCCTCGCCGTGGCCGAGCGCGCGCACGTCGGAGAACCCGAGCATCGCCAGCAGGCGCTCGGTGCGCGGCCACACCGGGCGCGTCGCGTCCTGGCGCGGGACATAGATCGGCGTGCCCTTGGGCAGGCGCAGCAGCGTGTCGACGTGGACGTGGTCCCAGTGGTGGTGGGTGATGAAGATCGCGGCGAGCGGCGGCAGCGCGGCGACCGCCTGCGGCGGCGCGGGATCGAGGCGGCTCGCCGGCGGCAGCCACGGATCGACGAGCACGTGGGCGCCGCCGAGGTTGGCGAGCAGCGTCGCGTGGCCCAGGTGCACGACCTCGCCCGGCGCGGCGGTCAGCGCCGGCGCCGGCGGCGCCGGCTCGAGCGCGTCGAGTGCGACGAGCGCCTCGTACAGCGGGGTCAGCTCCGGCGCGCGCGCCAGCCACGCCGCGAGCGTGCCGTGGTCCAGGCCCGCGGCGAGCGCGCCGAGCAGGGCGCCGGCCGACGCGAGCTGGCCGCCGGTCCCGCCGTCGGCGAGCCGGACGAGGCGCGCCGGCAGGCCGCGCTCGCGCCACCGGCGATCGCGCGCGAGCAGCAGCGCGTCGATCGGGAAGTGGAGGGCGTCGTCCTGCAGCGGCCGGCGCGGGCGCAGCCGCGTCGGCGTCTCCACCTCGAACGCAGCGGCGAGGTCGGCGTCGCGCTCGACCTCGGCGCGCGCGATCCGCGCGAGCACGTCGGCGACGACGTCGGGGGCGGCGGCGGTGTCGCGGGCGATCGCCGCGCGCCACATCTGCTGCCAGCCGTGGCGCAGCACGCGCGCCAGCGCCTGCATTCCGCCGAGCAGCGGCGGCGCGATGAACATCGACAGGGGCGCCGCGCCCTCGGCGGTGACCGGGCCGTCGGGCGACGGCTGGGGCGGCTGGCGGCACTCGACGACCACGTCGCCGCGCAGCGCGACGCGCGCCGCCGGCGCGGCGAGCGGTCCGGCGTCGGGCGCGGCGCGCGGGCGCAGCACGCCGAGCGCGATCAGCGGCTCGACGTCGGCCGCGGCGACCGGGCGGCCCGCGGCGAGCAGCGCGAGCGCGTCGAGCAGGCGCGGCGTCAGCCGCAGCGCGCGGCCGTCGAGGAACGCGTGGGTCTCGACGTGATCGCCGACGCGGGCCGTGCGCAGCTCGAGCACGCCGGCGAGGTCGAACGTCACCGCGCGACCCGGACGAGCGCGTAGCTGCGCTTGCCGCTGCGCAGCAGCAGGAACGACGGCGTCGCGAGGTGGTCGGCGCGGACGACGAGGTCGACCGCGTCCACCTTGTCGTTGTTGAGGTAGATGCCGCCCTGGGTCAGCGTCCGCCGCGCCGCGCCCTTGGACTCGGCGAGGCCGGTGCGGGTCAACAGGTCGAGGATCGGCACGCCGGTGTCGAGCTCGGCGCGCGGCAGGTCGAGCTTCTTCTCGACCGTGGCGAACAATGGCGCGAGGTCGTCGTCGGTGAGCGCCTCGAGGCTGCCGCCGAACAGCACGGCGGAGGCCTTCTGCGCCCGCGCGGTGGCGTCGGCGCCATGGACCCAGGTCGTGAAGTCCTCGGCGAGCACCTTCTGCGCGCCGCGCTTGCCGGGATCCGCGGCGTGCGCCGCGATGATCTCGTCGAGCTCGGCGAGCGGGCGCAGCGAGAAGATCTTGAGCAGCTTGCCGACGTCGCTGTCGGGCGTGTTGAGCCAGTACTGGTAGAACGCGTAGGGCGGGGTCAGCTCGGGGTCGAGCCACACTCGCTCGCCGGTCGCGGTCTTGCCCATCTTCTGGCCGCTCGCGTCGAGCAACAGCGGCGCGACCAGGCCGTGCAGGTGCGCGCCGCCGCGCTTGCGCTGCAGCTCGCACCCGGCGGTGATGTTGCCCCACTGATCGCTGCCGCCGACCTGGAGCTTGCAGCCGAGGCGCGCGTGGAGCTGCACGAAGTCCCACGCCTGCAGCAGCATGTACGAGAACTCGGTGTAGCTGATGCCGCTGTCGCCCTCGAGGCGCGCGCGCACCGAGTCCTTCGCCAGCATGTAGTTGATCGTCAGGTGCTTGCCGGCGTCGCGCAGGAACTCGAGGTAGCCGATGCCGCGGAACCACTCGGCGTTGTCGACGATCACCGCGGCGGTCGGGCCGGGCGTGAAGTCGAGGAACCGCGACAGCTGGCCGCGGATCGCCGCGAGGTTGCGCGCGAGCGTGTCCTCGTCGAGCAGGTTGCGCTCGGCGCTCTTGCCCGACGGATCGCCGATCATGCCGGTGGCGCCGCCGACGACGACGATCGGGCGGTGGCCGGCGCGCTGCAGCCGCGCCTGGAGGATCACCGGCACGAGGTTGCCGACGTGCAGGCTGTGCGCGGTCGGGTCGTAGCCGGCGTAGTAGCTGACGACCTCGGTGTCGAGCAGGTGCTTCAGCTCGTCACGGGACGTGGTGTCGGCGATCAGGCCGCGGGCGTCGAGCTCGTCGAGGATGTGCATGGGCAGCTCGGGGTCAGCGCGCGTACTCGGACGCGCGGGTCTCGCGGACGACGACGACCCGGACCTGGCCGGGGTAGGTCGCCTCGTGCTCGATCTTCTTGGCGATCTGGCGCGACAGCACCATCGCCTGCGCGTCGTCGACGCGGCTGTTCTCGACGATCACGCGGACCTCGCGCCCGGCCTGGAGCGCGAACGCCTTGGTGACGCCGTCGAACGTCCCGCAGATCGCCTCGAGGTCGTCGAGCCGCTTGATGTACGACGCCAGCGTCTCGCGGCGGGCGCCAGGGCGGGCCGCCGACAGCTGGTTCGCCGCGTCGACGACGTGGTCGAGCAGCGCCTGCGGCGCCGGCGCGCCGTGGTGCGCGGCGATCGCCGCGACGACCTTGGGCGACTCGCCGTACTTGCGCGCCAGCTCGGCGCCGACCGCGGCGTGATCGCCCTCCTGCTCGTGGTCGACCGCCTTGCCGATGTCGTGGAGCAGGCCGGCGCGGCGCGCGAGCTTGACGTTGCCGCCGAGCTCGGCGGCCATCAGCCCGGCGAGGTAGCCGACCTCGACCGAGTGGGCGAGCAGGTTCTGCGCGGCGGCGCTGCGGAACCGCAGCGTGCCGAGCAGGCGCACCAGCTCGGGGTGGACGCGGTGCAGGCCGAGGTCGAACACGGCCTGCTCGCCGGCCTCCTTGCACACCTTGTCGACGTCCTTCTCGGCCTTGCGCACGACCTCCTCGATCCGCGTCGGGTGGATCCGCCCGTCGGCGACGAGCGCGGAGATCGCCAGGCGCGCGATCTCGCGGCGCACCGGGTGGAAGCACGAGATCGTGATCGACTCGGCGGTGTCGTCGATGATCAGGTCGATGCCGGTCGCGGCCTCGAGCGCGCGGACGTTGCGGCCCTCGCGCCCGATCAGCCGGCCCTTGAGGTCGTCGGACGGCAGCGGGATCACCGACACCGTGCGCTCGCCGACGAACTCGCTGGCGTAGCGCTGGATCGCGGTCGCGACGATCGTGCGGGCGACGGTCGACGCCTGCTCCGCCGCGGCCTCCTCGATCTTCTTGATCTCGGCGGCGGCGGCGAGCTCGGCCTCGGCCCGGACCTCGTCCTCGAGGCGCTTCTTGGCCTGCTCGACCGTGAGCTGGGCGATCTCCTCGAGCTTCTGCTTGGCGGTCGCCTGCGCGGCCTCGGCGCGCTCGAGCGCGGCGTCGACCTGCTTGGCCTTGCCGTCGGCGGAGCGCTCCTTCTTCTCGACCTCGGCGGCGCGGCGGTCGGCGTCCTTGCGCGCGCGCTCGACCTCGCGCTCCTTGGCGGCGAGCGCCTCCTCCTGCTTCGCCAGCTCGGCGCGACGGTCGCGCAGCTCGGCGTCGACGTCGGCCTTGAGCTTGAAGGCGAGCTCCTTGCCCTCGACCTCGGCGGCCTTCTTGATCTCGGCGACCTCGGCGGCGGCCGCGGCGCGGACCTTCGCGGCCTCCTCGTCGGCGAGGGCGCCGCCGGCGCGCGCGCCGCCGCCGAGCGCGCGGCCGAGCAGGACGCCGGCGCCGATGCCGGCGGCGAGGGCGACGAGGATGTAGATGAGCTGGTCCATGTTGGTCAGCGAAGGGTCAGGCGTGGCGGTGCGTCACCGGCATCGGGAGCCGCGGGCGCAGCACGCCGCGCTCGGTGACGAGCAGGTGGACGCGGAGATCGTGGGCGCCGGCGGGCAGCTCGTCGACGAGCTGGCGGTCGAACGCGAGCCCGACGCGGAGCCGGTCCGGCGCGGCCGAGAACGTGGCGTCGTAGTGGCCCTTGCCGAAGCCGAGCCGGTTGCCGGCGCGATCGAACGCGAGGCCGGGCATCAGCACGACGTCGACCTCGCGCGGGCTGACCTCGGGCGCGTCCTCGGCCGGCTCGCCGATGCCCCACACGCCCGGGCGCAGCGTCGCGGGCGTCGCGCGGTGCAGCGCGAGGTGGAGGCCGCCGCGCCGGATCCGCGGGTAGACCAGCTGCAGCCCGCGCGCGAGCGCGAGCTCGGCGATCGGCCGGGTCGCGACCTCGGTGGCGAACGCGTCGTAGAGGCAGAGCAGGGCGCCCGCCGGCAGCGGCGCGAGCACCTCGGCGTCGACGGTGGCGGTGATCGCGGCGCTGGCGGCGGCGCGCTCGTCGGGCGGCATCGCGTCGCGCGCGGCGCGCGCGGGCCCGCGCAGCGCCGCCTTGGCCACGACGAGCGCGGGGTCGCGCGCCGGTCCGGAGCTCAGCGCCACGTGGACACGGCGCCGTCGCGGCTGCGGGTGCGACGGGCAGCGCCCGAGGACCTGGACTTGCGACGGCTCCCCGCGGGCGTGGCCGCGCGGGCTTGGGGTTGTTCGGGGTGCAGGACGTCGAGGTGCGCCAGGATCTTCTCGATCCGGGCGCGGGCCTCGGCCCGCACGGTGCGGCCGGCGGCGCGCTCCTGGTGGAGCTCGTCGGCGAGCTGGAGCGCGACCAGCAGCGCGAGCGCCTGGGTCGACACGGCGCGGCGCGCGACGTCTCCATAATGACGGTCGCGGACCTCGCCCAGCTTCTCGGTCACGAACGCGGCGAGCTCGCGCAGGTACGCCGCGTTCGCGTCGGTGCGCAGCGCGAGGGTCTGCCCCGCGATCTGCACCTTGACGGAGCGGAGGCTGCCCGGTGGCGCCGACGACATGGGCGCATCATACCGGCGCGACCTCCCGATTCAAGGCGGCAACCCGGCGGATCGCCGGTGGAAACCGCTACTGCAGGCTCTGGTAGCTGGCGTCGATCATGAAGTTCGCGAGGGGGCGCCGCGCGCGATCCGGGATCTGATCGAAGCGGATGCCCATGCCCGAATGATCCGGCGCGGTCTCGACGCGGACGACCGCGCCGCGGAGCTGCAGCAGCTCCTCGCCCGGCAGCTCGAGGTCGATCGCGACCTCCTGCCCGGGCGTGTCGAGGAAGTCGGTGCGCAGGAACATCCCGAGCCGGGAGAGATCGGACACGACCCCCTCGATCACGGTCTGGCTCGAGCGGTAGCAGGCCCGCAGGTGGACGGCGATCCGGTGGGCAGCGCGCTTCTCGGCCATGGGCGGGAGCACCTCGTACGACGAATGCGCCGCGAAGCCTACTTGTCGTACGTCGGGTGATCAATGGTTTCGTGAGGCGCGGCCGCCCTTGCAAACCCGGGAGCGGTCGTGCAGAGTCTGCCGCGACCGTTCGGGCCCATAGCTCAGCGGTAGAGCAGCGGCCTTTTAAGCCGTTGGCCGAAGGTTCGAATCCTTCTGGGCTCACTCCCGCCCTGACCCTGTCGTCCAGCCGGCCTAGGACACCAGCCTTTCACGTTGGTAACACGGGTTCGAATCCCGTCAGGGTCGCTCGTCTTCCCGCTCGCTCGCGCCTCGCGTCGCGCTGGTTCCGGCCTGCCGAGCCGGAAGCTACCTCGCGATCCAGACGATCGAGATCCAGTACACCGACGGTGCGCGTCGACGGCGCCGACTTGATCTTCGTCGCCGCCGTGTTCCTCCCCGAGCCGTCGGCCGAGCGAGACCTGCGCCGCGATTTCGTCCGCGCAGGCTATCGTGGAGGCTAGGGCGCCACGAGAGCCGACATTTGCACGTGCGCGAGAGGGTCGAGGTTCGCGGTCAGGACCCGGCGCGGGTGCGGTACGCTCCCGGCGTGGCCGTCAGCGACGCCGAACGCGAGCACCTGCGCCTCATCGGCGAGCTCAAGGCGCGCGCGCACGCCGAGGCGCTGGCGGAGCACCTCGCGCTGCCGCTCGACGCTCGGCTCGCCCGCAGCGTCGCGCTGATGCGCCGGTTCCTCGCGACCACGCCGCCCCGCGCGGACGACCCGTCGCCGTTCTACGATCGCGCGAGGCGCCAGGGGCTGTACCGACCATGAGCGCCGATCCCGACGACGTCCTGGCGTTGATCGCCGCCACGTTCGCCGCCGCCGGGCTCCCGTACGCGCTCATCGGCGGCCACGCCGTCAACGCCTGGCTCGAGCCGCGGTTCACCGCGGACATCGACGTGACCGTCGCCGCCGACCCCGCCTCGCTCGCGCGCGCCCGCGCCGCGCTCGAGGCGGCGGGCTACCGGGTCACCCACGAGCACGGGGCGGACCTGCCGTCGGGCCCGGACTTCGTCCGGCTCGGCCGCGCGCCCGGGGACCCGCCGATCGAGCTGCAGGCGGCGAAGACGAGCCTGCAGGACGACGTGATCGCGCGCGCGCGCCGCGGCGCGCGCGGCGTCGCGACCGCCACGCCGGAGGACCTCATCCTGCTCAAGCTGATCGCGCACCGCCCCAAGGACCTCGCCGACCTGGCCGGGCTCGTTGCCTTGTCCGGGCTCGACTGGGGCTACATCGAGGAGCGCGCGGCGGCGTGGGATGTGCTCGACCGGCTCGTTCGGGTGCGGGCCGCGAGCTCGTGACGATGACGGACGTGCGGGCTCCGGCGATCATGCGCTGGCTCGGAGGCCTCGTGCTGGCGGGGGCATGCGGGACTTCAGGGTGCGTCGATGACGCGCCGGGGGCGCGCCTGGAGATCGTCCCGCACGAGGGCGACGCGATCCGGCGCACTCGCGTCGACTGCGAGGGAGAGGTGCTTCTCACGTCGTGCGACTCGCGCGACCCGCGCGTGGTTCGGCAGACCTCGCCGTCGAGCCTGGGTGATGTTCACCTCGTGTTCGATCCCTCGTTCGGCACGATGCTCGTGATCTGGCTGGAGGGCGACGCGACGGTCGAAGAGGCGAGGGCTGTCGTCGCGAGCGGATGCGACGAGGAGTGCGTCCCGCCCACAGAGATCGTGGTCGGTGGATGGATCGCGGTCGATGCCTACTCGGTCACTGGGCGCAACGCAGGCCGGTTCCACGTCGAACTCGATGGCGGCGCAGTCGTGCGCGGTTCCTACGACCTCGACGATCGCGAACGCTGAGCGGTCGTGGCGCGGACCGCGCGGGTCGCGACCTTCCGCTCGATGGCGGCGAGTCCGATCGACCGGTTCACGTCGGAGGTGCGCAGACCCCGACGCCCGGGTGGTTTGGGAAGAGGCCGGGCTGCGCGACGCAGGTCGCGGGCGGCGTGCAGGTGTCTGGCGATATCGAGCACAAGGTCTCGCAGAGGCCGTCGATGCACACCGTGCCTGCGACGCAGTCGTCGTAGCCGGTGGCCTCACCTTCGGGGCCGTACGTGCAGGCCTGGCCGGCTGGGACCGTGCCGTCCGCGACGCAGGCCACGATGCCGACGTCGGTCTCCCGGACGATCCAGATCCAGCTGCACTTCTCCGCGGCCCAGCACCCGGTCTGCGCGACCGGGTCGCAGAGCCCGAGACACGATCGGCCGACGTCGTATCCGCAGCGGTTGTCCTCGCACGTCGGGGTCGCCCACGGCTCGCAGTCACAGATGCGCGGGATCTCGAAGCCATCGACGCCGTCACAGCGGGTGCGGAGGGTGTCGGCGATCGGTCGCAGCGTGTCGATCGCACCGGACAGCGCGGCGCGGTTCACGGGGTGACCCTGGCAGGACGGGCCCAGGCTCGGTTCGCACTCGCAGGTCGCGACGCCGCCGAAGAGGGTGCAGTCGGCCGCGCTGGTGCACGAGTCGTCGAGCTCGAGCACCAGGTCGCGGTAGTGCTGCTGCAGGTCGCGGCACGTCGCGGCGAGCGACGCGTCCAGGCCGGCTGCACCGCCGCCATCGCCGCAGGCGGCGACGCCGAGGACCATCACCACTCCTGCGCGCCTCACCGTCAGAGCATCACGCGGCCGCGACGCGGAGTCGAGTGGGCTGCGTCACCGCGCCGGGCCAGACGCCGCGGTTGAACGTCGCGCCAAGCCTGCCTCACGGCCAGCCGCAGCCGCGGGCGAACAGGTCGGGGCCGGCGTCCTCGTAGGCGCGGAACCAGTGGTCCCAGAACTCCTGGGTGCGCGCGACGAAGTCGGCGATCTCGGGATCGCCGGCGGCGGCCTCGGTCATGCCGGGGCCCTCGGGATCGATCAGCCCGGTCGCGTTGCCGAGGCCCGGCAGGCGCGTCGACAGGCGCGCGACGTCGGCGGCCTCGGCCCAGGTGTCGGCGTCCTGCATCGGGCGCAGGCCGGGCAGATCGGACCACGCCTCGATGAACGTCATCTCGCCCTGGTCGTTGAACGTGAACTCCTCGTAGATCGGGCACGGCCCGTCGGCGTACTCGAACGTCACCCGGCAGCGCGCGAACGGCTGGACGCCGAACGCGAGGCACTCGCGGGTGGGGATCGTCGCCGGCGTCGCGTCCTTGACGATCTCGTCGAGCGCCGCCATGTCCTCGGCGCCGTAGCCGGTGAGCAAGAGCCACGGCGGCAGCTCCCAGCGCGCGACGCGCAGGGAGTACGTGGGCCCGCTCGAGGCGGGCGCGCTGGCGTCGATCGCGTCGAAGTAGCGGTTCGCCTGGTCGACGTAGTACGCCGGCGTCTGCGTCGGTACCAGCGAGGTCGACCGCGCGTCCTCGGGGCGCGCGCCGTCGTCGCACCCCGCGGCGGCGGCGAGGGCGCACGCGAGCAGGGGCCTGCGACGGGGGCCGAGCATGGCGCGATGGTAGCGCGGGCGCGGCGTCACCGCGTCGCGCGCGACGGGGCGTGGAGGTACTGGGTGAGCTCGTCGAGCGCGCGCAGCTCCTCCAGCCGGTTCGCGACGTCCGCCGCGAACGCCGCCGGCGCCATGCGGTCGGCGCGGAGCCGGGCGCGTCCCTCGTCGACGGTGTCGGGAACGTACAGCGCGGCGAGCGCGGCGAGGCGCGCCGCCACCTCGGCCGGGCGCAGATCACGCATCGCCGCCCTCCAGCTTCTCGATGTCGGCCAGGTCGATCGCGCGGCCGGCGAGCCGCTTCATGCGGAGCAGCGTGTCGCGCGACACGAACGTGATCCGGCCGCCCGGCAGGTCGACGTCGATGCGATCGTCGAGCGTGCCCGCGTACGCGGCCTCGGCGAGCAGGAGATCGAGGATCAAGTGGTGGGGGCCGGAGAGCTTGCTCACGCGCTGCACGTGGCGCTCGCCCGGCGTGCCGGCCCCGAAGGTCATCGGGCCCGCCGGGATCGAGTAGCCCAGCGGCGCTACGACCGCGAGCGCGCGCGGCAGGTGCTCGCGCGGGATGAGGATGTCGATGTCCTTCGTCGAGCGTGTCGCGCCGTGCGCCGTGACCGCGATCCCGCCGCAGACGGCGTACGGGATCCCCGCGTCGCCAAGCGCCGACGCGATCGCGTGCAGCTCGTCGACGATGTTCACGGAGCCGAGGATAGCCCGCGGCGGTCGGCGGCTCCAGCGCCCGCGGCGGGCGCGACCGCGCCCGTCGCCAGGTAGAGGCCGGCGGCGAGCCACAGGGTGTCGGTCGCGCCGGCGACGCGCAGCGCGAGCACCGCGATGACGCCGCCGGCGACGGAGGCGGCGCCGTTGATCGCCCACAGCGAGGCGATGCGGCTGGTCGGCGCGCCGTGGTGGGCGAGCAGCACCGGGAACGGTCCGCCGAGCGCGAGCCCGACCGGCGCCAGCAGCGCGGCGATCGCGAGCAGGCGGGCGGCCTCGCTCGACGTCGCGTCGAGCCACGTCAGGTCGCGCACCAGCTGGGCGGTGGCGGCGAGGGCGAGCCCGGCCGCGAGGCAGGCCCACGCCACGCCGCGGTCGAGCCGGCGCCAGCGCGCGCCGAGCGCCAGCGCGCCGATCGCGCTCCACGCCAGCAGGCCGCACAGCACGAACGACACCGCGTACAGCGTGCCGCCCGCCGCGAGCGTGAACCGCTGGATCAGCGCGAGCTCGGCGCACAGGAACGCCGCGCCCAGGCCGGTCGCGACCGCCGCCGGCCGGGCGAACGCGCGCGCGTCGCGGCCGCGCTCCGCGATCAGCACCCCGACGAGCAGCAGCGCGCCGGCGAGCACCCACAGCCGTCCCGGCTGCGCGAGCGCGGTGGCGCGCAGGCCGAGCGTGTTCTGGAAGAAGTACGGGCGATCGTCGTGGACCGGGGTGAGATCGTCGGCGTCGGTCGCGCCGAGCGTCGCGCGGTCGAGCAGCTCGGCGGCGCGCTCGGGCGGATCGCCCGGGCCCCACAGCAGCTCCGCCGGCGCGACGTCGAGCTGGTCGACCGCGTCCAGCGGCAGCGGCGCGCGCGCCACGACCAGCAGGTACTGGTAGGCGGTGTCGGGGCGCGGATCGCGCAGCACCGCGATCCCGTCGAGCGCGCGGTCGCGATCGACGCCCTCGGCCCGCAGCGCCTCGAGCACCGTGAGCAGCTGCCGGTAGGCGTTGCCGGGGTCGCTGTGGATCAGCACCAGCGCGCCCGTCGCGGTGAGCCGGCGCAGGAACAGTCGCACCGCCTCGACGGTGTAGAGGTGGGCCTCCATCCCCGACGGCTGCGCGTGGGCGTTGCCGGTGAGCGCGAGCGCGAGCTCGATGACGTCGTAGCGCTCGGCGGTGTCGGCCAGGTAGCGGCGGGCGTCCGCGATGATCAGGCGCACGCCGGGCTGGTGGTAGACGTCGCCGGCGAAGCGCCGCCAGCGCGCGAGCAGCGCGGGCATCGCCGGGTTGACCTCGACCGCGTCGACGCGGGACGCGCCGTGCCGGGTGGCGAGCCACACGCTGGCGCCGGCGCCCGCGCCGAGGACGAGCACGCGCCCGGGGCGGAGCGCGCGGTAGGGCAGCGACATGAGCAGGCCCCAGGTGTCGTCGAACGCGCCGGCGCGGGCCAGGTCCTCGCGCGCCATGAACGTCGGGCTCATGCCATCGGTGAACACGCCCAGGCGCGCGTCGCTGTCGCCGGGCGCGCGCACGACGTCGAGCCGGCCGAGCGGGCTCCACGCCGCGTCGACCACGTCGGCGGCGGACGTGCCGGGCGCCGCGAGCGCCTTCTCGCCGTGCAGGCCGGAGCGCAGGAGCGCCTCGAGCGGCCCGTCGGGCAGGGCGCCCGCGCGCCCGGCCACGAGCAGGCCGGCGTTCGCGAGCGCGACCAGCGCGATCGTGGCGACGGGCGCGCGACGCCGCTCGGCGAGCCCGAGCGCGAGCGCGCCGCACACCACGCCGAGCGCGGCGATGATCTCGGTCGGCGCGAGCGGCCCGATCAGCCGCGGCGCGACCAGGCAGCCGCCGGCCGCGGCGAGCAGGTCGATCGCGTAGGTGGCGCGCGCGCCGTCGCGTCCGCGCGCGGCGTACGCGTCCGACACCAGGGCGCCCGCGCACGCGAACGGGATCAGCGACAGGGCGACCAGCGCCGACACGGACACGCCGGCGGTCGCGGCGGCGGACAGCGCGCCCAGCGCGGCCGCGAGCGCCGGCGCGGCGTGGCGCGGCGTCGCCCACCGCGGGCCGCGCGCGCGGGCGAACCCGCCCAGCCCCAGGCCGAGCAGCGCGATCGACAGCGCGGTCGAGGTGGCGTGCGCGCTGCCGATGTACGCGAACAGCCGGGTCGACGTCAGCTCGAGCACCAGCACGACGGACGTGACGGTCGCGAGGGTCACGACCGGGCGCTGGGGGCTCGTGCGCAGCGCCGGCGAGCGTATCACGCAGGCGCCACAGACCCGCGGCGCCGCGCGCGCGCGTCGTGGGCGCGAGCGTCACCCTCGACGGCCACGCTACGATGCGAGCATGGTGCCATGTCGGTCGCTGCTCGTCGTCGCGCTGTCGGCCACGCTCGCCGGGTGCCACAGCTTCTATCAGGTCCACGGCACCGTGCTGCGCTGCGAGGACCAGCGGCCGGTCGCCGGGGCGGTGGTCGCGCTGCGCTACGCCGGCGAGTTCGGCGCGATCCAGACCGATGCGTCCGGGGCGTTTCGCGTCGCGGTCAATGACCCGCCCGGCGACCAGGAGGCGGAGCTGGTGGTCGCGGCGCCCGGCTATCGCGTCGAGGCGCGGACGGTGCGGCACTCGCGCGAGACGCCGCAGCAGGTGTGCCTGGCCGCGGCGGCGCCGGCCACGGGCCCGTGAGGCGTCGGCTACGCCGCGAACCACGCCGCCGGCACGGCGCGCGCCAGGCACGTCACGGTGTGCGGGCGCCATGGGCGCGAGGGCAGGGCGCGGACCGGCGCGGCGGCGGTGCCCTCGGCGAGGCCCTCGTCCGCGGGCCAGTCGGGCGCGGCGCCCGGCGCCAGGCCGTGCAGCCCGCTCTGGTGGAAGCCGATGACGAACGTGTGCCCGGCGACGCGGACGCCGAGGAAGTCGGCGAGGCGGCGGGCGAGGTCGTGGCCGCGCGCGGCGCCGAAGCTCTCGCAGCAGCGCAGCCACACCAGCGCGTCGGGCGCGAGCCGCGCGCGCAGCGCGACGAGCCGATCGTGCAGCGGGTGCGCGCGGCGCAGCGCGGACACGTCGAGCACGTCGCGGTCGAACAGCGCGGCGCCCCACTTGCCGTGCCCCCAGAACTGCAGCTCGGCGATGGCCTCGTCCCCGTCGAGCGCTCCGTCGAGCGCCTCGGCCCAGCTCGCCGCGCCGATCGCACGGTCGATCCGGCCGAGCCCGCGGTAGAGGTGCCGCCCCGCGGCCCATGCGCGGGTGAGCGCGCCCTGCGTGCGGTCGAACAGGACGAGGCGGTGCGGCATGTCCACGGTCAGGGTGCCACCGAACCGCGGAGACGGACAGCCCGCGGTCGAGGCGCGCGCGATCCGGCAGAGGAAGCCGAGGTGCGCCGCAATCTGCCGCGGCGCGGTCTTCGCGCGCCGTGCCCGGGCCCCAATGCCGGTCAGTTTGCGACGCACGCAAGAGTCCGTTCGTCCGCCGCCTGTCACCGACGTCGTCGGGAATGGCCGTCTGGCGAACCGCCCTGTGTCGCTCACCCTGGGAGGGTCGATCAGCGTAGATCCCCTCCGCTCGTCCTGAGCTTCCCACCGACGTCGTCGGAGATCGCGGTCTGACGAGCAGCCTTGTCCCGCTCACCCAGAGCCCCGTCGAAGGGCGCTGGCGCTCGGCCAGGCCCAGGATGAGCGGACTTCGAGATCCTG
>WYBA01000331.1 GCA_011526095.1 Myxococcales bacterium | reverse complement strand
CGCCGCACGCGCGCGCCGCGCGCGCCTCGCCCAGCGCCGCGCGCCACGCCTGGTGGCTGCCCATCTCGCCGAGCAGCGCGCTCGCCCGCGCGTAGGCCGCGCGCGCCGCCGCGGCGTCCGCGGCGAGCCGCGCGTCGCCGAGGTACAACCACGCCACGCCCTCGAACTCGCGCCGCCCGGTCGCGGAGCACAGCGCGGCGCCGCGCGCCAGCGACGCCTCGGCCTCCGCGCCGCGCCCGACGGCGAGCAGCGCGCGCCCGAGGTTGACCCGGCAGTCGCCCTCGCACGCCTCGTCACCGATCGCGAGGAACTCGGCGAGCGCCCCGCGCAGCAGGTCGAGCGCCTCGCCCACCTGCCCCGCGCCGATCAGCGTGTCGGCGAGGTTCGCCATGCAGATCGCCTCGCGCCGCCGCTCGCCGAGCCGGCGCGCCAGGGTGAGCGACTCGCGCGCGGTCTCGACCGCGCCGACCGGGTCGCCGCTCTCGTTGCGGATCGCCGACAGCGCGGCGACCGCGAGCTGCTGCGCGGCCAGATCGCCGGCGACGCGCGCCAGCGCGTGCGCGCGCTGCGCGTCGGCCGCCGCGCCGGCCCAGTCGCCGCGCTTGAGCCGCGCCCACGCCCGCGCGCGGTGGACCCGCGATCGCAGCGCCGGCGGGTCGCGATCGCCGAGGTCGGCGACGACGGCGTCGAGCCGCGCCGGATCGCGCCCGTCGCGCACCGCGACCTCGACCTCGACCGCGCGCGCCGCGACCGCGCGCCCCCGATCGCCGGCGGCTGCGGCGTCGCGCGCCACCGCCTCGGCCGCGGCGAGCGCGCCGTCGTGATCGCCGCGCGCCAGCGCCACCCGCGCGCGATCGAGCCGCGCGTCGAGCGCGACCGCGGCGAGCGCCGGGTCGTCGCTCGCCGCCGCGATCGCCAGCCCGAGCGCCGCGTCGGCGTCGTCGAGCCGGCCGTCGGCGAGCGCGAGCGCGCCGGCGTGGCGATCGATGATCGCCAGGTCGGCCACCGCGAGCGCCGCGGGGTCGGCGGCGCGGCGCGCCTCGGTCGCGGCGGCGACCGCGGCGTGGACCGCCGCCGGATCGCGCCCGCCGGGCGCGGCGAGCGCCACCGCCGCGGCCCGCACCGCCCCCGGCGCGTCGCCGATCGCGTGGAGGTGGTGGACGAGCGCGTGCGCGGCGCGCGCCTCGCCGACGAACTGGCGCAGCGCGGCGATCGCCGCGAGGTGCGCGCGGCGCCGCGCCCGCGGCGACTGGTCGTCGAGCAGCACCTGGCGGACCGGGGCCGAGGTGAACCGCGCGTCGTGCCCGGGCGACACGCCGCGCTCGGTCAACAGCCGCCGCGCGAACGCGCCGTCGATCGCCGCGTCGAGCGTCGCGTCGTCCACCCCCGCCGCCGCCGCCAGCACCTCGAACGCCACCTCGTCGCCGAGCACCGCGGCGATGTCGAGCACGCGGCGGTGCGCCTCGGGCAGCGCGGCGAGCCGCGCCCGCCACAGCGCCGCGACCCCGTCGGGCAGCTCGAGCGCGACGTCGGGATCGAGCCACCACCCGTCGCCGCGCCGGCGGAGCGCGCCCCGCGTCACCAGGTCGCGCACCAGCTCGCCCAGCGCGTAGGCGTTGCCGCCGCACGCCCGCGCCAGCCGGCGCACCGCCGACGGCGGCGCGTCGAGCGCGCCGAACGCGGCGTCGAGCCAGGCCCGCACGGTCTCGTCGTCGAACGGTCCGAGCGCCAGCTCCGTGATCGCCGCGCCGCGCGCCGCGCGCCACGCCGCGAGCGAGGCCGCGTGCGCGTGCGCGGTCGCGACGATCAGGGCGCCGTGCGGGCCGAGCGCGCGGTGGAGGTGGGCGACGAGATCGAGCTCGAGCGGCGTCGCGGCGTGGAGCTGATCGAGCGTGATCAGCAGCGGCCGGCCCGCCGCCTGCCCGGCCAGCGCGTCGGTGATCGCGGCGAACACGCGCCAGCGATCGAGCTCGCCCGCGCCGACCTCGCGTGGCGCCGCCGCCGGCACCAGCGCGGCGATCGCGTCGAGCGGCGGCCGCGGCGCGCCGCCGACGCCGGGATCCGGCAGGCGCGCCGCGACCACCGCCGCGCCGAGCTCCCCGGCCCACACCGCGAACCGCTCGACCAGCCGCGACGTGCCGACGCCCGGCTCGCCCGAGACGAGCACGATCCGGCCGCGCCCCGCGCTCGCCTCCGCCCACTCGTCCTGCAGCCGCGCCAGCTCCGCCGCGCGCCCGACGAACCGCCCGAACCGCGGCTGCGCGTCGTCGGTGTCGCGGGTCACCGCGGTCGCGGGGCGCGCCGCCGCCGCGCCGTCGGCGATCACCGGCGCGACGCCCGGCGCGAGCGGCGCGCGCCCGCCCGCCGCCAGCCGCGCCAGCGCCTCGGGGCTCGCCGGCCGGCGGTCCGGATCCCGGACGAGCGCGGCGTCGATCGCCGCGCGCACCGCGGCCGACAGCCCGGGCACGAGCTCGCCGGCCGGGCGGTGGCGCCCGCCGGAGATCGCCAGCATCACCTCCCACGGCGTCGCGCCGTCGAACGGCAGCCGCCCCGTGACCAGCTCGTAGAGGATCACGCCGAGCGCCCACACGTCCGACGCCGGCGTCGCGGGCCGGCCCTCGGTCAGCTCGGGCGCGAGGTACGCCGCCGTGCCGACGACCGCGCCCGGCGCGGTGAGCGCGCGGTCGCCGCCGCCCGGCAGCCCGCCGCCGAGCCCGCCCCCGACATCGAGCGCCAGCCCGAAGTCCGCGACCTTGACCCGCTCGGCGCCGTCGTCGCTGCGCGCGACGAGGACGTTGCCCGGCTTGAGGTCGCGGTGGACGATCCCGCGGCGGTGCCCGGCCTCGACCGCCGCGCACGCCTGCGCCAGCGCCCACAGCGCGCGCGCCTCGGGCAGCCGCCCCGCCGCGACCTCGTCGGCCAGGGTGTGCCCCGGCACCAGCTCCATGACCAGGAACGGCCCGTGCGCCGGGTCCTCGTCGTAGTCGAAGATCGGCACGACGTTGGGGTGGCGGATGTGCGCCGCCGCCTGCGCCTCGATCGCGAACCGCGCCCGGCTCCCCGGCGTGTCGCGGTCGGGGCGCAGCCGCTTGAGCGCGACCTCGTCGCCGATCGTCACGCGATGCGCCGCCCACACCTCGCCCATGCCGCCGGCGCCGAGCCGCCGCAGCACCCGGTAGCGCCCGCCGATCAGCGCGCCGAGCAAGCCCCGACCTGCCGCCGCCTCACGGCCGGAACGGCTGCTCGTCCTTGCCGCGCACCGGCGACGCCAGCCGCCGCGCCACCGCCTCCTGCTCTTCCTTGGTCAGCCGCCGGACGTAGATGCCGGCGGCGTCGATCGAGCGCGCGCCGAAGAAGCCCTCGGTCACCGCGTACTCGACCTCGATCACCATGAACGGATCGTCGCCCAGCCACATCAGCTCGTGCTTGCGCGGGATGCCGACCCAGGACGACAGCGTGAACTTGTCGCGCGTGCCGTCCTCGTTGAGGATCACCATCGTGATGCGCTCGGTGGCGGTCATGTCGGCCCAGCTTACGTGATTCCCAGCAGCTCGCGAGCCTCGGGATCGGGCGGCCGGACGATCAGGCGATCCACCTTCGCCATCCGCGCGACGATCACGTCGGCGACGGCGGTGTACGACGCCTTCTCGAACGCGCGCACCGACGCGGCGTTGTCGTGGCCGATCAGCGCCCACGAGCGGTAGACGTCGCGCTGGCGCAGCTCGAGCGCGAGGAACTCCAGCATCGCGGGCGCGACGTTGCGGCCGCGCGCCGACGGCGCGACGTAGACGTCGTGGATGTACGCCTCGTAGCGCTGGAGGTTGAGCGTGCGCCCGAGCTCGGGCACCTCGACCGGCGCGCCGGCGCTCCACGCGATCCCGGCGGGGCGACCCGACAGCCGCGCCAGCACCGCGAGGTCGCCGCGCCGCCACGTCCGGCGCGCGGTCAGCTCGTCGAGCTCGAGGTGCTCGGCGAGGTCGAGCCGCCCGGCGTCGTCGAGCTTGTCGTAGTCGGGCTCGCCGAACAGCGCCAGCTCGAGGCCCGGCGCCGGCGCGATCCCGCGCGTCCACAGCTGGCCGCGGTAGAGGTGCATCCGGCGGTAGCCGGCGAAGTCGGCGGTGGCGCGGCGGATCCGCGCCCACGCCGCGCGCGCCTGGGCCGCGGCCGCGCCGGGCGCGTGGGCCGCCGCGCGCGCGCCGCGCCGCACGCTCTGCACCGTACGCCCGACGCTGGCGGCGCGCGAGGAGAT
>WYBA01000330.1 GCA_011526095.1 Myxococcales bacterium | reverse complement strand
GCCGGCCTCGTCAGAGTGAGCGTGTGCGCCTCCGTCTCCCCGCTCATCCTCGACCAGGCCCGAGCGCCAGGCGCTGCTCCTACGAACAGCTCGTCCAAGCTCGCAGGATCTCGAAGTCCGCTCATCCTGGGCCTGGCCGAGCGCCAGCGCCCTTCGACGGGGCTCAGGGTGAGCGGGACAAGGCTGCTCGTCAGACCGCGATCTCCGACGACGTCGGTGGGAAGCGCAGGACGAGCGGAGGGGATCTACGCTGATCGACCCTCCCAGGGTGAGCGGCGCAGGGTGGTTCGCCAGACGGCCATTCCCGACGACGTCGGTGAGAGGCGGCGGACGAACGAACTCTCGCGTGCGTCGCTAACTGACCGGCATTGACTCTAGCCCGCTTCTGGCCCGATTCGCCGCGCCGGCGGCGGATCACGGTCAGCGCTACTCGGCCGCGGCGGGCGCGATCTGGACGACCATGTCCGTGACGACGGTCTTGCCGCACGGCTCGGCGCTCTCGCAGTCGGCCATCTCCTCGGGCTGGACCGTGAGCACGACCTGCTGGCCGATCAGCGCCTCCTCCCCGCACATGTCGAAGGTGCCGGGCAGGTTGCCCGGCGTGCCCGAGCCGTCGTCGTACTCGACGTAGCACGCGAGGTCGCCGTTCTGCAGGCCGACCAGCGTCGCGGTGATCGTGCGGGCGCCGGCGACGCCGCCGCCGCCGGTCTCGTCGGTGGTGTCGCCGCCGCCGTTGTCGGGCGTCTGGGCGGCGGGCTTGGAGCCGCACGCGGCGGCGGTGAGCAGCAGGGCGAGCGTGATCGAACCGGTGGCGAGCAGTCGCATCGGGTACCTCCGGCGCCGACGGTATCACGCGTGCGCCGGCGCACGCTCGGCGCGGTGGCGCACGCGCGCGCGCGGTGCGATGCTCCTCGTCCTATGAAGCTCATCACGCTGGCTACGGGGGCCGCGTTCGCGGCGCTACTGACGGGGTGCCCGGCCGACGACGATCCGCTCGGCGGCGCGTGCGGCGCCGGGTTCGACGCCGAGGACGGCACCGTCGGCGATTTCGGCGCGACCGAGGCCGCGCTCAAGGTCGAGGCGTTCCTCCAGGCGTCGGCGGATCTCTACGGCGCCTCGGTCGAGATCGAGGCCAGCGTGCGCGGCGCGTGCGCCGCGATGGCGGCGGACCTCGACATCCCGGCGGGCGAGCTCGAGCCGGCGACCGGCGAGCTCGAGGTCACGGCGACGTGCGGCCGCGTCGCCGAGGAGATCGACGCGATCGTCACGGCGCTGCCGGCGGGCGTCGCGCTCGGGATCTCGATCAGCCCGGCCGCGTGCACGGTCGACCTCGACGTCGCCGCGACGTGCGCCGCCGAGTGCGACGTGTCGATCGAGGGCGAGGCGACGGTCGAGTGCGAGGGCGAGCTGCACGGCTCGTGCAGCGGCTCGTGCACCGGCTCGTGCGCGGTCGAGGGCACGGTGGCGTGCGAGGGCTCGTGCAGCGGCGAGTGCAGCGGTGAGTGCACGGGGACGTGCACCGGGACGTGCACCGGCACGTGCAGCCTCGAGGACGAGGCGGGCAACTGCGTCGGGACGTGCACCGGCACGTGCGAGGGCACGTGCGACGCCGCGTGCACCGGCACGTGCACCGGCACCTGCGTCGCCGACGTGACCGCGACGTGCAGCGGCGAGTGCTACGGCGAGTGCGACGCGACGTGGGAGGCCGAGTGCAACGGCGAGGCGAACGTCACCGCCGAGGCCGACTGCAAGGCGGCGTGCGACGTCAGCGCGAACGCCAGCGCGACCTGCACCGTGCCCGAGGTGACGATCGTCGGGCTCGAGACCGGCGACGCCACGCTCGACGCGCGGATCGCCGCGCTGGTCGCGACGCTCGACGCCAACTACCCGACGCTGCTCCAGGCCCAGGCGCGGATCCAGTACGCGCTCGCGCCGTCGCTCGAGTCGTTCGTCGCCTCGGTCGAGGGCGCCGCGACCTCGCTGGCCTCGGTCGGCGTCCAGGCGGCCGCGTGCATGGCGGTGGCGGTCGACGCGGTCGCCGAGGCGGCCGGGACGATCGACGCGTCGGTGTCGGTCACGGTCGAGGTGTCGGCGTCGGTGTCGGCCGAGGGCTCGGCGAACTGATGCGCGCGGCCGCGGCGGTGGCCGTCGCCGTCGCGGCGGCGGGCGCGGGCTGCTACGGCGGCCCCGACGCGATCCCCGACATCAACGCGGCGTGGCGCGGGCGGTCGCGCGCGGCGATCGAGGCGCGCTGGGGCAAGCCCCAGGCCGAGGTCGCCGCGGGCGCCGGCGCGGCGCTGACGTGGTCGTTCACGCGCACCGGCGTCAGCCTGCCGTCGGGCTCGGCGTCGCTGAAGCTCGAGCCGGGCGCGTTCGACTTCCAGGCCGAGTGGCAGCCGGGGCAGGTGTGGACCTCGACGACGTCGGTGGTCGCGGTGGTCGACGCCGCCGGCGTGATCCAGGACGTGCAGGGGCCGTCGCTGCGGTGGGGGCCGCCGCGCGGGCTCAACCTGCGGTGGGGCACGATCTTCGGCGTCCACGCCGGGATGGGGCGCCTCGACGACACCGGCACCGCGCTGCCGTCGGGCGGGATGTACCTCGGCGGCATGCTCGGCCCGCGGCTCGGGCTCGCGGGCGCGTTCTCGATGGTGTTCGGCAAGGACGACGCCGGGGGCGCCGTCGGGTTCGCGTGGGGGATCAACGCCCACTACTGGCCCGCGGCGCGCCTCGCCGTGCGCGCCGGCCCGGCGCTCGTGCTCGACCTCGACCCCGGGTTCGAGGACGCGGCCCTCGGGCCGGGCCTCAACGGCGGCGCGAGCTACGCCCTCGTCCGCGCCGGCTCGTTCGTGCTCGATCTGCGGCTCGATCTCACGGTCGCGCCCGAGGCCGCGTTCGGCACGCTCGGCCTGGGCGTCAACGTCAACTGAGCTCGCGGCTACTCGCCCAGCGCGCGCGCCGCGGCGTCGAGCATCGGCTGCGCGCTGACCGGCGCGCCGGTCGCGTGCTCCATCCACACGTCGGGCAAGACCGCGCCGAACCGCGAGATCCGCGTGAACTCGGCGGCGAACGTCGCGGCGTCCTTGCCGTGGACGTGCTCCTCGAGCTGGAACGCGATCAGGTGGCCGAGGACGTAGTTGAACAGGTAGAGCGGCGAGGCGATCGTGTGGCTGTAGATGCCGAGCAACGACGTCTCGCCCCGGCCGCCGAGCACCGGCGCGTAGTAGCGGTCCCAGGTGTCGCGCGCGATCCGCCCGGTCGCCTCGCGCAGCTCCGCGGCGGTCGCCTCCGGGTGCTCGTACAGCCAGTGCCACACGTCGATCTCGACCAGCGAGCTGCCGGCGATCTCCCACGTGTTCCACAGGTGATCGAGCACGCGCAGGCGCTCGGCGTCGGCGCCGGCGGCGGGGCGCCCGAGCAGCGCGAGGTCGCGCGCCTGGAACAGGAACGCCAGCGCCTCGGTGAACGCGGTGTTCGGCACGCCGGCGAGCAGCGTGTGGTCGACCTCGTACAGCGACAGGTACTGCTCGACGTTGTGGCCGAGCTCGTGGACCGCGATGTTGTAGCCCTTGTAGTCCATGCCGCCGGCCTCGACCCGCGTGCGCAGGTGGGGCTGGTCGCCGCGGCGCCGCGCCTCCATCGCGTGGCCGGCGCCGCGCGACGGATCGACCGCGATGTTCGCGGCGAGCGTGTCGGCCTGCGCGGCGGTGAAGCCGAGCTCGCGCAGGATCCGCGGCAGGTCCGCGGCGAACGCCTCGGGCGTGGGGTAGCGGCGTCGGGTCTCGGCGTCGAGCTCCGCCTCCGGCACCGAGCCGCCGCCGAACTCGTACCAGAGGTCCTGCGGCTCGAGCGGGCGGCCGAGGCGCGCCTGCACCTCCTTCGCCGCGCGCGCGATCAGCGGCGACTCGAGGATCGCGAGCAGCAGGCTGCGCACGCGCGCCTCGGGCATCTCGGCCGAGGTGAACGCGCGGTCGAGCGCGGTCGGTGCGGTCGGCGCGTAGGGATCGGCGCGGCGGACCGCGCGGAACTGGGCGATGACCTGCGCGAACCGCGCGTCGGGCTCGGGCGCGGCGTCGGGGGTGGAGGCGCGGCCGGCCGGCGCGTCGGCCTCGACCGTGTCGGCGGGCGCGGCGGTGACCTCGTTGGTGAACGGGTTCCAGTCGAGGCGCGGGTTGTCGATCACCGCCGCGGGGATCGTCTGGGTGACGATGCGCTCCATGATCTTCACGATCGTGCGCTGCTTCGCCGCGGCGTCGGCGTCGGCGTAGTTGGCCTTGAGCTCGTCGCGCAGGTTCCAGTGGCTGATCAGGCGCTTGCCCGACGGCCACCGCCGCTGGCCGGTGTCGTCGAGGACGTGGTGCATCCAGACGTTGTAGCCGGCGATGTAGGCGTCGGCCTCGGCGCCGGCGGCGGTGATCGCGGCGGCGATGTCGCCGGGGATGCGCGTGTCGAACCGGCCGGTGAGGCGCGCCTCGGCCCACTGCCGGCGCGAGTACCCCGCGCCGTCGCGCAGCCGCTCGTCGAGCGTGGTCAGCGGGAAGTTGAGCAGCGCGGCGAACGCGACCTTCGACGCGAACAGGTCGTCGACGACGTGCGCGCCGGGGTCGACCGTGGACAGCAGCGCGTCGACGGGGAGCATCGCGCCGGTGTCGACGTCGGCGTGCCACCGCAGCGACCGGCCGAGCTCGAGGACGTGGCCGTCGACCTGCTCGAGCTGCGCCTGGAGCCGCGCGAACAGCGCGTCGATCGCGTCGGGGGTCGCGACGAACTGCGCGGCGCAGAACGCGACGAGATCGCCGTCGTCGGGGCGCCACAGCGCGGCGACCTGATCGACGCCGCGCTCGATCCGCGCGCGGTGGGGCTCGCCGTGGGTGGCGAGCAGCGCGTCCTCGGCGGCCTGGACGACGGCCGGGTCGATCGCGGGCGCGGTGGTCGTGGTGGCGGTGGCGCCGGGCGCGGCCGGCTTCGGCGGGCACGCGCAGGCCGGGGCGAGCGCGAGCGAGGCGGCGGTGAGGGCGGCGGCGAGCCGGCGGAGGCGGGGCAGGCGGGGGGGCGTGGGCGACATCGAGGCGCATCCTGGCCCACCGCCCCGGGGCGGTAAAGGGCGCGCGCGAGCGGGCGGAATACCCGGGCCGCGGCGTGGCATCGTCATGGGGTGAGGGTCTGCCCGAGCCTGCTGGTGTGCGCCGCCGTGTGCGGCGCGTGCGGCGCCGACCGCGGCGCGGTCCCGGACGCGTCGACGGTGGGATCGCCGGTCACGACGCCGTCGCCGGTGGCGCCGCTGGCGGACGCGGCCACGGGCTCGGCGAGCGCCGCCCTCGCCGACGCGGGGCTCGACCCGGCGCTGGTACCGAGCGTGCCGTGCGCCGACCGCGACGAGGAGGACGACGCCGCGGCGGCGGCCGCGCACGACGTGCTGACGCTGACCCCGGTGGCGTTCGACGCCCTGCCGGCGTGGCGCGACGACCGCCACGCCGAGGCGCTGCCGTCGCTGCTGCGCTCGTGCGAGCGGCTCGACGCGCTGGCCGACTCGGCGCCGGTGGGCGTCGACGGCTACAGCGGCAAGGCGCGCGACTGGCGCGCGGCGTGCCGTGCGGCGCGCAAGGTGCCGGCCGGGGACGACGCGGCGGCGCGCGCGTTCTTCGAGGCGGAGTTCCGCCCGTACGCGGCGCATGGCAAGGCCGGCGAGGTCGGCAAGATGACCGGGTACTACGTGCAGTCGGCGCGGGCGTCGCGGCGGCGCCACGGCACGTACCAGCACCCGCTGTACGCGCGGCCGGACGACCTGGTGTCGATCGACCTCACGAAGTTCATCAAGGATGCGCGCGGCCGGCGGATCTGGGGCCGGCTCGACGGCGGCGCGGTCGTGCCGTACCACACGCGCGGCGAGATCCGCCGCGGCGCGCTCGCCGGCAAGGGGCTGGAGCTGCTGTGGCTGGACGACCCGGTCGATGCGCTGTTCATGCAGATCGAGGGCTCGGGCAAGGCGACGCTCGACGACGGGACCGAGGTGTGGCTCGAGTTCGCGGGCAAGAACGGGCGGGCCTACCGCGGGGTCGGCAAGCTGCTGCGCGACGCCGGCGAGCTGAAGAAGGGCGAGGGCACGATGCCGGGGATCCGGGCGTGGTTCGAGCGCAACCCGGCGCGCACCGACGAGATCATCGACCAGAACGCGTCGATCGTGTTCTTCGCGGCGTCGCGCCACCCCGGGGCGCAGGGCTCGCAGGGTGTGGTGCTCACGCCCAGGCGGTCGATCGCGGTGGACCGCGCGTTCGTCGCGTTCTCGACGCCGGTGTGGGTCGACACGCGCGCGCCGCGGCCGGGCGAGCCGGGCGAGCCGCCGTGGCGGGGGCTGCTGATCGCGCAGGACACCGGCGGCGGGATCCTCGGCGCCGTGCGCGGTGACATCTACTGGGGCGACGACGCGGCGGCCGCGGACATCGGCGGGCGGATGGGCAACGAGGGCCGGTGGTGGCTGCTGTTGCCGCGCGGCCTGAAGGTGCGGTGAGCGCGCGGCGGGCGGTGGAGGCGTAGCGGGCTGTCAGCGTCCTTCGACACGGGCCTCGCTGGCGCTCGGCCCTGCTCAGGACGAGCGGAACGTCTCCGTGTCCGTCTCCGCCTCCGCCTCCGCTTCCGTCTCCGTCTCCGCCTCCGCCTCCGCCTCCGCCTCCGCCTCCGCTTCCGTCTCCGTCTCCGCCTCCGCCTCCGCCTCCGCCTCCGCCTCCGTCTCCGTCTCCACCTCCACCTCCGCCTCCGTCTCCGTCTCCGTCTCCGTCTCCGGCGGCAAGCCCCCGCTCATCCTGAGCAGGGCCGAGCGCCAGCGAGGCCCGTGTCGAAGGATGCTGACCGCCCTGGCTCGCACCAGCGAGTCACCCGCGTGGCGCGATCCGCTCGCCGGCGTGGCGCGATCCGCTCGCCGGCATCGCGCCTCGCTCACCGCGTGAAACATGTTTCACTCCCGCGCGCGCCCTGGTACGGTCCCGGCCGCATGTTCGGGAGGATGGCGATGCCCGGTTCATCGATCCGTGGTCTGCCTCATGCCGTGTCCGCGTGGCTCGCGGTCGCACTCGTCGTCGGTGCGTGTGCCTCGTCAGGCGGTGGCGCCACGCCGCCCGCGGGCGACGCAGCCATCGCCGCCGACGCGGCGCGCCCGGGCGACGCGCTCGATCCGGAGAACGTGTTCTACGTGGCGACCACGGGAGCTGACTGGAACGCCGGCGATGACCCGGCGTACCCGTTCCGCACCGTCGCCCACGCGATCACTCGCGCGGCGGCGTGCGCGCCGGCGCCGTGCTCGATCCGCATCGCCGAGGGCGTCTACACCGAGGTCGTCATGCTCGCGCCGGGCGTCGACCTCGAGGGCGGCTGGGCGCCGGGCTTCGTCGACCGCGACGTCGTCGTCCACGCGGTCGTGCTCACCTCCGAGGACGTCGTGTCCGTCCACGCCGAGGCCCTCGACGCCACGACGACGCTCGACGGCCTCACCCTCCGCGGCGCGAACCTCGAGCTCCGCACCGACGGCACGTCGAGCACCGCGCTGCGCCTTCGCGACTCCGGCGAGCACCTCCGCCTGCGCAACGTCCGGGTCGAGGGCGGGCGCGGCGCGCGCGGGCGCGACGGCGAGGACGGCTCGCTCGTCGCGTGCCAGGCCCTCGGCGGCGCCGGCGGCGGCGCGTTCGACTGCGGCGGCGACAACGGCGGCTGGGGCGACGCCGGCGGCGATCCGTCGATGTCGGGCGATCCCGGCACGCCCGGAGGCAGCAACTGCCCGAGCGCGTGTCCGCTGGTCGGCGGCGACGGCGTGAGCCCCGGCGTCGCCGGCGGCAACGGCGCGAACGGCCCCGGCGGCGCGTCGGGCGTCCCCGGCGACGACCTCGACGGCGCGTTCGCCGCCGACGGCGACACCTGGGTCGGTGACGTCGGCGTCGCGGCGACCCGTGGCGGCCACGGCACCGGCGGCAGCGGCGGCGGCCCGGGCGGCAGCAAGCGGTTCCGCGCGTGCTTCGGCTGCGGCACGCTGGTCGGCGGGCGCGGCGGCGACGGCGCGCCGGGTGGCTGCGGCGGCGACGGCGGCACCTCGGGCGGGCCCGGCGGCGCGTCGTTCGGCGTCGTCGTGATCCGCTCGACCCTGCTGATCGACGACGTCGGCGTGGTCGGCGGTCTCGGCGGCGCGGGTGGCGCGGGCGGCGATGGCCACCCCGGCTCCCCCGGCGGCACCGACGGTTCGGTCGGCCGGCAGGGCGCGCCGTCGCAGCAGTGCGGCCTCATCACCTATCACGCGGGCGCGGGCGCGCCGGGCGGCATCGGCGGGCACGGCGGGCACGGCGGTGGCGGCGCGGGCGGCGTCGGCGGCCCGTCGATCGCGGTCGCGCTGGTCGGCGGCGGCGTCGCGTCGTTCGGCGAGCCGGGGCAGATCGAGCTCACCGTCGGCACGGCGGGCCCGGGCGGCGTCGGCGGCACCGGCGCGGTCGACGCGCCGGACGGCCCGGCGGGGCTCGCCGCCGACCTGGTCACCTACTGAGCGCCGCCACCGCGCGCGGGGCGCGGACAGCGCGTCGAGGATGCCGAGCGCGCCAGGTCAGGCGCACAGCGCCGCGGCGCGCGGCGCGGGCAGCGCGTCGAGGATGCCGACGCGCTTGGCGGCGCGGTCGAGCCGCAGCTCGATCCCGTGATCGGCCAGCACCGGGCCCAGCCGGTACGCCTGGCGCTCCAGCCGGCGGTACGTCGACGCGTAGGCGTGGCTGACGATCGGATCGAAGTTGCCGGTCGAGATCGGGTTCGACGCGAGCAGCCGGCGCATCCGGTTCGACGGCAGGAACGCGATGCACGCGACGCCGGGGTGGGTCTCGAACAGCGCGTTCGACACCTTCTCGTAGCGGGTGAACGCCACCGTCTTGTAGTCCTGCACCAGCACCCAGAACAGCGAGTGCTTGTGGTGGAACCCGGGCTGCTCGCTGACGTAGGGCAGGAACGGATCGACGACGACGATCAGGTTCGACCCGCGCTCGACCGCCGCGGCGATGTTGGTCGTGCGCGTGACGAACCCGTCGGTGTAGTGGCGCCCGTCGATCTCGACCGGCGCGAGGAACGGATGGATCGCCGCCGACGCCTGCACCGCCTTGTGGATCGGGACGTGGCGGAACGGCTCGGCGCCGAACAGCACGTGCTCGCGCCGGTCCTGGTCGGTCGCCCCGATGTACAGCTCGCGCTTCAGCTCGCGGAAGTCGTTGGTGCGGCCCGGCTCGGTCAGCAGGTCGGCCAGGCTCTCGGCCTTGCGGTCGCCGCGGAAGAACGGGCCCATCAGCGCCGCGAGCTGCGACAGCGCCGAGGTCAGGCCGAACCGCTCCTCGCCGCGGCGGACCCGGTCGCGGTAGTCGCGCGCGTGCTGCCACAGCGAGAGGAACCGCCCGGGCAGGTCGCCGGCGGTCAGCTCGCGCAGCCGCAGCTCGAGGTCGACGCCGCTGCGGTTCCGCGGGTCGAGGTCGACGAGGAGCTGGTCGAGCTCGATGCCGTTGGCGACCAGCGACGACACGATCGCGCCGGCGCTGATCCCGAAGAACATGTCGAAGTCGTGGACCGAGAACCCGCCGAACGTGTCCTCGAGGCACTTGAGCACGCCGAGCTCGTAGTAGACGCCGGTGATCCCGCCGCCGGCGGCGCACAGCGCCTTCTTGCTCGCCGGCACGACGAGCGCGGCGGCGAGCGCCTTCTCGAGATCGGCGGCGTGGGCGCGGCGAGCGAGGTCGCCGCCGGCCTCGTGCGGGCCGCGGATCCACCCGCCGAGCCGGCGCTCGCCCAGCGCGTACAGGGTCCGCTCGCGCGCCGGGCCGTCGCCGTGCACGACGGCGAGGATGCGATCGCGGCGGTGGCGCAGCTCGCGATCGCGCTCGCCGCGCTGGCCGGCGAGGAACCCGTCGACCCGCCGCAGCGGCTCCGGGTCGGACGCGACGACGTCGATCAGGACGACGTCGACGTGGGTCTCGATCGATCGCGCGACGGCGGCGTCGACGTCGGTCGTCCAGTCGAGCTCCGTGGCGACCGCCGGGCTGCCCGGCGGGCCCGGGACGTCGACGTGGCGGAGCAGCGGCGGGGCAGCGGCAAGGTACAGCACCGACGGCACCGGCCGACGTTACCCGGCAGCGCCGTGGCGACGCGAGATAAAGGATCGTTCATCCGGCGGCTGTCGGCGCCTGCCGGCGACTGACCACCGAGCCAGGTTCTGCGGAATCCACGGAGCCGGCCGCAGAACCTGCAGTCCGTGCCCCGGACACCGGCCCGAAACATGGCCCGTGGCCAGGGCAGGTCAGCGGAATCACGGGCCATGCGCGACGCGGACGCTGCCGCCGTCGCTGGCCGACCTCGTGCAAGGCGCGCGGGCATGCGCCGCGCGCACCCGCCCGTGTCCCCCCGCCGAGCCCTCCTCCTCGCCGGCCTCGTCCTCGTGCTCCCCGCCTGCGCGTCGCGCAACGTCGCCCGCGACCGCGCCCTGGCCGCCGCCGACCAGGCGCGGGCGCGGGGCGACGTGGTCGGCGAGGCGCTCGCCCTGCGCGAGGCGTGCGCGGCGGCCCCGCGCGACGCCGCGGTGTGCGGGCGCGCGACGCGCGTGCGCGACCAGGCGCTCGCGATCACCCGCGACGCGGCGGAGGCCGCGTGCGCGATCGCCGACGCCTCGGCGCCCGCGCTCGACGGCTGCCTCGCCGCGCTCGCCCCGCTGCGCGCGCTCGATCCGGCCGACCTCACCGCGGGTCGCCTCGCCGACGCCGCCGGGCGGATCCACGCCGCGCGGTGTGGTCGTGGCGGCGAGGACGTCTCGACCGCGCTCCGCCAGGCGCGGTGCGCCGAGGCGAAGCAGGCCGCGATCGCCACCGCCGGCTACGCCGCGTGGGTGACTGCCCGCCGCCACGACGCCGCCGGGCGGCTGCTCGAGGTCGCGGCCGCGCGCGACGTCGTCGAGCGCGCCGGCGCCCAGGCCGCGCTGCTCGGCGCGGCGCGGTGCCTGGCGCCGAGCGACGAGCTGGCGCGACGCGCGACCGCGGCGCACGCCGCGTTCGTCGCCGGCGCGCGCCACGCGCTGGTCGTCCGCGTCCGCGGCGACGTCACCGGCGAGCTGTGCGGCGCGGTCGCCGCGGCGCTCGGCGAGCGCGTCGCGTGCGGGCCCGAGGTCGAGGGCGCGGTCGTGCTCGACGCCGACGTCACGCTCGACGCCGTCCGCCACGCCGCGTGGGAGGACGTCCGGACCCAGCGCTACCTCGCCGGCGTCGAGCGCCGCGACAACCCCGCGTACTACGTCCGCGCCGACGACGAGCAGCGCTCGCGCGAGGCGATGCGCGACAGCGAGCGGCGGTGGCAGCGCGACCAGGAGGAGTGCGAGGCCGCCGAGGCCGCGTACACGCGCGCGTCGTGCACCGCGTGCCCCGAGCAGGACGAGCGCGACCGCGTGTGCGCGCACGCCGAGACCAGCGAGGAGCTGTTCCGCCAGCGCGAGCGCGACTGGCAGCGCGCGCGGGCGGACCTCGACGCGACGCCGGCGGTGCTCGAGCACGAGGACTGGCGCGACGCGACGTACACGGTCGTCCACCACCAGTGGACCGCGGGGTGGAGCGCGATCGTCACCGGCCCCGACGGCGCGCACGCGCGCGTCGCCGGCTCGACGTCGATCGGCGACGAGGCGCACGACGGCAGCCGCGCCGCCGGCGTCGGGCCCGACCCGCTGACCGAGCCGCGCGACGGCTGGCAGCTCGGCGCCGTCCAGGCCCAGCTCGTCGACGAGCTGGTGCGGCTCGCGTCCGACGAGCTCGGGCGCCGCGTCCAGGCGCTGCGCGCGTGGTGCCCGGCCGACGCGCCGGCGTGGACCGGCGAGTGGCTCGACTGCTGGGCGACCTCGACCCTGTGGGCCGGCGCGTCCGTCGCGGGCGACGCGCTGCTCGCGGTCGAGGCGGCCGCGGACGACCGCCGCACCGGCGAGGCGCTGGCGGGCGTCACCTGCTGGTGAGGCTCAGAGCCTGCGACGCTTTCAGCCTCGCAGGCTCTGTCGATCGGCTCGCTCGCCCGCGGACGGGCTCGCTGCGCCTGTACGGAGGTCGCCTCGCTTCGCTCGGCTCAGACGTCGGTCAGGCCGATCGCGAGGTAGATCTCGTACGCCTCGCGCTCCGGCGAGTAGCCGACGTCGAGGCCGAGCAGCGGCAGGACGATCTGGCGCATGTAGACGCGGGTGCCGAGGCCGAACGAGGTCTTGAGCGGCGCCAGGCCGTAGCCCGCGGCGCCGGGCAGGTAGTGGCGCTGCGGGTTGTCGGCCTCCCGGAACGTCACGTACGAGACGTCGGCGAACCCCAGGCCGCGCAGCGCCACGCCCTTGATCTCGAACAGCGGGAACGAGTACTCGGCGTTGCCGGATAGCTTGAGATCGCCGCGGAACTGATCGTTCTGCCACCCCCGCAGCGAGGTGCCGCCGCCGGTGAACTCCTGCTGGAACGGCAGGTGGTGGCCGTAGCCGGCCCGGGTGCGCACGTCGAGGTTGTGCCGGGTCAGGAACCGCACGGCGTGATCGAACGAGACGTAGCCGAGCCAGTACGAGAAGTCCGAGCCGAGCGCGTCGAGCGAGCGCTCGAGCGACAGCTTGAACCGCGTTCCGCGCGTGATCCCGAACCAGTTCGAGCGCGTGTCGTAGGCGAGCATGACCTCGGTCGACAGATCGGTGCCCTCGACGCCGGGCGACGGCAGCTCGGTGGCGGCGGGATCGCCCGTGACGTCCTCGAGCGTCGCGCCCTCGGCGAGCGCGAGATCGCGGTCGACGAAGCTGACGCGCGCGCCGCGGCCGCGGACGTCGAGCGTCATCGGCCCGAGCGTGAGCCCGAGGCGCGCGCCGGTGTTGAGGTAGCGCATCCGCGACTCGCGCAGCTGCGCGGTGTCGCCGCGGAACCGCTCGGGCGGCGCGTACTCGAACGACCGCGCCGTCTTGAGGTAGACGTCGTACTGCCACCGCCAGCGGGTGTTGCGGATCGACGGGTCGACGTAGGCGCCGATGAAGAACGAGTCGCCGGTCGCCGCCTGGGCGTAGAGCAACAGCTTCTTGTTCTCGCCGAACAGGTTGTTCTCGCCGAACCCGATGCCGCCGCCGCGGTTGGTCGGCTGGTCGTAGTAGGTCGGCGCGACGACCCACGAGTGCTTGTCCTTGGCGACGATCACCAGGCGCGTGCCGTTGGGAGCCGGCTCGGGCGCGACCAGCACCGTCGCGAACAGCCCCGACGCCTCGAGCCGGTCGCGCACCTCGGCCATCATCGCGTCGTCCCACGCGTCGCCGAGCTCGACGTCGGCGATCTGGATGACGGTGGCGTCGGTGGTCTTGGTGTTGTCGCGGATGTCGATCTCGGTGATCGTGCCGGACCCCGCGTGGGCGGTCGCCGCGGCGGCGAGCGCGAGCGCGACGGATGCCCCGCGGAGCCCCAGGTGCCTCGTCATCGCGACCAGTATCGCACTCCGTCGTGGCGTCGCGGTGTGGTCGCGGTTACGCTGGAGCCATGTCGCGTCGCCGTCTGACCGAGCCCATCTGACCTGCGGTCCAGGCCGGCCTCGGCCGGCTGCTCACGCTCACCGTCCTGCTCCTCGGTGTCGAGCTCCTCGACGAGCTCTACTCCGGGGTGCCGGCGCTGGGCGCGCCTGACATCCAGCACGGACTGGGCGCCACCTACGAGCTCACCGCGTGGGTGCTGCTGCTCGTGCCCGGCGTGGCCGCGCTCGTCCTCGAGCCGGTGATCCTCCTGCGCGCGGACCGCGCGCCGCGGCGGTGGTTCGTCGCCGGCGGGCTCGGCGCGATGGGGCTCGCCGCGTGGGTCGCGGCGGCGGCCCCGGGGCCGATCGTGCTGTCGGCGGCGATCTCGCTCGCGTGGGTGGCGAGCGGGACCGCGGTCGGGCTCGCCCAGGTCGTCCTCGTCGAGACCTACGCCGGCGGGCGCGAGCGCGCGATGACGCGGTGGGCGATGCTCGGCATGCTCGGCGACCTCGCCGCGCCGGCGGTGTTCGTGGCGCTCGCCGCGATCGGCCTGGGCTGGCGCGCGGCGTTCGTCGGCGTCGGCGCGCTGGCGCTCGCGTTCGCGATCGCGCTGGCGCGCCACGCGATGCCGGCGCCGGCGGCGGGCGCGGCCGAGGACGGCGACGACGGGCCGGACGTCGGCGTGTGGGCGGCGCTGCGCGACGCGCTGCGGGACCGGCGGCTGCTCGTGTGGCTGGCCGCGCTGTGGCTGTGCGAGCTGCTCGACGAGACGCTGGTCGTGTTCGGCGCGCTGCACCTGCGCGACGAGCTCGGCGTCGGCGCGGTCGGGCGGTCGCTGATCCTCGGCGCCGACCTGTGCGGCGGCGTGCTCGGGCTGATCGTCCTCGACCGCCTGCTCGCGACGGTGGCGCCGCTGCGGCTGCTCGCGGCGAGCGCGGCGGCGTGCGCCGTCGCCTACGCGGCCTGGCTCGGCGCGCGCGAGCCGTGGCTGTCGGCGGCGCTGATGTTCGTCGTCGGCGCGACCAGCGCGCCGCTGTACCCGCTGGTCGCGGCGCAGGCCTACGCGACGCGGCCGGGGCGCGGCGCGGTCGTCGCCGCGGCCGGGCACCTGTTCACCCCGCTGAGCCTGGCGCTGCCGTGGGCGCTCGGCGCCCTCGCCGATCACGCCGGCGCGCACGCCGCGCTGGTCGTGCTGATCGCGCAGCCGGTGGGCCTGGTGGTGATCGCGCTCGCGCTGGCGCGGGCGCGGCGGGTCACAGCGGGCGGCCGGTGATCAGCTCGACGAACACGACGTCGCCGAACGCGCGGGTCCCGGCGATCGCCTCGCCGCGGATCGGCGCGCTGCGGCCGATCACGTCGTCGCGGCGGCCGGGCGCGTCGGGGCACGCGCCGCTGTCGTCCTCGATCACCACGATGACCACGCGCTCGCCCTCGAGCTCGGCGGTGGACAGGATCTGCCCGGCGGGCGTACGCAGCGGCGCCATCACGACCTGCCGCTCGTCGGAGCGGTCGACGTGCTCGAGGCCGGTGCCACGCCCGGCGCAGCCGAACAGCGCGCCGGTCGCGGCGTCGAGCACGTGCAGCTCGAGCTCGAGGTTGCGGAAGTCGCGCTCGCCGGTGACCTCGATCGCGCGGACGAACACGCCGTCGCCGGCGTCGACCGAGCGCCGGAGCGACGCGGTGCGCCCGTCGGGATCGGTGACCGTGACCTCGACGACGTGAGCGCCCGGGGCGGTCGTCGCGAGATCCCAGGCCGCGCGGACCTCGCACCCGGTCGCGCACGCGCCGGTGACGCGCGCGTCGAGCGGCGTGCCGTCGACGGTGACCGTCGCGGTGACCTGGCTGCGGTCGACCACGTCGGCGACGAGCACGAGCTGACCCCGGCCGACGGCGTCGTCGTCGCCGGGGACGCGCAGGCTCACCCGGGGCGTGTCGACGAGCGTCACCGCGCGCTCCGCGCTGGCGGCCCGGCCGCGGGCGTCGCGGGCGGTCACGCCGACCCGGCGCAGCCCCTCTGGCAGGCGTCCGGACTCGACGAGCACCACGAACGCGCAGCCGCGATCACACCGCGCGTGCGCCGGCGGCGGGCTCACGATCGCCGGCACCGGGCGGCCGTCGACGGACGCGGTGACGTCGCGCAGCGGCTCCGCGGCGGCGACCTCGACCTCGAGGCGGACCGCGTCGTGCTCCGCGATCGCCGCGCCAGGGGCGGGCGCGCGGATCGAGACGCGCGGCGCCGGCTCGTCGCACGCGGCGCCGGCGACGCATGCGTTCGCGAGCGCGACGACGAACGCGTGCCGGGGAGGTGAGGTTCGTGGGACGATGGCTCCATGATGGCACCGCGGCGGACCTGGATCATCGTGGCGTGCGGGGCGCTGGTCGCTGGCTGTGGCGACGGCGACACCACGGCGGACGCGGCGGTCGGCGTCGACGCCGCGCGGCCCGACGCCGCCGGCTGTCCGCTGCGGTGGACCGTGAACGCCGACGACGGCGCGACCGCGACGATCACCGGCGGCGCGCTCGTGCTCACGGCCACCGACATGACCGCCGGCTCGGCGATCGAGGTCACCCAGGCGGGGCTGTCGGGCGACTTCGACGCCGCGTTCCTCGTGACCTCGTTCACCGCGGGCGGCACCGGCGCGTTCGTCCAGGCCGGGATCTCCGAGGACGTGGCGGCGCCGACGCGGTTCCTCACCGCGGCGATCGGCACGTTCCCGGCGGTCGGGGTCAGCGCCGCCGACCAGCCGTCGGGTTCGACCGACCTCGACGCCACCGCCGAGACCGGCGCGATCCTGAGGTTCGTCCGCGTCGGGGCGACGGTCACGATCACGGCCGAGGCCGAGGACGTGACGTCCACCGTGACGGCGACGTTCGACGCCGACGACCTGCGCGTCGGCGTCCAGCTCGGCACGAACATGGGCGCGATCGCGCCGGTGACGACCGCGACGATCGACGCGTTCACGCTGACCGGCGGGGCGCCGGGCGCCGCCGCGGCGGACGCGTTCGACTGCGACAGCCTGATCCCGTGACGGATCGCGCTACCGCACCTGGATGTCGCCCGGCCGGATCTCGTCGGGGACGAACCGCAGGTCGACGAGCTCGCGCGTGTCGATCTCGCGGTCGAGGATCCCGGCCTTGATCGCGTAGCGCATGATCGTCTTCAGCTCGTCGTCGGTGGGCGTGAGGTGGCGGTAGCTGACGCGATCCGGCGGCTGGGTGAGTACGTACTCGAGCAGCTGCTGGTCCTGGTTGAAGTAGCCGTGCGCGACCTTCGCCGCCTCGAGCCGGTGGGTCTCGGCCCACTCGCCGGACTCGGTGATGCCGCGGACGAGGTCCGCGACGACCTCCGGTCGCTCGGTGATCAGCTCCTCGCGCACGACCAGCACGCACGAGATGAACCGCGGCCAGATGTCCTTGGCGTGGTAGAGGACCCGGCCGGTGCCCGCCAGCTCGGCCTTGGCGGCGTGCGGCTCGCCGACGAAGTACGCGTCGATCGCCCCCGCCGCGAGCGCCGCGGGCATGTCGGGCGGCGGCAGGTCGATGAAGTTGATCTCGTCGGGCCGCATCCCCTCGTCCTCCATCAGCTTGGTGATGACGAGGTACTGGTTGGAGAACCGGCTGGGGCGGGCGAACGTCTTGCCGCGCAGGTCGCGGAGGGTCTTCGCGGTCGAGTCCTTGCGCACCATCACCGTCGAGCCGTCGCGGTGGCCGAGGTAGACGATCTTGATCGGCACGCCCTGGGCGCGCAGCACCATCGCCAGCGGCGCGAGCAGGAACGTCGCCTGGAGCTCGCGCGTCTTGAGCGCCTCGACCACGGTCGAGAACTCGCTGAACCGGACCGAGACGAAGTCGGTGCCCGTGGTCGTGGTGTCGGTCGCGTAGTCGGTGACCGGGCAGGTGAGGTGGCAGGTGACGGGGAGGAAGCCCACCTCCAGCCTGGCGACGCCGGCGTGGGCGGCGGGCGCCTGCTTCCACGGCTTGTGGCGGAGCACGGTGAGCAGGGCGAGCACGACGGCCGTGCCGAGCCCCAGGCGGATCGCGAACGCGCGCATCGTGACCTCCTAGGCCGTGAGGCCCAGCTCCTCCATGATCGTCTGCTCGGCCTCGGCGACGCCGGGGTCGGCGGGCTGGCGCGGGCGCGCCGTCGGCAGGTGCAGCTCGCGGCGCACGCGCGTCGGCCGCGCGCCGAGGACGATGATCCGGTCGCCGAGCATGACGGCCTCCTCGATGTCGTGGGTGACGAACACGACGGTGCGCTGGCGCGCGACCAGCGTCGACGCGAGCTCGCGGCGCATCCGCATGCGAGTCTGGTAGTCGAGCGCGCTGAACGGCTCGTCCATCAGCAGGACGTCGGTCTCGGCGGCGAGCGCGCGGCCGAGCTCGACGCGCTGGCGCATGCCGCCCGAGAGCTGGTGCGGGTAGTGGCCGGAGAAGTCGGTGAGGTGGGTGAGGTCGAGCCAGTCGTCGACCTTGCGGCGCGCGTCGTCGGGCGGCAGCCCGCGCGGTAGCCCGAGCGCGACGTTCTCGCGCACGGTCAGCCACGGGAACAGCCCGCCGTCCTGGTAGATCGTGCGGCTGGCGCCGGCGCGGATCAGCGTGCCGCGGGTCGGCGCGAGGTGGCCGCCGAGCAGGCCGAGCAGCGTGGTCTTGCCGCAGCCCGACGGGCCGACGCACACGACGAGCTCGCCGCGCCGGACCTCGAGGTCGAGGCCGTCGATCACCGTGACCGCGCCGTAGGCGAAGCCGACGCCGCGCAGGTCGAGCACGACGTCGGCGTTGGCGGCGGCGGCGTTGGCGGCGGTCGTGGTGGCCGCGGCGGTCATCGCTCGAACCCCCAGCGCAGCATCGGGACGCGGGCGAGCCGCGCGAACACGACGTCGAGCACGATCCCGATCGCGCCGATCGTGATCATCGCGACGACGACGAGGTCCATGCGCAGGCCGTTGCGCGCGTCGATGATCAGGAAGCCGAGGCCGCTCTGCGGCCCGAGCATCTCGGCGGCGACGACGACCATCCACCCGACGCCGACGGCGACGCGCAGCGCGGTGACGAGCTGGGGCATGACCGCGGGCAGGGTGACGCGGACCAGCGTCTCGGCGCGGCCGAACCCGAGGTCCTCGGCGACGCGGTAGTAGACCCGCGGCACCGAGCCGGCGGCGGCGGCGGTGGCGAGCACGAGCTGGAAGAACGTCGCGAGGAACAGGATGAACATCGCCGGCGGGTCGCCGAGGCCGAACCAGATCACCGCGAACGGCAGCCACGCGATCGGCGACAGCGTCCGGAAGAAGTTGATCCACGGCAGCAGCGCGGCGCGCGTGCCGGCCGACCGGCCGATCACCAGGCCGAGCGGGATCGCGGCGAGCGCGCCGAGCACGTAGCCCCACGCGACGCGGTAGAGGGAGGCGACGACGTGGTCGGCGAGGCGGCCCGACACGAGCTCCTTGCGGAACGCGGCCGCGACCTCGTCCGGCGCCGGCACCGTGCCGACCGGGAACGCACCCGCGGCGTGCGCGATCCACCAGATCGCGAGCAGCACCAGGCCGGTGGCGACCGGCAGCAGACGACGGAGCATCGAGGTCGCCCATCCTGCCATATGGGAGCCCTTGGATGCGTCGGCCGCGCGTATGACGTAGTACTGTGTCATACGTGACCTCTCCGCCCCGACGCCGCAAGCGCGGCCGCGCCCCGCTGCCCGAGGGCGAGCGCAAGGACCGGCTGGTCCAGGCCCGGGTCGACGAGGAGCTCGACGAGGTGCTGCGCGACGCCGCCAAGCAGCAGCGGGTGTCGGTGTCCCAGCTCGTGCGCAACGTCCTCGAGGACACGTTCAAGCTGGTCGACAACGTCGTCGCCGACGCCGCCAAGCTCGGGGCCGGCGTCGCGCGCGACGCCCGCAAGGTCGCGGCGGCGGCGCGCGGCGAGCCGCGCGATCCGCTCGCCGGGGTCGCGGCGTGGCAGGAGGTCGTGCTCGCGCGCGATCAGGGCTGCGCGCAGTGCGGCGTCGCGATGAAGCGGGGCCAGCCGGCGATGATGGGCATCACCGACGACCCGGCGGCGACGCGGCCGTGGCTGTGCACGGCGTGCGCCGCGCGCCTGTGATCACTCGCAGCGGCCCGTGTTCGTCGCCGAGGTCGCGCTGAACACCCGCGTCGCCGCGGTCAGCGTCGCCGTCGTGGTGAGCTCGCCGGTCGCCGGGGACACCGCCGTGGCGTCGGTCGTGACCTCGGCGAACGTCGCGACCGGGCCGCGGTCGCCGGTGCACCCGCCGGCGATCGACAGGTCCGCCTGGGTCAGCACCATCCAGAACAGCGTCGGCGCGGCCCCGCTGGTCGCCGCGCCGTAGCCGCCGATCGCCCACCCGCCGGCGCGCGGGGCGAGTCCGAGCCCGACCTCGGCGTTCGCGGTGCCGTAGGCGCGCGTCGCCACGACCGCCCCGGCCGACGACAGCCGCACCGCGAGCACGTCGCCGGAGGCGCTGCCGACGACCACGAACGACCCGTCGGCGTCGACGGTGATCGCGCGGCCGGTCGCCGTCCCGGCGACGCCGTCGTACTGCTTCACCCAGCTCACCGCGCCGGTCGAGGTGAACCGCGCGACCAGCAGCTGGTCGGTGCGCGACGGCGTGTCGCCGAACACCTGCGTGGTCACGGTGCCGACCGCGACGAAGCCGCCGTCGGCCAGCGGCGCGACGTCGTGGAGCCGGCTCGTGGCCGACGTGCCCATCGGCGCGGTCGGGCGGTCCAGCACGGTCACCCCGATGACGTCACCGGTGGTCGGCGACACGACCATCGCCATCGCCTCGAACTGGAAGTCGCCGACGAGGGCGAGGTTGCCCCCGGTCAGCGGCGCGACGTCGTCGAAGCCGAGGCGGCGCGAGGTGTCGGGGTTGCCCATGCCGTCGACCGGGCTGTACCGGCGGTCGAGCACGAGCGCGTCGAGGTCGGGGTTGACGATCGTGAGGAACCCGTAGGTGCTGGCGCGGCCGACCGCGGCGTAGCCGCCGGTGATCGCGGACAGGCCGTAGCTCTCGCGCAGCAGGCCCGCCTCCTGGACGCGGGCGAAGTCGTTGGTCCCCGGCATCCCGTCGATGTCGGGCGACTGCAGGGCGAGGCTGGCGTCGAGCTTCAGGAAGTCGGCGCCGCTGGTGTAGACGGCGACGAGCCCGCCGTCGGCGGTCGGGACGCCGAGGTACTGGCGGAACGCGCCCGACGCGGTGATCCCCGTCGGCCCCGCGGCGAGCGTCGGGTCGACCGTGAACAGCTTGTCGGGGACGCCGAGCACGAACATCCGCGAGCCGTCCGACGACGGCACCAGCTGGTAGCGCTCGCTGCCGTTGTTCGGGCCGGCGACGAACGTCGCGGCGCCCGAGCTCACCGCGCACGCGGGCGCGCCGCTGCACTCCGGGTCGGCGCAGTCTTCCAGCGTGTCGAGGTCCGCGTCGTCCAGGCCGTTGTCGCAGACCTCCGCTGGCTCGTCGCACGAGCCGAACGGGGCCGCGTTCGTCGCCTCGCACTGCTGCGAGAACCGGTTACACACCAGGCCCGCGCCGCACACGCCCGTCACGCACGCCTCGCCCTCGGCGCGGACCGTCCGACACACGCCGGTCGAGAAGATGTCGCGCGGATCGCCCAGCACGCACGTCAGCGCGCCGCCGCACTGCACGCCGAGGTCGCGGCCGCACGCCTCGCCCTCGGCCGCGGTCAGCGCGGCCTGGCAGGTCGTCGCGCACCGCTCGTAGGCCAGCGCGTCGCAGCGGACCTGCGGCTGGCCGCCGGTCGACACGCAGGAGGCGCCGAGCGCGACCGGCGCGCGGCACGAGCGCGGCCCGCCGAGGCCGGTCTGATCGTCGCTGCACAACAGGCCCGACACCGCCGGGTTGCAGTCGAGGTCGACCTCGCACGTGGCGCCGACGGCGACCGTGGCGGGCAGCGGCTGGCACGTGCCGCCGAGGCAGATCAGCGAGCCGGCGCACTGGGCGTCGGCGGTGCACGCGCCGTCCTCGGCGACGGGCGTGGCGCAGACGCCGAGGCACAGCCCGTTGACGCAGTCCGCGCCGCGCAGCGCCGGATCGCAGGTCATGCCGTCGGCCTTGCGGGCCGCGCACGCGTCGCACACGTCGCCCGAGGCGCCGGCGGGATCGCAGTACGCGCCGTCGACGCACTGCGCCTGGTCGAAGCACCCGCCGCCGATCGCGACCGTGCCGACGAGCATGCCGCCGGCGGCGTCGCGGTAGGGGTCGCGGGCGCTGAACGCCGGCGAGGCGCACGGCGTCTCGCCGGACAGCGAGACGTCGGCGCACGTGGCGTCGGCGAGCCACGCGTCGCACGCGGCGAACGCCGACGCCGGGCCGAGCTCGAGCGTGCCGTCGTCGAGGTAGGGCTGGTAGCGCGCGCCGCACGCCGCGGCGACCTCGGCCGCGGTGGTCGCGCCGATCACCAGCGCGTAGTCGGGGCGGCACGCCTTCACGCGCTCGAACACCTGCACCGCGAAGCCGTCCTCGCCGCAGATCGCGGCGAGGCTGGGCGTGATCGAGCCGCCGCCGTCCGGCTCGGCGTCGGGCGCGCCCCCGGTGTCGGCGTTAGGGGAGGCGTCGGGCGGGTCGTCGTCGCCTCCTCCCCCGCCACCACACGCGGCGGCAGGGACGAGCAGCAGGGCGAGGGTGAACGAGGTGAGGCGCATCGACCGGGTGACACCGCCGCGGCCAGGCGTTGCACGGGTTTTCGGGGGAGCCTCCAGGTGCTCGGAGTTGCTGGGAAGTTCCGCTCTGGATGGCGTGGGGGAGAGGGAGGCGCAGGCTGGCGCGGAGCCAGGCGTCGCGCGGCGCGTCCGCGTCCACGTGGACGCTCGCCTGCTCGACGGCGCGCGCGATGTCTGCCGGGATGGATTCATCACAAGTCGGGTCGTCGTCGGAGGACAGATGGTCCGAGGGATCAAGCAGTTCCGCTCATCCTGAGCCCGGGCGAGCGCCAGCGAGCCCGGAGTCGAAGGATGGTGCTCAGGATTGATCAGATCTCCGGTTCCTCGAACCGGTTGAGATCTCCAACCGTTCGCCCTGAGCCGTCGGTC
>WYBA01000329.1 GCA_011526095.1 Myxococcales bacterium | reverse complement strand
CCGCACCTGCGGCGCGGGCGGCGGCGGCGCGGGCCGCACCGGCGGCGTGGGCGGGGGAGCGGTGCGCCCCGACTTGCCGCGCGGCGCCGGCGACGTCCCGGGCAGCGCCGACTGCTTGCCTCGCGCCGCGGCCGGGCGCTCCTCCGTCGGCGGCTCGGCGCGTCGCGCCAGCAGCGCCGGGCTCAGCACCTTGGTCGACTCCTCGGCGTCGTCGCCCGTCCCGTGGGGCGTGCCGGTGAACGTGACCTCGCCGGTCTCGCCCGGCAGCGTGCCCAGCCGGTCGCCGTCGTCGCCGACGTAGACGCCGGTCGGCGAGGTCTCGCGCGGGCCGCCTCCGACCGGCGCCTCGAACGTGTCCTGCTGGACGCGCCACCGCCCGCCGCCGTCGCTCATCCCGGGCGAGCTCGCCAGCCGCGTCTCCTCCTCCTCGAACCGATCGAGCAGCTGGCGCGCCTTGATCACGCCGGTGCCGTCGCGGTCGTCGGCGAACAGGTCGACCGGCTGCAGGCTGATCAGCGTCGGCTCGCGCCCGAACCCGCCGCCGCCCGTGGTCGTCGGGTGGAGCGACGAGGCGGGCGCGCGCCGCCGCTTGCCGCCCTGGCCGCGCTCGTTGGCGGTCGAGCTCTCCTCGTCGCCCGCAGCGCCGGCGCGCGGCGCGTCGCCGCCCGCCGCCTCGACGCCCGCGAGGATCCGCGCCAGCTCCTGCGATGGATCGCCGGCCGCCGACTCGAGCGAGTAGCGCAGGCTGCGCAGCCGCTGCCCCAGCTCGCCGGTCGTGCGGGTGCGGCGCGCCGGATCGCGCGCCAGCGCCGACATCAAGATCTCGTCGAGCGGCGGCGGCAGCGTCGGATCCATCTGCAGCGGGCGCGTGATGTTGCCCTCGCGCACCGCGCGCAGCGCGTCGAGGTCGCCGAGCTGGCTGAACAGCCGCCGCCCGAGCGCGAGCTCGTAGACCAGCACCGCCGCGCTGAACACGTCGCTGCGCGTGTCGACGCTGCCGCCCTCCGCCGCCTCGGGCGACAGGTAGCCGAACTTGCCGCGCACCCCGCCGTGGCCGGTGACCTCGCCGGGGCGCCGGGCCAGGCCGAAGTCGGTCAGCTTGACCTCTCCGTGGCGCGACACCAGCACGTTCGACGGCGCGACGTCGCGGTGGACCAGGCGCATCGGCTGGCCGTCGGGCGCGAGCGCGGCGTGCGCGTGCTCGAGCGCCTCGCACACCTCGGCGCCGACGTGCAGCGCGATGTCGAGCGGCAGCCGCTTGCGGCGCGCCTCGAGCGTGCGCTGGATCGCGCCGAGGTCCATGCCGTCGACGAACTCCATCACCAGGAAGTACTGGCCGTCGTCGCCGAGGCCGACGTCGAAGATCTGGACGATGTTGCGGTGGCGGAGCTGCGACAGGATCTTCGCCTCGGCGATCAGCGCGGCGACGAACCGCCGGTCCTGGCCGAGGTGCGGCAGCATCCGCTTGATCGCCACCGGCTTCTCGAAGCCGCCGGCCGCCAGCGCCTTGCCGCGGAAGATCTCCGCCATGGTGCCGACGCCGATGCGCTCGATGAGCTCGTAGCGGGTCACGAACGGGGCCCAAGATACCACGCGACCTCGACGCGGCCGCGCGCGCGAGGTACCGTCCTGACCCGCGATGGACGACGCGCTGGCCGCGATCCTCGACGACGCGATCGCGCGCGGGTGGTGCTCGGGTGCGGCCGTCGCCGTCGGTGACGCCGGGCGCGAGGTGCTCTCTCTGACCACAGGCACGACCCGCACGGTGCCGACGCCAGGCGCCCCGGTCGCGCCGCTGACCGCGTTCGATCTGGCCTCGGTGACCAAGGTGATGTCGACCGCGGCGATCGCGATGGCGCTGATCGGCCGCGGCCGGCTCGCGCTCGCGACCCCGGCGGGCACGCTGGTGCCGGGGCTCGACCCGCGGGTCACCATCGCCCACCTGCTCGGCCACGGCAGCGGCCTGCCCGCGCACCACAAGTTCTTCGAGCGGGTGCTCGCCGGCGACCTGGCGGGCCAGCCCGACGCGCGGCGCGCGGTCGTCCACATGGCCGCGACCACGCCGCCGGCGCACGCCCCCGGCGAGCTCGTCATCTACAGCGACCTCGGCTACCTGGCGCTCGGCGCCGCGCTCGAGCGCGCCGGCGGCGCGCCGCTCGAGGCGCTGTTCGCCGACCTCGTCGCCGGGCCGCTCGGGCTGACGCACGCGCGGTTCGTCGACCTGCGCGCGCCGCGGCCGGCGCGCGCGCCGTGGCCCGCCGGGGTCGTCGCGACCGAGCTCGACGGGTACCGCGGCCTGGTCGAGGGCGAGGTCCACGACGACAACTGCCACGCCGCGGGCGGGATCGCCGGGCACGCCGGGCTGTTCGCGACGATCGGCGAGGTGTCGGCGTTCGGCCGCGCCGCCGCGGCGCTGCTCGCCGGCCACGACACCGCGGGGCTCCCCGCCGACGTCGCGATCGCGTTCGCGCGCGCCGCGGCGGCGCCGGGGCACACGCGCCGGCTCGGCTGGGACACGCCGTCGAGCGAGCCGGGCGTGTCGCACGCCGGCGACCGGTGGCCGCGAGACGGCGCGTTCGGGCACCTCGGCTACACCGGGACCTCGCTGTGGCTCGACGTGCCGCGGCAGCGGTGGGTCGCGCTGCTGACCAACCGGGTCCACCCGTCACGCGACGGCGCGCGCGCCGAGGCGATCAAGCACCTGCGCCGCGCGGTGATGGACGCGGTCGTCGAGGGCCTGGGCTGATCGAGTAGCATCGGGCGATGGTGCCGGAGGAGCTGCGCGAGGCGGTCGACGCCGTGACCCTGGGCGACGCGCTGCTGAAGCAGCGCGACGACGCGGAGCGCGCGATCGGCGTGGCGGTGCGCAAGGGCCGGTCCGAGGACCTCGGCCTGTACATCGCCGAGATCGACGCCGCCTACCAGGGCGTGTGGGACGCGCTGGACCGCGCGGCGCGCGCGCTCGAGGCGCGCGGGCGGCGGCCGGAGGCGTACGACGCGCTGCGCGGCGGGCTCGGCGAGGCCGAGCGCAAGCTCGGCGTGTTCGACGCGACGAACACGGCCGGGATGCAGGTCACCGTCGGGCCGGGCGGCGTCGGGCTGCGCAAGGTCGGCGAGCTCGGCGTCGTGCTCAACAAGGAGGGCGTGCGCGTCGCGCGCGAGGCGGCGGGCGCGCTGCGCGCCGCGATGACCGAGGTCGACTGGGGCGAGGTCGCGCGCGCCGCGGCGGCGACGGCCGGGCCGTCGGTCAAGGTCGGCAAGGGGCTGCGCGCCGGGCCGATCCTGTTCGTCGCTGCGATCGCGGCGGCCGCGGTCGGCCTGTACGTCGTCGTCGGCAAGAGCAAGCGCGCCGCGCCGACCGGCGAGGCGGGGTCCACCGGGCGCGGCGGCGCGGACATCGACCTGACGCGGCTGCTGGCGTCGGACGAGGCGACGATCGATAAGTGGGTCCGCGACAACGGCGCGCGCTACCCCGAGGCGCGCGCGAAGATCCTGGCCGAGCTCGAGGCGCGGCTGCGCGCGCGCCTGCCCGGGCTGACCGATCACCACGAGGCGGCGGACCTCGTCGGCCACGCCCGCCGGCTCGAGCTGCCCGACGACCTGGTCGCCGCGGCCCGCGCGCGCCACGCCGAGCTGCTCGCGCCCGCGATCGCGACGCTGGGGCTCGACGACGTCGAGAACCTGCTCGACGCGGCGGAGGCGCTGGGGCTGTCCGACGAGCTGCGCGCGCGGCTGCTCGCGACCTACGACGCCGGCGTCGTGCGCGCGCTCGCCGCCGGCGCCGACGTGGTCGAGCTGGCGGTCCGCGTGACGTCGGTGACGACGCACGGCGCGCTGCCGGAGGCATCGGCGGCGCTGCGCGCACGCGCCACGGCGGCGCTCGCGCCCCGCGGCGACCTCGAGCTGGCGCTCGCGCTGCGCCTGCACGCCGAGCCCGCGGCGTTCGCCGCCGGGATCCGCGCGCTGCTGGTCGCGGCGATCGGCCGCGCGCGCGATCTCGACGAGCTCGCGACGCTCGGCGACCACGCCGCGGGCGTCGATCAGGCCGAGGCGGTGGCCGGCGCGCTCGAGGCGCGCGCCGCGGCGCTGCTGGCGGCCGACGTCAAGCGCGCCGCGGACCTCGACGCGCTGCTCGAGGCGCGCGCGATCGCGTACGAGCTGCTGCCCGCGGCGCGCGTCGACGCGGCGATCGCGGGGCGCGCCGCGAAGCTCGCCGCGGCCGAGGTCGAGGTCGAGGCGCTGGGCAACTGGCTCGGCGCCGAGCTCCTCGACGACCGCGCCGCGGCCGGCGTCGTCGCGCGCGCGACGGCGCGCGCCCGCCGCGACCTCGCCGGCGCCCGCGCGTTCCTCGAGCACTCGTCGTTCGCCGAGCTCGACGTCGCGGACGAGATCGCGGCGGGCGTCGGCGCGCTGTGCGACCGCGCGCTCGCGCGCGCCGGGCGCGGCGAGGACCCGGTGATCGTCGCGACGGCGACGCTGGCGTGCCGCGACGGCGCGGGGCTCGTGCGCTACGCCGGCGCCGGCGACGACGAGCAGGTCGACAAGGCCGCCGAGGGGCTGGCCGAGATCGTCGACGAGCTGCTCGCCGCGGCCGGCGACGGCGGGCGGGTCCGGCTGACGCTGACCTCGGCCGAGCAAGCGGACATCGGGCTCACCGTGCGCGCCGACGAGGCGGTGGCGGACGCGGCCGAGCGCCAGGCGCGCGCGGGCGAGGAGGCGCGCTACCCGTGCGAGGTCGAGCTGCGGATCATGGCGACGCAGCGGAAGACGGTGCTGGGCGCGACGTGCTCGATCGAGCCCGGCTGACGCTGACGCCGACGCGGCGCGGGCGCGGCGCGGCGCGATCGCTTATGCTCGCCGGATGGGGGAACGACGCCTGATCGTGTCCGTCGCCGCGCTCGTCGCGGCGTTGCTGCTGTCCACCGCGCGCGAGGCGCGCGCCGGCGCCGAGCTGCTGTCGTTCGGCGAGGGCGGCGTGCGCCTCGGCGCCGCGACGACGCTGTACGCCAGGCCGGTGACCGGCGCCGCGTACGACGCCGCGCAGGAGCTGGTGTGGTTCGTCAGCAAGGGCACGCTGTACGTGATCGACCTGCGCGACGCCAAGCGCAAGCCGGTGGCGATCGCCAAGAAGATGCCCGAGGGCGCGTTCGCGGTGTCCGGGCTGTCGAACGCGTCGTGGAGCACCGACTACGCCGGGCTGTTCCCGCTGCTCGAGCTCGGGGCGAAGAAGATCAAGGTGACGGAGGGTTCGGGCGCGTACGGCGGGATCTGGGAGGAGAACGACGCGCGCGACAAGAAGGCGCTCAAGAAGGTGAAGGTGGTCGGCAACGCGTGGCTCAAGAAGCAGAAGAAGCGGCAGCCGCGCGCGAGCGCCGCGGCGGTCACCGAGGGCGGCTGGGACGCGACGATCGTGCTGCCCGAGGGCGTCGGCGAGTGCGACGACAGCGGCATGGAGTGCGGCGCGTCGCGGTCGTTCGGCGGGACCGGCTACCTGCTGGTCGTGACGTCCGCCGGGTGCGGCGACGCCTGCCACAGCTCGTGCCTGCTGTTCGACGCGCGGTCGAAGCAGTGGGCGTCGCCGGTCGAGACCGGGAGCTGGACGAAGCAGCCGTCGGCGGACCTGACGGCGGGCCCGTGCGACGGCTACGGGTTCCACCCCGACGGGACGTACTTCCAGGGGTCGGTGAGCTGCAAGGCGACGAGCGGCGTGCAGTGCGTCAACGACGCGGCGTGGATGCATGTCGGGTGGGCCGACGCGGAGCTCGCGCGCACGCCGGTGACGGCGGCGGCGCCCGCGGCCGGCACGGTGGCGGAGGCGATGGGCGTGCTGCGCGCGATGAAGGACAAGATGTGCAAGTGCAAGGACAAGGCGTGCGCCGACGCGGTGCTCGCCGAGCTCGAGGCGGCGGCGAAGCGCTACGAGGACCTGCAGGCGAGCAAGGCGGAGGAGCAGGAGGCCACGGACATCGCGACCGCGATGATGAACTGCATGTCCGGGCTGCGCTGAGCCGAGCGAAGCGAGGCGACCTCCGTACAGGCGCCGCGAGCCCGTCTGCGGGCGAGCCAGCCGATCGACAGGGCCTGCGAGGCTGAAAGCCTCACAGGCGCTGAGCGCGCCCGCGCACGTCAGGCGCGCGCGCGGCCCGGATCGCGCGCGTCGCGGAACGCGCGCAGCGCGTCGGGCGTGATCACGTACTGGCGGCCGCACGCGTCGCACCGCACCTCGAGCGGATCGCCGGCGAGCATCGACGCGATCTCGTCGTCGGGGAGCGTGAGGATGCTGGTCATGACGCGGACCTCGCTGCAGGTGCAGCCGAACCGCAGCGCCGACGCCGCGAGCTCCTGGTACGGCAGGTCCCCCATGAGGGCGGCGATCAGGGCGCGCGGCGTGGCGGCGCGCGCCTCGAGCAGGTGCGGGAACGGCTCGAGGTTGCCGACGTGGTCGGTCATCGTGTCGATGACCTCGCGCGTCGCCTCGGGCAGCAGCTGGATGACGTAGCCACCGACGAGGCGGACGCCCTGCGGGCCGGGCAGCGCGACGACGCCGGTCATCGACAGGATCTGCTCGCTCTGGTGGAGGTAGCGCATCAGCGCCGACGACATGTCCTCTCCGTCGGGGATGCCGACGGTGGCCTGGTGGAGCGCGCCGTTGGGCAGCGTGTAGTCGACCTGGAGCAGGTGGTCGCCGCGCGGCGAGACCTCCTGGTCGCTGCCGGGGTTGACCAGGCCGCGGTTGGCGCCGTCGGGGAGCGCGTCGGCGACGAGCGCGCCGCCGCGGCGATCGCGCCACAGCAGCTGGACGCGGCGCGCCGGCTGGGTCGTCTCGCGCAGCAGCACGGCGGCGGTGATCAGCTCGCCGAGACGGAGGCCGAGCTCGTCGGCGCGGTGCTGCGCGGCGAGCGCGTCGCGGACGGTGTCGGTCGTGACGGCGGCGATGATGCGGAAGCCGCCGTCGGTGGTCATGGCACGGACGACGTGGTCGCCGGTGGCGGGCTGGGCGGGGTCGGACATCGGGGCGCGGACCTTACTCCATCCCCGCGGGCCGGGCGGGGTCGCGGCGCCGGAGGCGCACGCCAGGATGTCCCGGCGGCGCGGCGCGTGCTTGCCAGCCTGTCGCGGGATCGCGCCGATCCTCGCGACGGGGCGCGCAGGCGCGCCCGGCGGCGGTGGCACGAGGCGTGCTCTACGCCCGGGCACGCATCATTGCGACCGCTTCACCCCAGCGAGGATCCCATGTCGACCCACGTCACGCGCATCGCCACCGCCACCGCCGCCGCCATCGTCGCCACCGCGCTCGCCGCCTCGCGCGCGAGGCCCGCCGCCGCCGAGGCCGCCACCCGCGCCGCCGCGGCGATCACCGTCGACGTCGAGCTGGCGGAGACGACCCAGGGCAAGGCCGGCGACGCCGTGCGCGCCACGCTGACGATCGCCGACGAGGTCGGCTGCGCCAGCGTCGCGACCGACGTCGGCGACACCGGCTACGAGCTCAAGGTCTGCCGCGAGCGCAGCGCCGACGCCACGGCCGTGCTCTCGTTCGAGGTGTCACGCGTCGTGCGGCGCCGCGACGCCGCGACCCACCAGAAGTTCCGGATGTCCGCCCGGCTCGCCGCCGGCAAGCGGGTCGCCGTGGGCAAGCTCGAGCGCGGCGACGTCATCACCGAGCTCGCGGCCGAGATCCGCTGAGCGCGACGCGCCGAGGTCACTTCCACGTCACGCGGAACGTGCAGCGCTCGCCGCCGGTGGCCCGGCAATCGAGCATGGTGATCTGGACGTCGCGGCCGCCGCTGATCTCGATCGACCGTTCGCACCACGCGACGACCGACTCGCAGTGGATGCGGTGCGGCGTCGCGAACCCCGCGATCTCCATCGTGATGTCCCCGGCACGGTCGTCCACGATGCGCAGCTCGCCGCTGTCGTAGTGCGCGCCCCACAGCCGCGCCGCCCGGCCGATGATCCACCGCACCGTGCCCACCTTGTAGAACAGCCGGTACACCGTCTTGAGGTTGGCGTCGGCGCCGAACCGGCCGAGCTCGCGCACCAGCCCCAGGTCGCCCTTGCCGAACAGCCGGTCGATCACCTCGATCAGCTCGATGAACTGCTCGAACGGGTACCACCGTGCCATCTGCACGCCGTTCACCAGGACCTCGCGCAGCGCCGGCGAGACCGCCTGCTCGAGGCGCGCGAGCCCCGGCTCGCCATGACCGAGCCTCACCCAGAGCAAGCGCGACGCCAGCGCGCTTCCCTTCACGTTGGACACGGCTCTACATTACGCCACCTGTGACGCGAGACGCCAACCACCCCAACGTTCGCCTCGAGGAGATGGAGCGCCAGGCCTCCCTCGGTGGCGGTCAAGCCCGCATCGACAAGCAGCACGAGGCCGGCAAGCTGACCGCGCGCGAGCGCATCTCGGCGCTGCTCGACGAGGGCAGCTTCGTCGAGATGGACAAGTTCGTCACCCACCGGTGCGCGGACTTCGGCATGCAGGATCAGAAGACCCTCGGCGACGGCGTCGTCACCGGCTACGGCACGATCGACGGACGCACCGTGTGCGTGTTCGCGCAGGACTTCACGGTGTTCGGCGGCTCGCTGTCCGGCGCGTACGCGGCGAAGATCTGCAAGGTCATGGACCTCGCCGCGAAGATCGGCGCGCCCGTGATCGGCCTCAACGACTCCGGAGGCGCGCGGATCCAGGAGGGCGTGGAGTCGCTCGCCGGCTACGCCGACATCTTCACGCGCAACGTGCTGTTCTCGGGCGTCGTCCCGCAGATCAGCGCGATCATGGGCCCGTGCGCCGGCGGCGCCGTGTACTCGCCCGCGATCACGGACTTCATCCTGATGGTCGACGCGACGTCGTACATGTTCATCACCGGCCCCGACGTCATCAAGACGGTGACGCACGAGGAGGTGAGCAAGGAGCAGCTCGGCGGCGCGAAGACCCACGCGTCGCGCTCCGGCGTGTCGCACTTCACCGAGGCCGACGAGCTGGCGGCGCTCGCGCGCATCCGCGAGCTCTTGTCGTTCATGCCGTCGAACAACGCCGAGGACCCGCCGGTGCGCCCGTGCGCCGATCCGGCCGACCGCGAGGACGCGGCGCTCGACGACCTCGTCCCGCTCGAGTCGAACAAGCCGTACGACATCAAGAAGATCATCCACGCGGTCGTCGACGACGGTCACTTCGTCGAGGTCCACAAGGACTACGCCAAGAACATCGTGTGCGGGTTCGCGCGGTTCGACGGCCGCCCGGTCGGCGTCGTCGCCAACCAGCCGGCGCACCTCGCCGGGTGCCTCGACATCGACGCGTCGGTCAAGGCCGCGCGGTTCGTGCGGTTCTGCGACTGCTTCAACATCCCGCTGGTGACGTTCGTCGACGTCCCCGGGTTCCTGCCCGGGACGCAGCAGGAGTACGGCGGCATCATCAAGCACGGCGCGAAGCTGCTGTACGCGTTCACCGAGGCGACGGTCCCCAAGATCACCGTCATCACGCGCAAGGCGTACGGCGGCGCCTACGACGTCATGGCGTCCAAGCACATCCGCGCCGACGTGAACTTCTCCTACCCCGCGGCCGAGATCGCCGTGATGGGCCCGGAGGGCGCGGTCAACATCGTGTTCCGCTCCGAGCTCGACAAGATCGCGGACGAGGCGGAGAAGGCCGCCGCGCGCGCCCGGTTCACCCAGGAGTACAAGGACCGGTTCGCCAACCCGTACAAGGCGGCCTCGCTCGGCTACATCGACGAGATCATCCAGCCGCGGACGACCCGGTGGGCGATCATCCGCTCGCTGCGGACGCTCAAGAACAAGCGCCAGACCAACCCGCCCCGCAAGCACGGCAACATGCCGCTGTAACCCGGCGCGCCGCGAACAGGCGACGGCCAACCGGGCTACACTCCGTCCGTGGCCTGGCCGTCGCGCACCCTGCTCGCCGCGCGCGTCGTGGCGATCGCCGCGCTCGTGACGGCGACCGCGTGCGGGCCGAAGCCAGCGGCGCGCCGGCCGCCGCCGCCGCCGCTCGAGGCCGCGGCCTACGCCCACTACCTGCGCGGCCGACTCGCCATCCTCGAGGGGGACTACGACCGCGCCGCCACCGAGCTCCGCGCCGCCGCCGCCGCCGCACCCGACGAGGCGATGATCGCGCTCGCGCTGATCGACGCGACGTACCGCACCGGCGCCAAGGCGCGCGCGCGCGACGAGATCGTCGACGCGACCGCGCGCTGGCCGCGCCACCCGGAGGTGTGGCTGCTCGCCGGCCGCATCCACGGGGGCCTGCGCGACCACGCCGCCGCGCGCGCCGCCTACGAGCGCGCGATCCACCTCGACCGCGCGCACGAGGCCGCGTGGCTCGGCCTCGCCTCGACGTGGATCGCCCTGAAGCGCCCCGACCGCGCCGAGTACGCCTACCGCGAGCTCCTGAAGACCGTCCCCGACTCCGTCGACGGCCGGTTCCTCCTCGCCACCGCCCTGATCGACCGCGGCCGCGAGGCCGCCGCGACGCCCGAGCTGCTCAAGGTCCTCGAGCTCGACCCCGACCACATCCAGGCCCGGCTCGCCCTCGCCCACGCGCTCCGCCACGACGGCAAGCTGGCCGAAGCGGTGCTCCAGACGCGCCAGGCGTTCGACCGCACCGGCGGCGACCTCGGCGTCGCGCAGGAGCTGTTCTGGCTGCTGTGCGAGGCCGACGACCGCCAGGGCGCGCTCGACCTGCTCGGCCTGCTCGACGACCCCACCGCCGACGAGCTCCAGCGCCTCGGCGTCGCGCACCTCTACCGCGCGATCGGCGCGCTCGACGACGCGATCCGCGTCGCCGACGCCGCGCGCGACGCGTTCCCCGCGAGCGCGGCGGCCCGGCTGGTCGCGGCGCAGGCGCGCGCCGACCGCGCCGACGCCGCCGCGAAGGACCGCGCGCGCGCGGTCGAGCTCGCGCTCGAGGTCCCCGAGGACGACGCGCTGCGGCCCGACGCCGTCGCGCTCGCCGCCGCCACGCTCACCGCCGCCGGCGAGCCCGGCCGCGCCCGCCAGCTCGTCGACGCCGCGCGGGCGGCGCGCCCCGACGCGATCGACCTGCTCGTCGCCGACGCCGACCTGCTGCTCGCCGAGGGCAAGCCCGCCGCCGGCCGGGCGCTGCTCGAGCGCGCCGCGCGCAAGCGCCAGGGCAGCCTCGAGCTGCGCTACGCGTGGGCCAGCTTCGAGGATCGCGCCGGCGAGCACGCGCGCGCCGCCGAGATCGCGGAGCAGGTGCTCGCGGCGCGCCCCGATCACGTCGGCGCGCTCAACCTCGCGGGCTACGCGCTGACCCGCACCGGCGTCGCCGCCGACCTCGACCGCGCCGAGCGGCACCTGACGCGCGCCCGCGACCTCGCCCCCGGCGATCCGTCGATCCTCGACAGCTGGGGCTGGCTGCTGTTCCAGCGCGGTCGGCTCGACGAGGCGCGCGCGGCCCTCGCCCACGCGCTGCGGTTCGCGCCGCACCTGGCCGAGATCCGCGACCACCTGTCCCAGGTCGAGCGGCGGCAGCGCCGCGCCGGCGGCTGACCTCGCACCCGGCGCCGCGCGGGAGCAGCCGGGTGGCCCGGAACAGGCGCGCCGCCCGCCAGTGGTGATAGGATTTTCTCCCGATGCGCGCCCTGCTCCGCCTCCGCCTGCTGGCCGTCCCCCTCCTCGTCGTCGGGGCCTCGCTGTCGGCCGCGGCGTGCAGCGACGCGCCGTCCAAGGATCAGTGCGCCAGGCTGCTCGAGCACCTGATCGACATCGAGATCGCGGCGGGTGGCGGCGGCGGCACGGAGATGACGCCCGAGATGAAGGCCGACCTGGACAAGCAGAAGAAGGCGATCGCCGACTTCGCCCAGGGCGAGGGCAAGAACTTCATGCAGACCTGCACCTCGAAGACGCCCAAGGCCGTCGTCGAGTGCGGGCTCGCCGCCAAGACCAAGGACGACGTCGCGAAGTGTGACGAGGGCAAGTAGCCCTCGCGGTCACCTCGTCCGGGCCAGCCGGGGCAGCCGCGCCGCGATCACCGCCGCCGCCTCCTCGCCCACCGCCAGCGCGCTCGTCGCGCCGTGCCCGCCGAGCCCGGCGACCCAGCACAGCCACGGCACGTCGCGATCCCAGCCGATCCGCGGCGGCCCCTCGGGCGCGTAGGTCCGCAGGCACGCCCACGTCGCGGTCACCGCGCGTTCGGCCAACCGCGGCGCCATCACCGCGAGGCGCGCGCCGAGCCGCGTCGACGCCTCGGGATCGACGCGGACGTCGCCCGGCCGCGCCCGCGTCGCGTCGCACGCCGACGCGATCAGGCCGTCGGCGCCGTTGCGTACGTAGACCTCGCGCTCCGGCCCCGGCCCGACGTGCCACACGAACGGGTCACCGACCGCCGGCCCCGCCGGCGCCTGCGCCAGGAAGAACAGGTGGCGCTTCACCGCGACGAACTCGGCGTCGGTCGCGCCCGCGCGCCCGCCGACCTCGCCCGCCCACGCGCCCGCCGCGCACACCACGACCCGCGCGCGCACCACGCCGCGCGTCGTCGCCACCTCGACCTCGTCGCCGGCCGGCCGCGTCGCCTCGACCTCGGCGCGCACGACGACGCGGGCCCCGGCGCGCCGCGCGCCGCTCGCCAGCCCGTGCAGCAGCGCGGTCGAGTCGATCACGCCGTCGTCGAACGCCTCGATCGCGCCGACGCACGGCATCCCGGCGACCGCCGGCACCCGCGCCCACACCTCGTCGCGGTCGAGCAGGCGATGCCGCACGCCGTGCGCCGCCGCGCGCGCCGCGAGCGTCCCCAGCGTCACCGCGGCGTCGGCGACCAGCAGCGAGCCCGTCACCGTCAGCGGCGACCGCCCGGTCCAGCCGTCCGGCGGCTCGCGCAGCAGCCGCGCGCCCCGCGCGCACAGCGCGGTCCAGCGGTCGTCCTCGGCGAGCTGGCGGCACATCCCGGCGTTGCGCCCGCTGGCGTGCAACCCGAGCAGGTCCTCGCGCTCGAGCACCGCGACGTCCACCACGCCGTGCCGGGCGAGCCACCACGCCGTCGCGGCGCCGGCGAAGCCTCCGCCGACGATCACCACGTCGGCGCGCGCGGGCAGCTCGTCCACGCCCCGCTTGTAGCCTCCCGTGCATGAGGGGGCAACCCCGCGCGCCTTTGCGGTACAGTCGACCAAGTGCCTGTGAACCGCGGCATCCTCGCCGCTGCCCTGTGGGGGGCGGCGCTGGCCTCCGGCTGCGTCCGCGACGCCGAGCCCGAGCGCTGCCCGGCCGCCGGCGCCGGCGACGTCGTGATCACCGAGCTGCGCGGCCCGCAGGACGGCGGCGACACCTGGGGCCAGTTCGTCGAGCTCGCCAACGTCACCGGCGTCGAGCTCGACCTCGAGGGCGCCGCGATCGAGCTGGTCAGCGTCGGCGGCGACCAGCGCGACCGGGTCATCATCCGGCGCAGCCTGCCGGTCGCCCCGGGGGGCCACGTCGCCCTCGGCCGCTTCCCCGACGACGCGCGCCCGGCGTGGATCGACTACGGCATGGACCTCGACCTGCCCGGGGACCTGCCCGCCACCGGCGGCGTCACGGTCACCGGCTGCGACGACCTCCTGCTCGACCGCGTCGTCTACGACGCGCTCCCCGACCAGGGCAGCTACTCGCTCGGCCTCGACCCGCCGTCGGCCGACGGCAACGACGACGACGCGGCGTGGTGCGCCGACACCACGCCCGTCGACGAGCCCGGCCAGCTCGGCCTGCCCGGCACCCCCGGCGAGATCAACCACCCATGCGTCGCTCCCTGATCGCCCTCGTCACCGTGCTGCTGGTCGCGCTCGCCACGTGCGGGCCGCCCGACGGCGCGCGCTACACCCGCAAGCGCGCGCAGGACTCGCTCAAGAAGCTCGAGGCGCCCGGCCTCGTGATCGGCGAGTTCCGCCTGACCAAGGTCGTCGACGGCGACACCGTCCGGGTCGACGGCCTCGACAGCTCGCTCCGCCTGATCGGCCTCGACGCCGAGGAGACGTTCAAGAAGCAGGCGGACCGGCTCGCCGCCGACGCCGACTTCGCCAAGTACCTCATCGACCTGCGCGGCGACCACAAGCGCCCGGTCAAGGCCGCGACGCCGCTGGGCGAGGAGGCCAAGGCGTGGGGCAAGGCGTTCTTCGAGGGCGTGACCAAGGTCCGGCTCGAGCGCGACAACCCCAAGGAGATCCGCGACCGCTACGAGCGCTACCTCGCCTACGTCATGGCCGAGAAGGACGGGCGCTGGATCAACTACAACGTCGAGGCGGTGCGCGCCGGGATGAGCCCGTACTTCTCGAAGTACGGCTACTCGCGCCGGTTCCACCAGGAGTTCGTCGACGCCGAGCGCGAGGCGCGCGCCGCGAAGGTCGGGATCTGGGACCCGACCAAGGCGCACTACACCGACTACGACGAGCGCAAGCCGTGGTGGACCGCGCGCGCCGAGTTCATCGCCGAGTTCGAGCGCCAGGCGCGCGATCGCGACGACTACATCAACCTCACCGACTTCGACGCGCTGCGCCGGATCGAGGAGCGCCTCGACAAGGAGATCGTCGTGCTCGGCACCGTCGGCGAGGTCCGCCTCGGCGACCGCGGCCCGAGCAAGGTGATGCTCAGCCGCAAGATGTTCGGCGACTTCCCGATCATCTTCTTCGACAAGGACGTGCTCGCCTCGACCGGCGTCTCGGCGTGGCGCGGCGAGTTCATCATGGTGCGCGGCGTCGTCACGGTCTACGTCAACAAGCACAACGGCCGGCGCCAGCTCCAGCTCGTCGTCAACACGCCGGGCCAGGTCGTGCTGTCCGACATCCCCGGGCTCGTCCGCCCCGGCGACGAGCCCGGCGCCGACGCCGGAGCCAGCACCCCGTGACCCGAGTCAACGACCGCGCCGTCGCCGCGTGCGACCAAGGACGGACCATGTCGTCATCCCCGCTCCGCCCCCTCCGCACCCTGACGCTGGCGACGCTCGGCGCCGGCGCCGCGCTCGCCGGCGCCGCGTGCGGCCCCGACGGCGGCGACGACCCGGGCGCGTGCGCCGGGATCCTCCCCGGCGAGCTCGTGTTCACCGAGATCTTCGCCGACGCCGATGCCCCGCCGGGCGGCAGCGGCACCGACGAGGGCAAGGAGTGGTTCGAGCTCTACAACACCTCCGGCGCGCCGATCGACCTCGAGGGGCTCACGCTGGTCCACGCCCGGCCCGACGGCTCGCGCGAGAAGTCGACGACGCTCGACAGCGTCACCGTCGACGGCGGCGGCTACCTCGTGCTCGGCAACGTCCTGCCCGAGTTCGTCGCCGGCCACCTCGACTACGGCTACGGCACGGCGCTGGGCGACCTGTTCAACGCCGACGGCGGCCGCCTCACGCTGCGGTGCGGCGACGACGTGATCGACGAGGTGCTCTACGACGTGGTCGAGACCGGCCGCTCGACCGGGTTCGACGGCGGCACGCCGCCCGACTACACCGCCAACGACGACCTCGCCCGGTGGTGCTCGCCGCCCGAGGAGGCCGAGTTCGAGTTCGAGCCAAGCAACTTCGGCACGCCGGGTCAGGACAACTACGACTGCGCCGGCGGCGGCTCCGGCATGTGCATGGACGGCGACACGCTGCGCCCGGTCGTCGTGCCCACGGTCGGTCAGCTCGTGATCACCGAGGTGATGCCGTCGCCGTCGGCGCCGCAGGAGGACAAGGAGTGGTTCGAGGTCTACGTCGCGGCCGACGTCGACCTCAACGGCCTGCAGCTCGATCGCGCCGGCGACTCGTCCAGCCCGAACGTCGTCGACGCCGACACGTGCCTCGCGGTCACCGCCGGGACGTACCTGGTGTTCGCGCGCGACATCGATCCGCTGGTCAACGGCACGCTGCCGCGGGTCGACGGCGTTTTCGGGTTCACGATGGTCGCCGACGGCGACGTCCAGCTCCTCGATCCCGCGGGCGCGGTGCTCGACGCCGTCACCTGGACCGGCGCGGCGTCGGCGACGAGCCTCGGCCTCGACCCGGACTTCACGGCCAGCGACGCCAACGACGAGCCGCGCTACTGGTGCGACGCCACGACCGCGTGGGCCGGCGCCGACCGCGGCTCGCCCGGCGCCGAGAACGAGCAGTGCACGATCCTCCCGCCCGAGGGCCAGTGCGTCGATCCCGACACCCTGGCCGAGCGGCCGATCGTCTCGCCGACCGCAGGCCAGCTCGTGATCTCCGAGTGGATGCCCAACGTCGTCGGCGCCGACGGCGACAAGGAGTGGTTCGAGCTGCGCGCGACCGCCGCGGTCGACCTCAACGGCCTGCAGGCCGGCACGACCGCGCTCGGCGCGACGCCGCTGGTGGTCTCGGCCGACTGCGTCGAGCTCGAGGCCGGCGCGTACTTCCTGTTCGCGCAGTCGACCGAGGCGGCGACCAACGGCGGCCTGCCCACCGTCGACGACACGTTCGGCTTCACCCTGCCCAACAACACCGGCGGCGCGACCGGGACGCTGCGGATCGGCCTCGCCGGCGTCGACCTCGACGTCGTGACCTGGACGTCGAACACCGACGGCTCGTCGATCCAGAAGGACACCGACGGCACCCAGTGCGACGCGGCCGCGACGACGCCCGTGACGGACTTCTACAACGGCACCGACCGCGGCACGCCGCGCGCGGCCCACACCGCGGAGTGCCCCTGAACGCGCGCGCCCACGCCGCGGCGGCGCTCGGGGCGATCGCGACGCTGGCCGCCGGCTGCGGCGGGCCGGCGTCGACGTGCGGCCCGTCGTCGGGCGTGGTCGCGCGCGTGATCGACGGCGACACGATCGAGCTCGAGTCCGGCGAGACGATCCGCTACCTGATGATCGACACGCCGGAGTCGACCGGCGGCGCGACCGACTGCTTCGGGAGCAACGCCGCGCAGTTCAACAGCGACCTGGTGCTGGGCGAGACCGTGACGCTGTCCTACGACGTCGAGTGCACCGACCGGTTCGGACGGCTGCTCGCCTACGTCACGCTCGACGACCAGGAGATCAACACGCTGCTGGTCGAGCGCGGCTACGCGTGCGTGCTGCACATCCCGCCCAACGGCGCGGATCGCGCCGACGAGTTCGAGGCGCTCGAGGCCGCGGCGCGCGCCGCCGGCCAGGGCATGTGGGGCATCTGCGAGGACGTGACATGCGACTGACCGCGAGCTGGCTCGCCGCCGCGACCGTCATCCTGGCCTCGGCCCACGCCGCGGCCAACCCGTACGAGGCGTTCATCGACGTCGAGAACGAGGAGGACCTCTACGACCTGCTCGCGTCGCGGCAGATCACCGAGGAGACGTTCGGCGTCCTGGTCGACCTGCTCCACCGCGGCGTCGACCTGTCCGCCGCCGACCGCGAGGAGCTGTACTCGCTGCCCAACCTCACCTACGACGACGTCGACGCGATCCTCGCCTACCGCGCGGAGCAGGGGTTCATCGCGGACCCGGCGGATCTCGTCGGCGCCGGCGTCCTCACCGACGACAAGCTGCTGGCGATCGCCGCGTTCCTCGTCGTCCGCGAGCGCGGCGCCGAGCTGACGCCCCACGGCTTCGTCCAGGCGCAGTCCGGGTTCACCGCCGGCGACGACCTCGCCCCTCCGCTCGGCCTGCGCGCCCGCGTCCTCGTCGGCAACCACCTCACCGCCGGCGTCGCCGCGACGATGACGCGGCTGCGCAGCGCCGCCGTCGTCTACGACCCGGTGCGCGACGGCCTGCTCACCGACGGCCCCGGCGTCCAGGCCCACCTGCCCAAGCTCTACGTCGCCTACGACACCGACGAGCTCGCCGCGATCGCCGGCACCTACCGCATCGGGTTCGGCCAGCGGCTCACGTTCGACAGCTCGAGCGACTACACGCCCAACGGCATCTACCGCGACGACCAGCTCTACCGCGGCAGCGGGCTCGACCGCCAGTGCACCGAGTCGACCGGCGAGCTCGCCGGCTCGCCGTGCGCCGACGACTTCCACTACGTCACGCCGGATCTCGGGTGGCGCGAGGCCCAGCTCGGCGTCGCCGGCGGCGTCAAGCACCTGCCGCTCGGCCAGGGCTGGGTCCAGGCCTACGCCTGGGGCTCGATCGCCTCGCGCTCGATCTACCAGTACGAGATCTACGACGCCGCGGGCTGCGACGACCCGCGCGCCGACGACGATCCGGCGTGCGCCGCGACCGACGTCTACGTCCGCCCCGACGGCGACCCGCTGGCCCCCGCGGCCGAGCTCGCGTACTCGACGCTGCCGGACATGTACCGGGAGACGCTCGTCGGCGGCCACGCCGCGTACTTCATCGACGCCCGCAACTACGTCGGCGTGACGGGGTACGGCGCCAAGGACGCCTGGCTCGTCGACGACGGCGCCGGCGGCGAGGACCTGTCGCTCGACTTCCAGGAGTGGTCGTCGCGCCCCGCGGGCGGCAGCTTCGGCGCGGCCGGCGTCACCGCGGCGGTCGGCAAGGGCTGGGTCGACGTCGGCGCCGAGGTCACCCACAGCTTCGACGCGATGGACGTCTCCGCGGACGGCGCGGTCGTCACCGGCGGCGGCGGCCCGGCGGCGGTCGTCCGCGCCGTGCTCCACTCCGCGCACAAGCGCGAGATCGAGGTCTCGGCTCGGTACTACGACACCGACTTCGTCAACCCGCACGGCCGGCCGATCGCCGCGCCCGACGAGCTCGAGGGCCAGCGCGCGCGCGACGAGGCCGGCGTCCGCGTCCGCTACACGGCCACGCACGGCGCGGTGTCGCTGCGCGGCGGGCTCGACGCGTGGACGACGCTGTCCGACGACGTCCCCAAGGCCGAGGCCTACCTGCGCGCGGACGTGAAGGCGAGCCGGGCGATCCGGTGGGGCGCGTGGATCGAGGTCCAGGACAAGGACCTCGGCGAGGGCGGCCGCGGCCAGTGCTACGACGAGACGTTCGAGTTCGACGAGGCGGGCGAGCCGGTCGACTGCAAGGGCATGCAGATCACGTCGATCGCGCGGCTGCGGTGGCAGGTCGACAAGCGGCTCGCGGTCTCGACCCAGCTCCAGCACCAGCTGCTCGACGACGCCGACTATCCCGACGGGTTCCGCCAGGACGCCTCGGCCTGGCTGATCGCGCTGTACAAGCCGCCGGTCGCCGACGACCGGCTGCGGCTGCGCGCCCGGCTGCGCTACCTGTCCGAGGACGTGGCGGATCCCGAGAGCCTGGAAGAGTCGCTCGCCGGCTACCTCGACGCCACGCTGCGGGTGCGCGCCAAGGACCGGCTGCGCGCCCGCGCCGACGTGTTCGTGTGGCTCGACGAGCGGGAGCGAACGCTGGCGCGGACGCCTTCGCCCGAGGTGACGATGTGGGTACAGTACGAGGCGAAGTTCTGATCCGTCGGCGGCCCCGCCGTCGACCAGAAGGCGGCCGCCATGAAACACGTCCTCGTCGCCACCGACCTGTCGCCGCTCGCCGATCGGGCCCTCGACCGCGCGCTCGCGTTCGCGGCCCGGGACCAGGCCCGGCTGACCCTCGTCTACGTGATGGCCGACTTCACCGGCACGCCCGTCATGGGCAGCCTGGAGTCGGCGACCGCGGTCGAGTGGACCCAGCTCGCCGAGGCCGAGCGCTCCAACGACGAGGCCGAGCTGCGCAGACGGTGCGACCGCGCCGCGGCGCTCGGGGTCCGCGCCGACTTCCAGCTCCGCCAGGGCCACCCCGACGAGGAGATCGCGACCGTCGCGGCCGAGCTGGGCGTCGATCTCGTCGTGCTCGGCACCCACGGCCGCACCGGGATCTCGCGGTTCCTCCTCGGCAGCCAGGCGGAGCACATCGCGCGCCGGGTCCCGTGCAGCGCGCTGGTGGTGCGCGCGCCGCGCGACGGCGGCCCGGCCGGGCCCGAGTTCACCCGCGTGCTCGTCGGCACGGACTTCTCCCCGGCGTGTGACAAGGCGCTGCGCCAGGCGATCGCGCTGTCGGCGCCGGGCGCGGTGATCGAGCTGGCCCACGTGTGGCAGTACCCGCCGGGGTCGTGGGGCATGGAGGCGCTGGCCGACAGCACCTCGGCGCTCGGCGCGCTCAAGGACGCGGTCACCGCCGGCGCGACCGAGCGCGCGGAGCGGCTGATCGCGCAGTACGCCGGCTCGGGCCGCCACCTGCGGTTCGAGCTGCTCCACGGCCCGACGGCCAGCGTGCTGACCGAGCGCGCGGAGGCCGAGAAGTTCGATCTGCTGGCGGTCGGCACGCACGGCCGCCGCGGGTTCCGCCGGTTCCTCCTCGGCAGCGTCGCCGAGGCCGCGATGCGGCACGCCCACTGCTCGGTGCTGATCGGCCACGCGGAGAAGGCGACGTGATCGCCGCGCTGGCGCTCGCCGCGGCGGCCGCGGCGCAGGCCGGCCCCGTCGACCCGGTGTGCGGCGACGGCGTGATCGAGGCGCCCGAGACCTGCGACGACGCCAGCCCCGAGGGCGGCGACGGCTGCGACGCCGCGTGCATGACCGAGCCGGGCTGGGCGTGCACGGGCGCGCCGAGCGAGTGCGCCGGGATCTGCGGCGACGGCCTGGTCCGGGACGTCGAGGACTGCGACGACGGCGGGGTCGAGCCGGGCGACGGGTGCGACGCCGCGTGCGCGAGCGAGCCCGGCTACTCGTGCAGCGGCGAGCCGTCGGTGTGCGTCGAGAGCGCGGTGTGCGGCGACGGGACGCGCGAGGTCGGGGAGCAGTGCGACGACGCCAACCTCGAGGTCGGCGACGGCTGCGACAACACGTGCTCCCCCGAGCGCGAGTTCTGGTGCGAGGGGGAGCTCGGCGAGACGTCGACGTGCGGCGCCGACGCCGACGAGGACGAGGTGTGGGACGAGCTCGACAACTGCCCGGAGGTCCCCAACATCTCGCAGCGCGACGAGGACGACGACGGCGTCGGCGACAAGTGCGAGCCCGAGGTCGACGACGGCTGCGCCGCCGGTGGGGGCGATGTAGGTGTGCTCGTGATGATCGCGATTGTGTTGCCGCTCACCATTTGCCGACGACGACTTGTCGCTTGAGCCCGCGTCGGCGACGCACTAGTGTGCGGTCGCCATGACCGGGGTTCGACTGTCCTGTACTGCCCTGTCCGCGCTCGCCGTCCTCGGCGTCGCGGGCGTCGCCCACGCGGACACCACGCCGCAGGCCGTGCCGTTCAGCCAGGCCTGGTCGGACCCGGGGCTGATCACGACCAACGATGACTGGTCGGGGGTGCCGGGGATCGTCGGCTACCGCGGCGACAACCTGACCGCGACCACCGGCGTCGATCCGCAGACGGTCCTCGCCGAGGGCAGCGGCACGCCCGTCAACGTCATCGCGAACGCGCTCGTGACGAGCTCGACGGGCGGCGTGCTCGAGGTCCCGGACACGATCGCGATGCAAGGCTCGGGGACGGCGGACGCTCCGCACCTCGTGATCACGTTGAACACGACCTCCATCGGCGGGGTCCGTGTCCGGTACAACGTCCGCGATCTCGACGCCAGCGCGGACAACGCGATCCAGGCCGTGGCGTTGCAGTACCGCGTGGGGGGAACCGGTGACTACCTCAACGTACCGGCTGCGTTCGTCGCCGACGCGACCGACGCCGACAGCGCGACGAAGACGACGGCGATCGACGTGGTGCTGCCCGCCGGGGTCGACGGCCAGGCGCTCGTCGAGCTCCGCATCCTGACCACGAACGCGGCGGGCAACGACGAGCTCGTCGGCATCGACGACATCCAGATAACGACGACGACGCTCACGGCCGAGGGCGACGCCACGCCGTCGACGGTGGCGCGCGGCGCGAGCACCGCGCTCGAGGTCACCGTGAACCCCGGCGCGTTCCCCGACTCGACCGGCCTCACCGTCACCTGCGACCTCACCGCGATCGGCGGCGCCGCCGACCAGACGCTCGTCGACGACGGCACCGGCGGCGACCTGTTCGCCGGTGACCACATCTTCTCGTTCACCGCCGCGGTCCCGGTGGGCACCGCGCTCGGCGCGGCGTCGATCCCGTGCACCGCCGAGGACGCCGAGGCGCGCTCCGACGCCACGACGATCGAGCTCACCATCATCGACCCGCCGACCGACCCGACCGGGATCGGCACCGCGACGCCGTCGAACCTCGCCGCGGGCGACGAGACGCTGCTGTCGGTGATCGTCACGCCGGGCACGAACCCGGCGTCCACGGGCGTCGGCGTCGTGTGCGACACGACGCCGCTCGGCGGCGGCGCCGGCGTGACGCTGTTCGACGACGGCGCGCACGAGGACGGCGCCGCGGGCGATCTGACGTTCGCCGCGCGGGTCACCTCCGGCGCGACCACCTCGGCCGGCACCAAGTTCGTCACGTGCACGGTCTCCGACGGACAGGCGCGCGCGTCGGACGCCCCGATCGCGCTGACGGTCGTCGCCGTGTGCGGCGACGGCCGCGTCGAGGGCACCGAGGGCTGCGACGACGACGACCTCGACAACGGCGACGGCTGCAACGCGGTGTGCGTCGTCGAGAGCGGCTGGGACTGCGCCGGGACCGCGCCGTCGGTGTGCACCGACATCGACGAGTGCGCGACCGAGGCCGACGACTGCGTCGCGCTCGCCGCGTGCAACGACACCGACGGTGGCTTCACCTGCGCCTGCCCGACCGGCTACGCCGGCGACGGCGAGGCCAGCGGCACCGGCTGCACCGACATCGACGAGTGCGCCGCCGAGACCGACGACTGCGTCGCGCTCGCCGCGTGCAACGACACCGACGGCGACTACACCTGCGTCTGCCCCGCCGGCTACGCCGGCGACGGCGAGGCCGGCGGCACCGGCTGCACCGACATCGACGAGTGCGCCGCCGAGACCGACGACTGCGTCGCCGGCGCGACGTGCAACGACACCGACGGCGACTACACCTGCGCCTGCCCGGCCGGCTACGCCGGCGACGGCGAGGCCGGTGGCACCGGCTGCGCCGACATCGACGAGTGCGCCGCCGAGACCGACGACTGCGTCGCCGGCGCCGCGTGCAACGACCTCGACGGCGGCTTCGCCTGCGCCTGCCCGGCCGGGTTCGCCGGCGACGGCCGCGCCAGCGGCACCGGCTGCGCCGACATCGACGAGTGCGCCGCCGAGACCGACGACTGCGTCGCGCTCGCCGCGTGCGCCGACGTCGACGGCGGCTTCACCTGCACCTGCCCCGCCGGCTACACCGGCGACGGCGAGGCGAGCGGCAGCGGCTGCATCGACGTCGACGAGTGCGCCGCGAGCCTCGACGACTGCGTCACCGGCGCCACCTGCGACGACACCGACGGCGGCTTCACCTGCGCCTGCCCCGCCGGCTACGCCGGCGACGGCCGCACCGGCGGCACCGGCTGCGCCGACATCGACGAGTGCGCCACCGGCGCCGACGACTGCGACGCCAACGCGACCTGCACGGACACCGACGGCAGCTACACCTGCGCGTGCAACACCGGGTTCTCCGGCAGCGGCACGACGTGCGCCCCGGTGTGCGGCGACGAGCTGATCGTCGCGGGCGAGGCGTGTGACGACGGCAACGACGACCCGCTCGACGGCTGCGACGAGACCTGCGCGGTCGAGGACGGATGGTCCTGCACCGGCACGCCGAGCGACTGCGTCGGGATCTGCGGCGACGGCCTGGTCCGCGACGCCGAGGAGTGCGACGACGCCGGCACCGACGACGGCGACGGCTGCGACGCCGGGTGCGTCGTCGAGCCGGGGTTCAACTGCGACTCGAGCGAACCGTCGGAGTGCAGCCCGTCGGCGCTGTGCGGCGACGGCGCCGTCGACGGCGGCGAGGACTGCGACGACGGCAACGAGGACGCCGAGGACGGCTGCGACCCGACGTGCGAGGTCGAGCCCGGCTACGCGTGCGACGACGGCGAGCCGTCGGACTGCGAGCGCGACGGCGACGGTGACGGCGTCGGCAACTCGGCCGACAACTGCCCGGTCGATCCCAACCCGGCCCAGACCGACAGCGACGACGACGGCGTCGGCGACGTGTGCGACGCCGAGCTCGTCGACCAGGGCTGCTGCTCGACCGGCGGCGGCGGCGATCCCACCGGCGCGCTCGGCCTCGCGCTCGCCACGCTCGTGGCGACGGCCCGGCGTCGCCGCCGTCTGCGCGCGTAAGCCAACACACCTTCTGCGAGCGCGCGCGTCATGGGGCACGTTCAGCTACCCCTGCTGAAAGTGTTTGCTTGTCGGGTGCGTTCCGGAGGCCTAGATTCCGCTCGTGCGGTACCCCCGACGAAGGTTGGCGGCGATGGTCGGTGCGGTGGGTGCGCTCGCGGCGACCGCGTCGCGCGACGCGCGCGCGGACGCCGTGCCGCAGCCGCTGCCGTTCTTCCAGGACTGGTCGACCAGTCCGGTCGCCGCGAACGATGACTGGTCGACCGTGCCGGGGATCGTCGGCTACAGCGGCGCCGGGCTGATCGGCAACAACGACGGCACGCCGCCGTCCGAGATCTCCGCCGAGGGAGGTCCGGCCTCGGTCCCGATCGTCGAGGCCGACCGCGCGACGGCGCCGACCTCCGCCGGCGGGATCGTCGAGCTGGTGATCGACGACCCGATGATCGCGATGTCGGGCTCGGCCCAGGTCGATGCCCCGCACCTGATCGTCACCCTCGACACCACGGGCGTCACCCGGGTCCACGTCGGCTACGTGGTGATCGACGTCGATCGCACCGGCAACGTCGAGCAGGCGCTGGCGCTGCAGTACCGGGTGGGGACGGCCGGGCCGTTCACCAACGTCCCCGAGGCGTACGTCGCCGACGCGACCATCGGCCCCAACGAGCTGGGCCAGCGCACGCGCGTCGCGGTCGACCTGCCCGAGGACGCGGCCGGGCAGCCGGTCGTCCAGCTCCGGCTGATCACCGCGAACACGCAGGGCGGTGACGAGTGGATCGCGATCGACAACCTGCGGGCCGTCGCGGGTCACCCGCCGCAGGCGGTCGTGACGCTGCTGCCGGCGCGCGCGGGCCGCGGCGTGCCGGTGCAGGTGCGCGCCCACGTCACGCCGGGCGAGGGACCGTCCTCGACCGATCTCGTCGTCGTCTGCGACGCGAGCGCGCTCGGCGCGGAGGCGCCGCTGCGGCTGTGGGACGACGGCGCCCACGGCGACGGCGCCGCTGACGACCTGGAGTTCGCCAGCGCCGGCGAGGTCCCGCTCGGGCTCGCCGACGGCGTCTACCCGATCATCTGCCGCGTCCGCGACGCGCAGGGGCGGATCTCCCCGGTGACCGTCGAGCTCGAGATCGGGCCGTGGTGCGACAACGGCCTGCTCGAGCCGCCCGAGTCGTGCGAGGACGGCAACGACGCGCCGGGCGACGGCTGCGACGCCGCGTGCACGATCGAGCCGGGCTGGCAGTGCGACGCCGCGATCCCCGCGAGCTGCGTCGACGTCGACGAGTGCGCCGCGAGCTCCGCCGACTGCGTCGCCGAGGCGACCTGCACCAACACGGTCGGCGGGTTCACGTGCGCCTGCCCCGACGGGTTCGCCGGCGACGGCCGCGCGTTCGGCACCGGCTGCGCCGACGTCGACGAGTGCGCGCTCGGGATCGACGACTGCGTCGACCGCGCGACCTGCACGAACTTGCCCGGCGCGTTCGCCTGTAGCTGCGCGCCCGGGTGGTCGGGCGACGGCCGCGCCAGCGGCTCGGGCTGCGCCGACGTCGACGAGTGCGCCGCGATGACCGACGACTGCGCGCCCGAGGCGACGTGCACGGACGTCGACGGCGCGTGGGCGTGCGCGTGCCTGCCCGGCTACGCCGGAGATGGCGTGACGTGCGCCGCCGTGTGCGGCGACGGCCTCGTCGTCGACGGCGAGGGCTGCGACGACGCCGACGACCGAGACGACGGCGCGGGCGACGGCTGCGCCGCGTGCGCGATCGAGGCCGGGTGGGAGTGCGAGGGCGCGCCGAGCGCGTGCGCGCCGGTGTGCGGCGACGGGCTCGTCGTCGCGGACGAGGCGTGCGACGTCGACGTCCCGGACGGGCCGGGGCCACCGCCCGAGGGAGGCGGGTGCGCGGCGGGCCGCGGCGGCGGGCTGGCGAGCACGCTGCTCGCCGCGCTCGCGCTCATGGCAGCGTCGTGTCGCCCTCGTCGGCGTGGACGAACCGCGCGACCGCGTCGCCCAGGCGCAGCACCCGCTGGGCCGCGAGCCTGAGCATCGCGTACAACCCGCTCTCGCGCGGCGGCTCGTCGACCGCGTGGTCGGCGGCGACGCCCGGCAGCTGCAGGTCGATGGTCATCACGCCCGCCTCGACGCGGACGCTCGTGGTCAGCCCGAGCCGCCGCAGCAGCTCCTGCATCCCGGTGTTCGAGCCCAGCACCTCGCAGCGGAACCGCTCGATCCCGCGCTCCGCGGCCGCGGCGCACAGCCGGACGAACAGCGCCGCGCCGAGCCCCTTGCCCTGCAGCTCGTCGAGCACCGTGATCGCTGCCTCGGCGACGCCGCGATCGCCGTCGAGCTCGACGAACCGCGCGATCCCGACGCCGTCCTCCTCGCCGTCGGGGCCGAGCCGGGCCGCGCCGATCGCGACGTGATGGACGCCGTCGACCTCGGTCAGGTAGCGCACCTCGGCGTCGGTGAGCGCGGTCTTGACCCCGTGGAACCGCAGGTACCTCGTGTCCGGCGACAGCCGCTCGAACCCGGCGCGCAGCCGCGCCTTGTCATCGGGGCGGACCAGCCGCAGCACGACGGTGCTGCCGTCGCGCAGGCGCACCTGCTCGCGGTAGTGCTCGTCGAAGTGCATGCCGCCGATCATGCCCCCGAAATGCGCCGACGGCGGCGCTCGCCGGGGACATCCGTGTCTCGCACGGAGTCGCCGGGATCACCGCCGCCGCGAACGCCCGTCACCGTCGCGCCGGACCGCGCCGGCCTCGGCCTCGCGAACGTGGATCAGCCGCCGCCCTCGAGCGTCAGCGCGGCGATCTTGTCGGCCTCCTTGGCCGCGTCGTCGGCGCCCGCCATCGGCGACTTCTGCTCGGTGATGCCCGGCCACGTCTCGACGCTGCCGACCTGGGCCTGCAGGTGCGCCGGCCACGCGCCGGTGTTCACCTTGTCCGGCGTCTTGGCGCCGGTGACCACCGCGTTGATCTCGGCGTAGACCGACCACTTCGCGGGGAGCTCGCTCTCCTCGAAGATCGCCGTCGTCGGGCACTCCGGCTCGCACGCGCCGCAGTCGATGCACTCGTCCGGGTTGATCGCGAGCGAGTTCTTGCCCTCGTAGAAGCAGTCGACCGGACAGACCGCGACGCAGTCGGTGTACTTGCACTTCACGCACGGGTCAGCGACGACGTATGCCATGGATGTCTCCTGGTCTTCGTTGGTACGACAACGCCGGGCCGGATTCCAGCTTCCGCCCCGGGATTTCTGGGGCAAGCTGCGCGGCATGCTGTCCGGCCGGCGCGGCGTGCCCGCCCTCTCGCCCCTGCTCGCGCTCGTCGTCGCCGGCGGCGCCGCCGCGATCGGCTGTCAGTCGGGCTCGGAGCGCCCGGCCGTCCCCGCGCCCTACCGCCGCGACATCGAGCGGGTGTGCGACGTCATCGCACGCTCGGGCGCCGAGCACGACCCGTCGCCGATCCTGGTGATGGCGGAGTGGCTCGGCGCCAACCTCGAGACGACCGAGGGCCACGACTTCCTGGTCGCGTTCCAGGGCACGCCCGACGACGCCAAGTCGAAGCTGCTGCTCGACGAGGCGCGGCGGGTCGGCCTGAGCGGCTGCGCGCTCGCCGCGAAGTGGCAGCCCGGCGCCCGCTGATCACGCCGCGGGCAGCGCCAGCGTGACCCGCGCGCCGCCGCCCGGCAGGTTGGCCGCGCGGACCGCGCCGCCGTGGGCGCGCGCGACGCGCTCGACCAGCGACAGCCCGAGCCCGAGCGAGCCTCGCGCCGGCTTGTCGCCGCCGCCCTGGCCCCGGTAGAACGGCTCGAACACGCGCGGCAGGTCGTCGGCGCGGAACCCGGGGCCGGCGTCCTCGACGTCGACCTCGATCCCGGCGTCGCCGCGCCGCACCGCCAGCCGGGTCACGCCGCCGCCGTGCTCGACCGCGTTGCGCACCAGGTTGGCGAGCGCCGAGCGCAGCAGCGTCGCGTCGGCGGCCGCGACGCAGCGATCGGACTCGACGTCGAGCACCGAGGCGTCGACGCCGAGCCGCTCGAGCGCGCGCGCCGCCTCGACCGCGACGTCGAGCTCGCGCCGATCGAGCGCGCCGAAGTCGAGCCGCGAGCTGGCGAGGAGCTGGTCGACCAGCGCGTCGACCTCGAGCACCTCGCGCTCGAGCTCGGCGAGCAGCGCCGGCGGCGTGCCCTGGTCGCGCGCGGTGTCGAGCAGCACCCGCAGGTGGCCGAGCGGCGTGCGGATCTCGTGCGACACCGCGGCGAGCAGCTCGCGCTGGTCGCGGAGCTGGCGGGTGATCCGCGCGGCCATGTCGTTGACCGCCTCGGCGATCGCGCTGAGCTCGCGCGGGCCGCGCCGCGGCGCGCGGGCGCGCGCGTCGAGGTCGCCGGCGCCGAGCGCGCGGGTGACACGCTCGAGCTCGACCAGCGGCAGCGTCAGCCGCCACGAGATCACGCCCGCGGCGATCCACAAGAGGGCCACCATGACGAGCAGCGCGAACCCGGGCCGCACGCCGGCGCGGTACAGGCCCATGCCGGCGAGCGCGCTGACGACGACCGCCAGCCCGAACCACGCGAAGATCCGGCGGCGCAGCCGCCACTGCACGCGCCACCACCGGCCGCGCCGCCACGGCGGGCCATGGTGGCCGTGCGCGTGGCCATGCGCGTGCCTCACGGCTCGCCCGGATCCTTCGGCATCACGTAGCCGATCCCGCGCACCGTGCGGATCTTGCGCGGCGCCGCCGGGTCGTCGCCCAGCTTCTTGCGCAGCCGCGAGACGTGGACGTCGACCGTCCGCTCGCCGACCGCGACGTCGTCGCGCCCCGCCTCGGCGAGCAGCGCGCCGCGCGGCACGACGCGCCCGGCGCGCCGCATCAGCGCGACCAGGATGTCGAGCTCGATCCCCGTGAGGTCGACGAGCTCGCCGCCGACGCGCGCCTGGCGCGCCGCGACGTCGACGACGACGCCGGCCGCGGTGAGGCGCTCGCCCTCGACCTCCGGCGCGGCGCGGCGCAGCACCGCGAGCAACCGCGCCAGCAGCTCGCGCGAGCTGAACGGCTTGGCGACGTAGTCGTCGGCGCCGAGCTCGAGCCCGACGACGCGATCGGCCTCGTCGCCGCGCGCGGTCAGCATGATCACCGGGACGCGGCCGCCCGCGCCGGCGCGGATCCGCCGCAGCACCTCGAGGCCATCGAGCCCGGGCATCATCACGTCGAGCAGCACCGCGTCGAACGCGCCGGCGCCGAGCGCGCGCAGCCCGGCCTGACCGTCGCGCGCGTGCGCCAGCGTCACGCCGTTCTGCTCGAGGTAGCCGGCGAGCAGCTCGGCGAGCCGCGCGTCGTCGTCGATGAGCAGGACGCGGAGCGCCATCGCGGTCAGCCTATCAGCGGAACGGGCCGAACGACGGGCCGCGGCGGGACGCGAGCAGGTCGGCGAGGCGCTCGCGCTGGCGAGCGTCGAGCGTGCCGTGGATCTTGCCGACCGAGTCGCCGAGCTGGCCCTTCACGCCGTCCCACGCGGCGTCGACCCGCGCGAGCGCGGCGTCGAACCGGGCGCGGTCGAACGGCTCGGCGCGCACGACCTCGGCGAGGTCGGCCCGCGCCGCGTGCAGCTCGTCCCGCGCGGCGCGCGCGCGGCCGCGCACCGCGTCGACCTCCTCGCGGATCACCCGCTCCTGGCCGGGCGTGGTGTCCAGCATCCGCATGAGGTGGTACGGCCCGCCGCGGCGCCAGCCGAGGCCGCCGTGATCGTGGTCGTGGTGGTGGCAGCCGGGATGGCCGTGCCAGCCGTGGTGGTACGCGTACCAGCGACGGCGGCGGTGACGGAGTGCGACGAAGCCGAGGGCGGCGAGGCCGAGCGCGAAGATCATCATGAGGGGCTCCTTGGGGACACCCCCACCGTGCGGCGCCGCTGTTGCGGTCGCTCGCAGCGCCGCGTGAAGAAGTGTGAAGGCCGCGGGTGGCAGAAGTGGCACCCGCGCACCCGCGGCGCCACTGACACACGTCACTGACGTTCGTCATTGACGACCGTCACCGAGATCGGCGAGGCTCGCGCGCGAGATGACGCTCGCCGGCTACGTCGCGGTCGCCCTCGCGGGAGGGCTGGGCATGTACTTCGGGATCGGGGGCCTGCTGGAGTGGCGCTACTACCGGCGCCGCGCCGACGCCGCGCGGTGGAAGCTCCAGCCCACCCGGTGGCCGTCGCCGCGCGCCCGTCGCCGGGAGATCGCGCTCGGCGCCGCGAACATGACGCTGGCCTCGGTGGCCTCGGGCGTGCTCGCCCACCACATCGCCACCGGCGGCGCCTCGAGCGTCTACTGGGACGATCGCCACGGCGTCGCGTTCTCGATCGCGACGGCGCTCGTCTACTTCGTCGCCACCGACGGCCTGCTCTACGGCGCGCACCGCCTGCTCCACCGCCGCGCGCTGTTCCGCTGGATCCACCGCGTCCACCACCGCTGGACCTCGCCGACCGCGTTCACCGCCGCCGCGATGCACCCGCTCGAGCTCGCGCTCTACCAGGGCATCATGATCGCGCCGCTGTTCTTCTGGCCGATCCACGCCGCCGGCCTCGCGGCGGTGCTCGTCTACCACAACGCGATCGCGCTGCTCGACCACTCCGGCGTCGACCTCGGCGCGGTCGTGCCGTGGCAGCCGCCGCCGCGGTTCCACGACGACCACCACGTCCACTTCCACGTCAACTACGGCCAGACGCTCGGCGTGTGGGACCGGCTGTTCGGGACGTGGCGGCGCGCCGGGCGCGTCTACGGCGAGCACGTGTTCGGCGGCCGGGGCGCCGCGCTCGGGCCCGAGGCCGCGCCGCCGCCGCGGATCGACTACCGGCGGCGACGCCGTGCCGGCGCCGCGCCCGGCGCTGAACCCCGCGACGCCGAGGAGCTCGGGTGATGCCGCGCGCCTGGCTCGACACCCGCGTGATCACGATCCACGACCCGACGTCGCTGCCGCTGTCGTTCGTCGGGCTCGAGCTGGTCGTGCTCGCGCTCGCCGCGCTGACGTTCGTCCACGCCCGCGCCACGCGACAGCTGCTGACGTGGGCGACGATCGTCGTCTACGGGCTGCTCATGGAGTTCGGCTCGTACCACCTCGTCGACAACTTCGCGCACGGCGCGTTCACGATCAGCTTCTACGACGCGCGGCTGCCGCTCTACATCGCCGCGGTCTACCTCGTGCTGCTCTACGTCGGGATCGCGACCGCGCGCACCCTCGGCCTGCCGCCGGGGCGCGAGGCGCTCGCCGCCGGCGCCCTGATCGTCGCGATGGACGCTCCGTTCGACATGGTCGGGCCCGAGGCCGGGTGGTGGCGGTGGTTCGACACCGATCCGAACATCGCCCACCGCTGGCTCGGCGTGCCCGTGACCTCGTACTACTGGCACCTCGCGTTCGGCGGGCTGCTCGCGTACCTCACGGCGGCGGCGGCTCGGCGCCGGCTGCCCGCCTCGCCGCCGGTGATCGCCGCGCTCGCGCTGCTGACGATCGTCGGCGGCGTGCTCGCGTTCCTGCCGATGCACGGCCTGGCCGCGCTCGGCGTCAGCCACGGCGCCTACGTCGCCGCCGCGCTGGCCGCCGCGGTCGGGCTCGCCGCGGCCGCGCCGCGCCGCGGCCCGCGCGCGCGCGATCCGCGGCTGCGCGCCGCGTGGCTCGCGTTCTACGGCTTCCACGCGGCCGTCGCGCTCGGGCTCGCCGTCAGCTCCCACCCTCGCGACGCCACGTCCACCCGCGCCATCGACCCGGCGCTGCCCGCGAGGTCGTGCTCACCAGGCCATCCCCCGGGCCGCGGGCCGGGTCTCGGCGACCGCGAGGAGCGCCGCGCCGGGCGCGAGGATCCCGCCGAGCAGCGGATCGCTCGACGCGCGGACACGCGCCGCGCCGCCGGCACGTTCGACGCCGCGTCTCCGACCTGCGGATCGTCGTCGTGTGGCGGCGCCGAGACAGCGACCGTCAGTGCCCGCCGTGCATGGTGGCCGGATCGTGCGCCTCGCCGGTGCGCGCCTGGTACGTCGCCGTGTCCACCACCTCCTGGCGATACGTCGCGTGGCAGCCGGTGCACGCCTGCAGCGTGGTCGCGGTGGCGCGCAGCACGGCGGCACCGTCGCGGGCGCGCGCGGCCTCGCCGATGCCATCGGCGCGCCGGTGGAAGTCGAGCGCCAGCTCGGTGAACCCGTCCGCGCCAGCGCCCATGTGCTGACACATCTGCTGCATCTGCGGCGAGGACTCGATCAGCGCGGCGGCGCTCGCGATCTCGGCCCAGTCCTCGCGCGCGAGCCCGTCGGTGATGCGCTGGATCGCCACCAGGTGCTCCATCATGTTCTGCTTCTGGTGCCACGCCATCATCGGCTGGAGCGGCACCGGCGTCCGGGTGTCGAGCTTCGCCAGCTCGTCCACCGGGTGGCTGGGGACGACGGCGGGCGACGGCGCCTCGTGGGCCTTCGCGGCCGGCGCGGCGGTGTGGTCCCGACATCCGACCAGCACGAGCGCGTGCACCGCGGCCGCGCGCAGGATCATCCGGTTCGTCTTCATGCGTCTTCCTCGCTGGACGCCATGGCGTCCGACAGCCGGTTCAGCGCGGCGACGACCTCCCCGACGTCGTCACCGAGTCGCTTCGCCAGGCGCCCGAAGTGCTGGGCGCTCTGGTCATCGACGCCCTGGGCGACCCGCCTGCCCTTGGCCGTGAGCCGCAGGGCGCGCGCGCGCCCGTCGTCCGGGTGGGCGGCGCGCTCGAGGTCGCCGGCCTCCTCCATGCGCACGCACAGCCGCGACACGTTCGTCCGATCGATCGCGAGCTTCGCCGCCAGCTCGGAGACGGTCATCGGTGCGCCGTGGTGCAGCAGCTCGAGCAGCGCGTAGGCGTGCGGGATCGACAGCGGCGTCCCGCACGGACGCCTCGTCTCCTCCAGGGCGCCGTGCGCGACCACCAGGTAGCGGACCGCGTCCCGGAGCCGGCGTGCTTTCGTGTCTGCGGCCATGACGTCGATCCGTGCGAACGCACGCATACCAGAGCGTGCGAACGCACGCAAGTGAGCCGCGCCGCCGACGGACGTCCTCGCCCCGGAGGTGCCGCCCCGTCCCGCGCGGGCGGCGCGCGCCTCGCCGCGGCGGGCTGATATGCTGGCAGCCGATGACCACCCGCCGCGTCGCGCAGAAGCAGGCGACCCGCGAGCACCTGTACGACCAGGCGATGCGGCTGTTCGCCGCGCGCGGCTACGAGGCGGTCAGCGTCGAGGACATCGTACGCGAGGCCGGCGTCGCGCGCGGCACGTTCTACGTCCACTTCCCCAGGAAGGAGGACGTCCTGATCGAGCTGATCCGGCGCAGCGACAAGCACATCGTCGCCAAGATCGCCGCGGTCAAGCGGGGCAAGCCGCTGCGCGCCGCGCTGCGCGCCGCCACCGACGGGTTCGCCGAGGGGTGGCGCGACCAGCGCCACCTGCTGCCCCACGCCGGCGCCGTCGCCCTGCGCCGGATCGCCGAGGTCCAGGCCGAGCGCGACGCCGAACCGCTGCGCCTCGCGCTCGCGCCCCACGTCGGGGCCGCCGTCGCCTCGGGCGAGCTGCGCAAGGGCCTGCCGCCCCAGATGCTCGCCGACATCTTCCTGCTCGACGTCTTCGCCGCGCTGATGGCCTGGGCCGTGCCCGGCCAGCCCGCGCTCGAGGTCGTCCTCGGCGGCGTGATCGACCTGTTCCTCGACGGCGCCGCGCGGCGGTGAGCGCTCACCCGGAGCTCGCCGCCCCGGAGCACTACCGCGCGCCGAGCTCGGCGGCGCGGGCCCGCTGCCACGCGGCGACGTCGGCGGGCGACACGCCCGCGGCGTGGTGCAGCGTCCAGTTGAGCGCGGCGATCAGATCGTCGGCGTCCTCGCGGCCGATCGCGAGGCGGATCAGCCGGTCGAAGCCGTTGCGCTCGAGCTGCTCCTTCGGCGTGAAGTACTCGGACACGGTCTTGTGGTGGTTGACCTTGGTCGCGAGGCCGTCGAACGACAGCGCGTAGCGGACGATCACGCAGGTCGCGAGCACGTCGGCGAGGTGGCGCGTCGCCTCCTCGTCGGCGCCGGCCGCGCGGAACGAGACGATCGAGCCGGGCCGGGTGTAGCCGGCGGCGATCGCCGCGGCGTCGGAGTGTGACGGCAGCGACGGGTGGAACACCTCGCTCACCTTCGGGTGCGCGGCGAGGAACGCCGCGATGCGCGACGCGGTCGCGCACCGCCGCGCGTGCGCCTGCGCCGCCTCGTCGAGCCCGGCCGCGATCACCGCCGCGCGCCGCCAGTCGAGGATCCCGCCGCGCATCGCGATCAGGTCCATGACCGCGTTGCCGACCATCGGGTCGCGCGTCGCGACGTAGCCCGACAGGTCGCGATCCTGCCCGCCGATCGCCTTGGTCCCGCTGCCGATCACGACGTCGACGCCCTGGTCGAGCAGGGGCCGCTTGACGCCCCACGGCGTCGCGATCGTCGAGTCGATCACCAGCTTCACCGCCGGCGCCCGCCGCCGCGCCTCGGCGACGATCCGCGGCACCGCGTCGAGGTCCTGCGCGCGCATCAGCGGGTTGGTGTACGTCTCCGCGAACACCAGCCGCGTCTCGGCGCGGATCGCCGCGGCGAGCGCCTCGTGGTCGCCGTCGTCGACGATCGTCACCACGCCGCCGAGCCGCTGCGCCAGCCACTCCAGGTAGACGCGGGTCTTGTTGTAGACCTGCCGCATCAGCACGGCGTGGCCGCCCGGCGCCATCAGCGCGTCGAGCACCAGCGCCGTCGCCTGCATCCCCGAGTCGGTGAGCAGCACGGCGCCCGCCTGCTCCAGCTCCTTGAGCCGCGTCAGCAGCGCGCCGGTCAGCGTCGTGCCGTAGCGCGCGTACAGGTGCGGCAGCTCCGACCAGCAACCCTCGCCGAGGAACATCAGCTGCGCCTTGCCCTCCTGCCACGCGATCACCGGCCCCGAGCCGAGCAGATCGAGCTGCACCGTCGGCTCGCTCGGATGCAGGTACGGCACGCCGGCGCGCCGCGCGTGCTCGTCGATCGCCGCGTGCAGCGCGCGCGTGTCCGGCGCCATCTCGGCGAGCGGCGGCCGCTCCGCCGGGCACGCCGCGGGATCGAGCCAGCGCCGGATGCCGCTGACGGCGCTCACTCGGCGACTCCCAGGCGCAGGATCTGCTGCACGCGCCCCAGCCGCTCGACCGAGGCCTCGATCTCGGCGATCTGCGCCTCGCTCGACGGCGACACCAGGAACGCGAGGTGGACGCGGTCGGGCTCGCCGCGGTGCGCGCGGTTCTGCACGCTGAGCCCGGTGCGGCGGACCAGGCTGTCGACCCGCCGCGCCAGCCCGGCGTGCGGCTCGGCGGTGATCCGCAGGTAGTGCCGCCGCGGCGGCGGGGCGATCGCGCCGGCCGCGTCGCCGGCGGCCGTCCCGCTCGGCCGCGCCTGCGGGATCGGCTGGGGCACCGGCCACCGCGCCGAGTTGTCCTGCGCGAGGTCGATCAGATCGCCGAGCACCGCGGTCGCCGTCGGCATCGCGCCCGCGCCCTTGCCGAACAGCGACAGGTCACCCGACGACGCGCACCGCAGGTAGACCGCGTTGTACTCTTCCTCGACCGACGCGAGCAGGTGCCAGTCGGGGAGCAGCAGCGGCTCGACCGCGAGGTCGACCGCCGAGCCGACGCGCGCGGCGCGCGCGATCAGCCGGATGCGGAACCCCATCGCCTCGGCGAGGTCGCAGTCGGCCGGATCGAGGTCGCGGATGCCGCGCACCGGGAACGAGTCCGGCCGGTACCACACGCCGAACGCGCGGTAGGTGAGGATCGACAGCTTGGCCGCGGCGTCGTGGCCGTCGAGGTCGGCGCTCGGGTCCGCCTCGGCCAGCCCGAGCGCCTGCGCCTCGGCCACCGCCTGCGCCATCGGCAGCTCGTCCTGCTCGAGCCGCGTGATGATGTAGTTGCACGTGCCGTTGACGATGCCCATCAGGCTCTCGATCTCGTCGGCGCGGTGGCTGAGGTGGCGGATGATCGGCAGCGCGGCGGCCGCGGCGGCCTCGCAGTACAGCGGCGTCTCGGTCCGCTGCGCCAGCACGCCGAGGTCGGCGAGCTCGCGCGCGAGCAGCGTCTTGTTCGCGGTGACCACCGGCTTGCCGGCGGCGAGCGCCGCGCGCAGGACCGGCGCGAGCGCCTCGCCGCCCGCTACCTCGACGACGACGTCGACCTCCGGATCCGACACCAGCTCGAGCGGCCTGTCGGTGCGCGGGATCGCCGCGGCGAGCGGGCCGCGATCCTTGCCGACGTCGCGCACCGCGATCTTCGACACGCGGAACCGCACGCCGTAGCGGTCCGCGACCGCGGCGCGCTGGCGCTCGATCATCTCGAGCAGCCCGCCGCCGACGGTGCCGCACCCGACCAGGCCGATCCGGATCTCGCGCAGCGGCTCGATCCCGACGCCCTCGAACCGCGGCCGCGGCGCCGCGCGCAGCTCGCCGCGGAACACGCCGGTGTCGCGCAGCAGCTCCGCCAGCTCGCCCTGCGACGCCAGGAACGCGTCGTGGCCGTAGACCGAGTCGAGCTTCCACAGGGACGACGTCGCGCCGACCGCCTGCAGCTCGCGGTGCAGCTCGACCTGCAGCGCCCACGGGAACAGCAGATCGCCGGGCACGCCGATCACCAGCACCTCGGCGGTGATGCCGTGCAGCGCGGCGCGCACCGCGGCCTGGTCCTCGCCGAAGTTGCCGCGATCGATCGCCTCGCTGAGCAAGAGGAACGTGCGCACCGGGAACCGCTCGGCGAACCGCCGGCCGTGGTGCTCGAGGTACGCGGCGACCGGCGGCTGCTCCAGCCCCGGCACCAGCTTGCCGAACCGCGTGTCGAGCTCGTCGCGCCCGCGGTAGGTGAGCATCCCGAGCTGGCGCGCGCGGATCATCCCGGTCTGGACGTCGCCGTTGCGCAGGCCGTCGCGCACCAGCTCGCGCTGCAGGTGGCGCGTCGCCGTGCCCCACCCGTCGGGCCGCAGCCCGGCGGAGATCGTGATCACCCGCCCGCACCGCTCGGGGTGGCGCGCGGCGAACGCGACCGCGACCATGCCGCCGAGGCTCGCGCCGATGAACGTCACCGGCGTGGCGCTGCCGATGCCGTCGAGCCAGCTCGCGACCAGATCCGCGAGGCCGAGCACGCTCAGCGCCGGCACCGCCGCGCCCGGATCGTCGAGGCCGCGCCACGAGGAGCCGTTGCCGGGCCAGCACGGGCAGACGATCGTGTGGCGCGCCGGATCGATCAGATCGGGCGCGCGCAGCGCCGGCCACCACGCCTCCTGGCCGCCGTCGGCCGGGCGCTTGCCGTCGCCGAACGGGAACGGCGACGCGGTGATCCCGCCGACGACGACGATCACCGGCGCGGTCCCGAGCTCGGGGCCGTACACCCAGCCGCCGAGCTCGACGTCGGTCAGCGCGTGCCCGTCGACCTCCATCGCCGCGCGCGACACCACGAGGCGGCGGGGGCGCAGGTCGGCGTCGGCGATCGTCGGGTCGGCGGACATGGGGCGCCTATCTTGGCCTCACGCCGTGTCGCGCGCTACCCCGGCGAGGGGCGGCGGCGGCGGCCGAACCCGGTTCTCTTCGGGGCCGCGCTGACGCCCGGGCGGCGCCGCGTCACCGTGGCTCGCCGGGCAAGACCGCGAGCTCGCGCTCGATCGCCTCGTCCAGCCGCCGGAGCAGCTCCGCGCCCAGCGGCGTCTCGGACAGGTCGTGACGCTGCCCGGGGTCCGCGACGAGATCGTGGACCGCGTGCGTCCACCCGATCACGTCCCGGATCACGACGTGCGCGCCGTCGTGCACCGACACCTGCTGCCGGTGCGGTGGCTTGGACGAGCTCCACTCGGCGAGCACGGGGCGCGCGGGGATCGCCCCGCCGTCGCGCACGGCCGCCGCGAGGGAGACGCCGTTCATGCCGCGGGGCGCCTCCAGGCCGACCAGGTCGAGCAGCGTCGGCGCGATGTCGACGAGGCTGACCGGCGCGTCGACCACGGTGGACGCGCCGCCCGGCGCCGCGATCACCAGCGGCACCCAGGTCTGCGGCTCGAGGAGCCCGCGGTCGTGGAACCGCTGCCCGTGCTCGCCGAACGACTCGCCGTGATCGGAGGTCACGACGACGACGGGCGAACGGGGCCGGCCGAGCGCCTCCAGCGCCCCGAGCAGCTCGCCGATCTGCGCGTCGACGTTCGCGATCTCGGCGTCGTAGCGCGCGACCGCGTCGTCGCCGAACGGCCTCGCCGCCGGCTGGTAGGGCTCGTGCGGGTCCATGTAGTGGAGCCAGACGAAGTACGGCCGGTCCGCGGGGCGCGCGCGCACCCAGGCGGCCGCGGCGTCGGTGATGCCGGCGGCGCCGCGGGCCTCGATCATCTCCCCGAACCCGTCGAACACGCCGTCGCGGATCCGGCCGACCGTGGTGACCACCGCCGTGTCGTACCCGGCGTGCCGCAACAGCTCCGACAGCGCCGTGCCGCGACGCCGCCGCGGCGCCGCCATCGCCGACGGGTAGCGCCCGTAGAGCAGCGCGGGCACGGCGTGCCTCGTCAGCGGGTAGGGCGACACCGCGCGCGCGAACCGCGCGCCGCGCGCCGCGAGCGCGTCGATCGTCGGCGTCGTCGGCCGCGCGTAGCCCCACGCGCCGACGTGGTCGGCGCGCACCGTGTCGATCGTGATCAGCACGATGTCGGCGCGCGGTGCGCCAGGGGTCGTGCTCGGCCGGGCGTGCAGCCGCGGCCCCAGCGCGTCCGGGCTGGCGTCGCCGAGCCGGCAGTTGTCGTCGACGCCGTTGCCGGGGACCTCCCGCGCCCGCGGGCCGATCGCGGCGTCGCCGTCGTCACAGTCGTGTCCGCCGAACCGGTCGGCGGTGCGATCGCCGTCATCGTCGGTGAGCCACCACAACGCGTGCAGCGCGCCGGCGCCGAGCACGCCGCGCTCCGCCGTCGCGCGCCGCGCGGCGGGCTCGCGCCCGACCAGGGTGAGCGCCGACGCGACGAGCGCGACGACGCCCACCGCGACCGCGGCGCGACCACGCGCCCCGACGCGATCGCCCGCGCGCGCCGCCGACGCGACCAGCGCGCCCGCCGCGGCGGCGACGCTGACGTAGGCCGGCGTCGCGTCCCACAGCGGCACGCCGAGCGCGAACGCCGCGTGGACGGCGCCGGCCGCTGCGACGAGCCCCGCGAGCGCGAGCGCCCAGCCGGCGCGCCCCGAGGTGACGCGCGCGAGCGCCGCGACGCGCCCCGCCCGGCGCGCCAGGCGCGCGCCGCCCGCGCTCGCCACGAGCGCCAGCACCACGGCGCCCACGGCGATCGCGGTGGCGCCGATCATCGCCGGACCGCCTGGCCGCTTCATCGTCCCGTAGAGCGCGCTGATCGAGGCGAACGCGAGGCCCCACAGCGCGAGCCACGCGACGAGCGCGACGCCGACGACGACCAGCGCCTCGACGCGACGTGCGCCCGGGGTGCGGAGCCCGTCGACGATGCCCCGGATCGCCCGGTGACGCCCGCTCGCGCGCAGGCCCAGCAGCGCCGGCACGAGCACGACCACCGCCAGCGCCAGCGCCAGGCCGACCGCGACGATCGCCGTGGCCCATGGCGCGGTCACCTCGCCGCGCCGGACGATAAGGGTGAGATCGAGGGCCGCACCGAACGCGCCACCGGCCGCCGCCTCGACCAGGACCTTCCCCATCCCATCGATCGCCCTCACGGCGCGCGCAGCCGGCATCGCGGTCTTGTCACACGACCGCGGCGCGACGTCCACGGGGACGGGCGCGGCGCGACCGGCGGTCACCGATCGCCGATCGACCCGCGCCCGTCCGCCCGGAAGTCTCCATGACTTTCAATTACTTGAATCATCTCGATCCAGTGGACAATCTGGATTTTGAAATCTCTTTTCAAACTACAGCGATCGGTGTTACCCACGGGACATGGACGTCCGTACCCGCTCGCTGTCGCTCGCCGTCGCGCTCGCCTGCACCTCGTGCGGCGGCGGTGACGACGCGCCGACGGCGCCGGACGCCGACGACGGCGGCTTCGACCGCCGCGCGATGCTGCAGCACCTCGGCGACCACTTCTTCGTCCCGACCCACGCCGCGTTCGCGACCCAGGCCGCCGCGCTGCGCGACGCCACCGGCGCGTACTGCACGGCGCTGGCGAGCGGCGACGCGGCCACCGAGCGCGACGCCGCGCGCGCGGCGTGGCGGGCCGCGATGGACGGCTGGGAGCGCGCCGACGAGGTGCTCGTCGGGCCGGCCGCCCTCGACATGAAGGCGCTGCGCGACCGGATCTACGCGTGGCCGCTCGCCGCGACGTGCGGCGTCGACCGCGAGGTGCCGGTCGCGTTCGCCGACCCCGGCGCGTACGACGTCACCGCGGAGCTGGCCAACGTGCGCTCGCTCGCCGCGATCGAGTACTTGCTGTTCAACGAGGCGACCGCGCACACCTGCGCCGCGACGCCGACCGGGTGGGACGAGCTGGGCGCGGACCTGCCGCGCGCGCGGTGCGCGCTCGCCGCGCTGCTCGCCGCCGACGTCGCCGTCGCCGGGGACCTCGTCGCCGACGCGTGGCCGGCGTACGTGTCCGAGCTGACCGAGGCCGGCACGAGCGCGTCGTCGATCGTGTCGCTGCGCGAGGCGGTGAACCGCGTCTCCGACGCCCTGTTCTACGTCGACAAGATGGTCAAGGACATGAAGCTCGGCGAGGCCGCCGGGATCACGATCAACGCGTGCGGCACGGTCGAGGAGCCGTGCGAGCGCGAGGTCGAGCACCGCTGGGCCGACCACGCGACCGCCGCGCTGCGCGTCAACCTGCGCGCGTTCCGCGACGTCTTCACCGGCACGATCGGCGCCGGCGCGGACGTCGTCGACGGCCCGAGCTTCGAGGACCACCTGCGCGCGCTCGGCGCCACCGACCTCGCCGACCGGATGGTCGCGTCGATCGACGCGGCGATCGCCCTGGCCGACGGGCTGCCCGACAGCTTCCTCGGCGTGCTCGGCGCCGACCGCGACGCCGTCGTCGCGCTCCACGCCGCGGTCAAGGCGCTCACCGACGACCTCAAGAGCCAGTTCCTCACCGTCCTCGGGCTCGAGATCCCCGACGACGTCGCGGCGGACAACGACTGATGGCGAGCGCGGCGGTCACGACCGGCGACCTCGGCGCGTGGGCGCGGATCCGCGCGGCCGGCGCGCGGCCGGTCGACGTCGCCTCGCTCGCCGCGTTCCGCATCCTGTTCGGCCTGCTGATGTTCACGGGGATCGTCCGGTTCCTGTTCACCGGCTGGATCGAGACGATGTACGGGGCGCCGACGTTCTTCTTCAAGTACCCGGGGTTCGCGTGGGTCGAGGCGTGGCCGGTGTGGGGGATGTACGTGCACTACGGCGTGCTCGCCGCGCTCGCCGTGATGATCGCGCTCGGCGCGTGGACCCGGATCGTCCTGCCGCTGTTCGTCCTCGGCTTCGCCTACACGCAGCTGATCGACGTCACCAACTACCTCAACCACCACTACCTGGTCGTGCTGATCGGGGCCCTCCTGTGCGTGCTGCCGGTCCACCGCGCGTGGTCGATCGACGCCTGGCGCCGCGCGCGTCGCCCTGGCGGCGAGGCGCCCGCGACCCACGTCCCGGCGTGGATGGTGTGGCTGCTGCGGTTCCAGCTCGGCGTCGTCTACGTCTACGCCGGGCTGGCGAAGGCGCAGCCGGACTGGCTGGTCCACGCCCAGCCGCTCAACATCTGGCTGTCGGCGCGGACGGACACGCCGTGGATCGGGCCGTGGCTCGACGAGCGGTGGGTCGCGTTCGCGTTCGCGTGGGCCGGCTTCCTCTACGACACGACGATCGTCGCGTGGCTGTCGTGGCGGCGCACGCGGCCGTACGCGTTCGCCGTCGTGGTCGGGTTCCACGCCGTCACCGGCTACTTCTTCAACATCGGGATGTTCCCGTTCATCATGACCGTCTCGGCGCTGATCTTCTGCTCGCCGAGCTGGCCGCGCCGGGCGCTCGCGGCGGTGACGCGTCGGCCGTGGCCGGTGCCGGGCGAGCCCGCCGCGCCACGCGCCGTCGCGCGGATCGGGCGCGGACGCGCCGCGCACGTGCTCGGCGCGATCCTCGTCGTCCACGTCGCGCTCCAGGCGCTGCTGCCGCTGCGTCACCGCGCGCTGCCCGGCGACGTGCTGTGGAACGAGGACGGCATGCGGTTCGCGTGGCACGTCATGGTGCGCGAGAAGCACGGCGCGGTGACGTTCATCGTCCGGTTCCCGGACGGAAAGCGCCTCGAGGTCCCGCCCGGCAACTACCTGACCCCGCGCCAGGAGCGCGAGATGGCGGGCCAACCCGACCTGATCCTCCAGCTCGCGCGCCACGTCGCCGCCGACCTGCGCGCGCGGGGCTACGGCGAGGTCGAGGTCCACGCCGAGACGTCGGTCTCGCTCAACGGACGCCCGCCGGTGCCGCTGATCGACCCCGAGGTCGACCTCGCGCGCGTCCGCGACGTGTGGCCGCGCGCCTGGGTCACGTCGTCGCCCTCCACCGATCCGATCCACCTCCGCCCGATCGACTGACATGCGCCCAGCCGTCCTCGCCACGCTCCTGCTCGCCGCCGCCACGCCCGCGCTCGCCCAGCCGCCGGAGCGGCCGCCGGCCGAGGATCCGGCGCCCGCCGAGGACACCGGCCTGGCGGACCTCACGCCGGAGGAGCTCGCCGCGCTCGAGGCGGCGCTGGCCGAGGAGACGATCGAGATCGTCGACCGCGCGCCGCCCGGCGCCGAGACCGTGCTCGGCGAGGACCAGCTCGAGCGCACCGAGCAGGACGACGTCCACAAGATCCTCGCGACCGTCGCCGGCGTCTACACCCGCGACGAGGACGGCTACGGCCTGCGCCCCAACATCGGCATGCGCGGCGCCGCGGCCGAGCGCTCGGCCAAGGTCGCGCTGCTCGAGGACGGCGTGCCGATCGCGCCGGCGCCGTACTCGGCGCCCGCCGCGTACTACTTCCCGCTCGTCACCCGGATGGCGAAGATCGAGGTGATCAAGGGCCCCGCGGCGATCGCCCACGGCCCCAACACCGTCGGCGGCGTCGTCGACCTGCACGGCCACGACTTTCCGGCCGAGCGCTCGGGGTACGTCGACGTCGCCGGCGGCACCGACCTCTACGGCAAGGTGCACGGTCGCGTCGGCGACCGCGGCGCGCGCTGGGCCGCGATGGCCGAGTACGTCAAGCTGCGCACCGACGGGTTCAAGGACGTCGACGGCGGTGCGCCGAGCGGGTTCGACAAGGACGACGCGCAGCTCTCGGCGCGCGTGCACAGCGCGCCGAGCGCGCGCACGTTCCACCAGCTCGACCTGCGCGCCGGGTGGTCCGAGGAGGTCTCGCACGAGACCTACCTCGGGCTGACCGAGGCCGACTTCGCCGCGGCGCCGCAGCGCCGCTACGTCGCCACCGCCGACGATCGCATGGACTGGCGCCACTGGCGCGCGCGCGCCGCGCACCGGGTCGAGCTCGGCTCGCGCCTGCGCGTCACCACCACCGGCTACTTCCACGCGTTCCACCGCGCGTGGGGCAAGGTCGACGCATTCGTCGGCAACCGCGACCTCGCCGGCATCCTCGCCGACCCGACCGGCGGCGCCGCCGCGATCTACTACGCCGTGCTCACCGGCGCGGCCGACTCGTCCTCGCCAGAGGACGAGCTGATCCGCGGCACCAACGACCGCACGTTCCGGTCGCAGGGCCTCGACAGCCGCGCCTCGGCCGAGCTGGCGTGGGGCCCGACCCACCACCTGCTCGACGCCGGGGTCCGCCTCCACCACGACCGCGCCGATCGCCGCCGGTTCGAGGACGTGCTGCGGATGACCTCCGGCGCGCTCGTCCCCGGCGACCGGCCGCGCACCCAGGTGCTCGACAGTCGCGCGACGACCACGGCGCTGGCGCTCTACGCCCAGGACCAGGTTCGGTGGGGCCGCGTCGAGCTGTCGGCCGGCACGCGCCTCGAATTGATCGAGTTCGGCTACGTCGACCACCTGAACGACGCGCCCGGTGCCGACAACGACGGCCGCTACGCCGTACCGATCCCCGGCGGCGGCGTCCAGGTCCACGCCACCGACGAGCTGACCGTGCTCGCCGGCGTCCACCGCGGCTTCGTCCCCACCGCGCCGTCGTCGATGGCGGACACGTCGCCGGAGTCCAGCGTCAACTACGAGGCGGGCGCGCGGTGGCGCAGCGCGCGGGTCTCGGCCGACGTGCTCGGGTTCTTCAGCGACTACCAGAACCTCAAGGGCACGTGCACGCTGTCGACCGGCTGCAACCCCGACCAGCTCGACGACGAGTTCGACGGCGGCCGCGTCCACGTGTGGGGCGCCGAGGCCCAGCTCGCCGTCGACGTCACGCTGCCCGACCAGCTCCGCCTGCCGATCACCGCGGCGTACACGCTGACGCGCTCGTCGTTCCAGAGCGGGTTCTCGTCGGACTTCGCCGGTTGGGGCGCGGTGATGGAGGGCGACGAGCTGCCCTACCTGCCGCACCACCAGCTCGCGGTCCAGGCGGCGGTCGCGGCGCCGAGCTGGGAGCTGTCCGCCGGCGCGAGCTGGCGCGGCGCCGCGCGCGACGTGCCCGGCCAGGGCGAGGTCGCCGACGCCGAGCGGATCGACGCCCTGCTCACGGTCGACGTCGCGATGCACCTGAAGTTCGACGCGCTCGCCGAGCTCTACCTCACCTGCTCGAACCTGCTCGACGAGCAGGTGATCGTCGCGCGCCGTCCCTACGGCGTGCGCCCCAACGCGCCGCGGCTGCTCACCGTCGGCTACAAGGCCCGTTTCTGAAGCGGTTGCGTGCCGCTTGCCAAGAAGGACTGCCTGATATGACGCGAACCTCCCCTGCCCTGTCGACGACGCTGTGGACCCTCGCCGCCGCCCTCGCGCTCACCGGGTGCGGCGACAACGGCGCCGACGACGATGACGACCACGACCACGACGCGGCCGTCGAGCCCGACGCCGGCCCCAGCCCCGACGCCGACACCAGCCCCGACGCCGCGCCCCCGCTGCCCGATCCCACACCGGCGGTGACGCCGCTGTCGGCGACCGCCGCCGACGGCCTCAACGGCGTCGCGTTCGCCCCCGACGGCAGCTTCTACGCCGTCGGCTACACCACGGTCGGCGCGTCCGACCGCGCCACCGCGATCGCGAAGTTCACCGCCGCAGGCGCGCTCGACGAGACGTTCGGCGAGGACGGCGTCGCGGTGGTCAACGTCACCGTCGGCGGCGGAACCGCCGAGGTCGGCCGCGCGATCGCCGTCCAGCCCGGCGGCAAGATCGTCGCGGTCAGCCTGGTCGAGGCCGACATCGGCGCGACCGCGCCGGCGTCGAGCGACCGCGACGTCGCGGTGATCCGGCTGACGACCGACGGCGACCTCGACGACACGTTCGAGGGGGACGGCGTCCGCGTGATCAGCTTCGGCACCGGCGTCGACAACGGCGGCACGTGGGCCGGCGCCGACGACGTCCGCGACGTGCGGATCGACGCGCAGGGCCGGATCGTCCTGTTCGGCGGCCAGCTCACGCCCGAGACCACCGGCGCGCCCCGGTTCGACACCGACTGGGTCGCGCAGCGCCTCACCGTCGACGGCGCCGACGACCCCACGTTCAACGCGTCCGGCGCGACGCCCGGCAAGTTCACGCTCGACATCCTCGACGCCGGCGCGTCGGTGCGGACCGGGCTGATCCTGTCCGACGGCTCGATCATCGGCACCGGCTACTCGAACACCTCGGCGTTCAACACCGTCCAGCCGGTGATGTACAAGCTGACGCCGAGCGGCACGCTCGACACCAACTTCGGCACCTCCGGGTTCTTCCACGAGGCCGTGCTCGCGTACGTCACCGAGTTCTACGGGGTCGCGCTCCAGGGCGACAAGCTCGTCACCCAGGGCTACGGCCGCGACGCCAGCGACGCGACCAACGACTGGGTGTCGCTGCGGCTGAACGCGAACGGGACGCTCGACCCGACGTGGGGCGACGCCGGCGCCGTCCGCATCGACTTCCACGGCTTCGGCGACAACGGCCGCGCGATCGCCGCGCTGCCGGGCGACCGCGTCATGCTGATCGGCAGCGGCGACCCGGCCGCGTCGGGCGCGCGCGACGCCGAGGTCGTCGTCCTCGTCGGCGACGGCGAGGTCGACACCTCGTTCCGCGGCGATGGCCGCCTCACCTACGATCTCGGTGGCACGGCCGACGCGTTCTGGAACGCCGCGCTCGCGCCGGACAGTTCGTTCGCTGTCGTCGTCGGCACGCGGGGGTTCGGCAACACCCAGACCGCCGAGGCCAACGACGACGCCGTCGTGATGGTGGTGCCGCTGGAGTAGCCAGCGGCGTATGCTCGGGGAGCATGAGCGCCCCCGCCCCCGGGCACAAGGCGACGATCGCCGACCTGCTCGCGATCCCCGAGGAGCACCGGCGCCACGAGGTGATCGACGGCGTGCTCGTCGAGAAGGAGGCGGCGGCGGCGCGCCACGGGGGCGCGCAAGGCCGGGTCGCGCGCTGGGTCGGGCCGTACGATCGCCGACCGGGGGGCCGCGGGCCGGGCGGGTGGTGGTTCGCCACCGAGGTCGAGATCGAGCTCGCCGACACGCAGGTGTTCCGGCCCGACGTCGCCGGCTGGCGCCGCGAGCGCCTCGCCGCGCTGCCCGCCGAGGTCCCCGTCCGCGTCCGCCCCGACTGGGTGTGCGAGGTGCTGTCGCAGAACCGGCGCAACGACCTGATCAAGAAGAAGCGCGCGTACCACGCCCACGAGGTCGGCCACTACTGGCTGGTCGACCCGATCGACGAGACGCTCGCGGTCCACCGCTGGCACCCCGACGGCTACGTCGAGGTGCTCGTCGCGGAGCGCGGCGAGACCGTCCACGCCGAGCCGTTCGACGCCGTCCCGCTCGCCGTGGGCGTGCTGTTCGGCGACGACGACTGACCCGAGCCGGCCTTCACCTCGAGCACCTCGTCCGGGTCGCCGCCGTCACCGCGCGCCCCGCAACGCCGCGATGGTGCGCGTGAGTCGGGCGACCGCATCCCTCGCGGCCGGGCCGTCGTCCGCGAGCCTCTGCCGGTACAGCGATCGTGCGAGCTCGTACTCCTCGACCGCCGCGCGGACGTCGCCCGCGGCTACCAGCGCGTCGGCGAGCATCTCGGTGAGCCCCAGCCGATCTTGGATCCACTGGACGTTCCCCCGATCGACCGCGAGCAGGGCCTCCGCCGTCCCACGTGCCGTGCGGAGCACCTCGACAGCCTCAGCGTGCTGTCCGCTCAGGCGCAACGTGTTCGCGAGCGCGGCCCCCATGAACACGATCGTCCGACGGTGGCGCGTGTCGGCGCGGTCCGCGCGCGCGACCTGCACGCTGAGCTCCAGGGCGCGACGACGCTCGTCGACGGCGAGGGCGAGCTCGTTCATGGCCTCGGCAGCATCAGCCAACCGGCGATGGCTGTCCGCGAGGTTGTCGAGTGCCGCCACGGAGTCTGGCGAGCGCGCTCGCACCGCCTGGCGGATCGCGAGCGCGGCGCGAAACGACGAGGTAGCCGCAACGTAGGCGCCCCGGGCCAGCTGAACGGAGCCGAGCTGCGAATGTCCAAGCGCGAGGCCAGCCTGCCAGTCCTGGTTCGACGGATCTGCCGCGGTCACCCTCGAGTACACCATCAGATACGCGAGGTACTGGAGCTCCGCCGCGACCAGGTCTCCGCGGGCTTCGTGCAGCAGGCCGAATCGCTGGTAGCTGATCGCGAGGTTCACCATGGAGTCAGTGTTCGCGGGATCCTCTGCGACGAGCCGCTCGCGCACGCCGAGGCTCGAGAGGTAGCGCGCGCGGGCCGCGTCGAGGTCGCCCTGGCTCAGCGCCAGGTCGCCGAGGGCCTCCTCGACGACAGCGAGTTCTCGCCGCCAGTTCGAACGCGTCGGGTCCACGTCGACGATGAGCTGGAGCAGCCCGCGGGCGACATCGAGCGCAGCCCGCGCCTCAGCGAGGCGCCCCGCGGCGCGTGCGGCCTCGCCAACGCCCTGATGCGCGAGCGCCAGGTCCCGTTTCCAGGCCGCGTTGGTGGGATCGTCGGCGACGAGCCGCTGGAGCAGCTCGACGCTGGTGCGGAAGGATGTCTCGGCGCCGCTGACGTCCCCTGTCATGTAGAGCTGCACGAACCCGATACGATCGTTCGCGGCCGCGACGTCGCGACGCCGGATCGCGTCCCCTGGGTCCCGCAGCGCCAGCGACTCCGCGACCTCCAGTGCCGCGCGGTAATGCACCAGGGCGCCGGCGCCGTCGCCGCTGGCGCGGGCCACCTTGCCCAGCCGCTCGCTGGCGGCGCCGCGCGCTGCGTGCCATTCGGGATCTTCTGGCGCGACCGTCGCGAGCCCCGTCGCGATGCCGAGCGCACGCTCGAAGGCCCCGCCGGCGCCCTCCAGGTCTCCTCGCATCATCAACACGTCGCCGACCGCGCGGTGGCTCTCGGCGGCCGCGCCCTGCACCTTCCGATCAGCGGGTAGGTTCAGCGCGGCCTGCTCGCGCAGCGCCAAGGCCTCCTGGTGGAGCGCGAGCGCCGCCGTGCTGTCGCCTTGAGCCATCGAGCCCTCGCCGGCATGGGCGAGGGCGTCGGCGACCGCGAGCCGGACCGAGTCGCTTGCGGGGTCCCTCGCCAGCAGGCTCCGGCGGATCGCGAGCGCTGCCTGGAACTGCGACACCGCGCCGACCGCGTCTCCCTGCGCGAGCAGCACCTCGCCCACGTTCACGAGCACCGTCGCTCGCGCCTCCAGGTCCCCCGGCTCATTCGTCGTGGGTCGGGTGGCGAAGAAGCGTGTCGCCCGCTCCGCCACGTCCTGGAGCAAGGGCAGCTTCCCCAGTGGCTCCAGCTTGTCCTTGAGATCCACGAGCATGTAGCCGAGCAAGTCCTCCGCCTCGGCTCGCCGCACCTCCGCCAGCGTGCGCTGCGCCTCGGTCGCCGCCTGCTCGGAGAGGATCCGGCGAACACTGATCACCGCGCCCGTCACGAGCAGGCACACCGCGAGACCGGCGACGCCCACGACGGCGCGATGCCTGCGCAACCAGCGCTTGGCCAGGTGCCACGCGGTGTAGCGGTGAGCCCCCACGAGCTGCCCTGTCTGGAACCGCTTGAGATCCGCGACGAGATCGACCGCGGAGCCGTAGCGGGCGCGGCGCTCGACCGCCATCGCCTTCTCGACGATGGCGATCAGGTCGACGGGCGCGGCCGGGACGACGTCGCGGAGCGGCGCACATGAGGAGCTCAGGACCTTCTCGAGCACCTCCTCGGTCGTGCTGCCGGAGTAGGGCGGGACGCCCGCGAGCAAGTGGTAGAGGATCGCACCGATCGCGTAGACGTCGGCGCCCTCGTCGACGGGCTCACCCGCGGCCTGCTCCCGGGGCATGTATGCCGGCGTCCCCATGACGGCACCCGCGACCGTCCGATGCGCCCCGGCTGCACCTTCCCCGAGCGCGCCCGAGGCGTCCGGATCGCCGTCTGGCAGCGTGAGATCCTTCGCGAGCCCCCAGTCGATCACGACCGTCTCGCCGAACTCCCCGACCAGCACGTTTCCGGGCTTCAGGTCGCGGTGGATCACGCGCCGTGAGTGAGCGAACGCCAGCGCGTCGGCCACCGCGATCACGTTCGGGAGGAGCGCGAGGCGCGCCTCGAGGCTGGGACGCTTTGCGATCGCGCGGTCGAGAGCCTCCCCGGCGACCAGCTTCATCGCGTAGAAGGGCTCTCCGCCCGGCCAGGTGCCGGCCTCGAGAATCCCGACGATCGCAGGGTGCTGGAGCCGCGCCGTGATGCGTGCCTCGCGCTCGAACCGGGCGCGCGCGTCACTCCCGAGGTGCAGAAGTTCCTTGATCGCCACCTCTCGCCCGAGGCGACGATCTCGCGCGGTCCTGATCCGCCCCATCCCGCCCCGAGCCAGCTCCTGACCGAGCACGTAGTTGGCAGGGTCGACCTCTCTCAGCTCGGCGTAGTCGTGCCCCGGTTCCGCACGCACGCCGACCTGCGAGTTGCCGCGACGCGCGGGCGACGGCGCCGCCAGCGTCGGGTCCACACCCACGTCGGATCCGCTCGCTGGTTGCGTCTCGTCAGCGAGCGCGCACAACGTCTCTTCCGTGCCCTGGACTCGGTCGTCGTTCGTCATCCGGCCTCGTCGACATGGTATCCGGCCCTGGTGCGCCGGAACACGGACACCCCGGCCCCGCCGCGCGATGCGGTCAGGGTCGGGGTGGCGTGTGGTGGATCGCGTCGCTCAGTCCACCGGCTTGCCCGGCAGCAGCGCCGCCAGGCCGTCCTTGCCCACGACGAGGCGGACCTCGTCGACGTTCGCCGCCACCTTCTCGAGCGTCTCGAGCCGCTTGAGCTCGAGCAGCAGCGGGTGGTCGGCTATCGTGCGCGCGGTGTTGGCCATCGACCGCATCGCCGACGCCTCCTCCCGGCGGAGGATGACGTTGGCGGCCGCGGCCTTCTCGGCCTCGATCACGCGGTTGAGCAGGGTCTTCATCTCGCCGGGCAGGACGATGTCCTTGACGCCGACGCGGGTCACGGCGACGCCGAGCTCGGCGCCGCGCGGCTGGACGCGGGCGTGCAGCGCGTGGGTCAGCGCGTCGCGACCCTCGAGCAGCTCGTCGAGCGTCGCGCCGGCGACGTGATCGCGCGCGGCGAGCTGCGCCTCGAGGTACAGCGCGTCGCGGACGTCGGCGACGGCGTGGGCCGTCGACGGCAGGTCCGAGGGCGCGTACTCGATCGTCAGCGTCAGCCGCAGCGTGACCTTGTCGCGCGTCATCAGGTCCTGACCCGGCACCGTCACCTGCTGCAGGCGCGTGTCGAGGACGGTCACGGCGACCTTGGCCTCGGGGTACGACCAGTAGACGTGGCGACCGGGCGCGAGCAGCTCGACGAACCGACCGGCGACGTACTTGAGGCCGCGCTGGAACTGCAGCACGGTCACGTCGACCAGCTCGGCCGCCGGGATCACCGCGCGCAGCTCGTCGGTCAGCTCGGGGACGGGCTGGTCGACGTCGAACACGCGCAGCTCGACCGACGGGTCGATCGTCCAGTAGCGGTGCGTGCCCGGGCGCAGATAGCGCGCGGGCCGGCCGTTGCGGGTCAGCACGCCGCGCTGACGCGGGCCGAGCGTCGCCTCGGCGAACCAGCCCGACGGCAGCACCGCGCGCACCTCGGGGGCCGCGTCGAACACGAGGTCCGCGAGCTTGAAGCGGAGGACGTCGCGGCCGCGCGCGGTCCAGAAGGTGTGCCGGCCGGGTGCGAGGGCGGCGACCGGGACGCCGTGCTCCAGCAGCACGGCGCGCTCGTCGAGGGGGATGTGGAAGGTACGCATGGTGAGACTCCAGGGCAGGAACGGGTCTGGGCGGGGTGGGTCCCGCCGGGCTCTGCCCGGCGGGCGGGGCGGCGAGCCCCGTGTGGAAGAAAGGAGGCCGGAGACGGCGCGGGCCCGCCGCGATGGCGCGCGCGCGGCCCGGCTCGCTCCGGGCACGGAGCGTCGGGACATGCGCGCGCGGCAGACGTGGAGGGGGACCGACGGACGCGGGCGACGAGGGGCGCACGGCGGCGTCGCGGTGGACGTGTCGACCGCGGGCAGGACGGGCGCTCGGCTCGGCGCCCGGAGGTCAGCCGGGTGGGACGATGACGCCCCTGGGCCCGGCCGCCTCCGGCCGGCTCATTTTTTTCGCTGGTATCAGCAGCGTTGGACGCTGGGTTGAGCAGCCCAGTGCGGTCGCCAGTGCCGCACCAGCCCCGCAAGTGTGGTGGGGCCGGAAGGATTCGAACCTTCTTGTCCGGTGACGGGTCTGCACACCGGGACACGACCACCGGACACCCGTCGACGATCTCGCCGCGGGCAGCGGCGAGCAAGGCGGATGCGGCGTCGGGCCGGCCGCGGCGACGCGGTCAGCGTCGTCGCGGGGCGCCCCCGTCGGGCTCGCGCGCCGGATGCCAGTCGGCGCGCGATGCTGTGCTTGTACGGATCGTGCCGCTGTTCGTCAAGCGCGATCTCACAAGCTCGCGTACGGTCGCAGGATGCGAGCTCTCTCCGTCATCCCACTGATCGCGCTGTCGGCGTGCACGTTCGACGTCAAGTGCGGCGGCTCCACCGGCGGCATGACCGTGAACGAGGAGGAGGTCGAGGCCGCGCTGGCGCAGGCGATCGGCCCCGACGCGTCGATCGAGTGCAAGGAAGGCGTCAAGCCCGCGCCCGGCGCGCGCGTGCCGTGCAAGGTCGTGCTCGCGGGCCAGACGTACACGATCGAGGCCGTGCTCACGACCGCCAGCGCGAGCACCGGCAAGTTCCAGTACGTGATCCACCTCGACGGCCGGCCCATGGTCATCGCGCCGCGGATGGAGAGCTCGCTCGCGCGCGTGCTCGAGCAGCGCCACGGCGAGCGCCCCGAGCTGGCCTGCGGCGCCACCCTGCAGGCGCTGCCCGCCGACGGCGTCGTCCGGTGCGCGATGACCGTCGGCCCCACCCAGGCCACGCTCGTCGCGAAGATCACCGACGACCTCGACGTCGACTCGATGACGTTCGAGCCGCCGCTGCTGGCGCGCAACACGGTGGTGGAGCTCGTCCTGCCGACGCTGCGCGAGAAGCTCGGCGCGACGGTCGAGCTGTCGTGCGCCACGCCGGCGATGTTCCCTCGCCCGGCGGACGGGGTGCTGCGGTGCGAGGCCGTCGACGGCGACCAGCGCAAGCCGATCGCGATCGAGATCGACGCCGAGCTGACCGTGCAGCGGTGGGAGCTGGTCGAGTAGCATCGGCGCATGACCGCTCCCAGGCCGGGCTGGCTCCTCGTCGCGCTGTCCACCACCGCCGCGCTCGCCGCGTGCGACAAGTCCGTCGACTCCGCCGAGTTCGAGGGCAACGTCAAGCAGCGGCTCGCCGCGATCGGGTTCCCCGACGCGACCGCGACGTGCCCCAAGAAGATCGCCGCCAAGGTCGGCGCCGAGTTCACCTGCGACGTCGGGATCGAGGGCAAGACGTACGCCCTGAACCTGACGATCACCAAGGTCGACGGCAAGCGCGTCGACATGGACAGCAAGTGGAAGGACGGCGACGCGATCGTCGCCGAGCGGCTCGAGGCCGGCGTCGCCAACCAGCTCACCCAGGACTTCGGCGCGCCGGTCACGATCGACTGCGGCGAGCCGCTGCGGTTCCTCGACGCCGACCGCAAGGTGGCGTGCACGCTGACCGCGGGCGCCGCGAAGACGAGCCTGAAGATCGCGTTCGACGACAAGCTGACGCCGACCGGCTGGGAGATCGACCCGGTGCTGGTGTCCAAGGCCAAGCTCGAGACGATCCTCGCGCCGGACGTCTCGGCGAAGTCGGGCGCGCAGGTCACCGTGACGTGCGGGGCCGAGCCCCTGTTCGCGCGCCCCGCCGACGGCGTGACGACGTGCGACGCCACCGACGGCAAGGCGACGCTGAAGCTCAAGGTCACGCTCGACGCCAGCGGCACGCCCACCGCGTGGGACACCGTGCTCTAGCGCAGCTCTCTCAGAGCTCTGACCTGCCTGCCGTGTCCATGCCCCGGAAGGCTGGCCCTTCGACTCGTCGGGGGGGGGGGGGGGGCCCGCCGCCCGCCGGGGGGGGGCGCGGGGGGTAAGAAAAACGGGTTGGTGTAACACGGGATATTATTAAACATGGTGTGGGGGGGGGGGTGGGGG
>WYBA01000328.1 GCA_011526095.1 Myxococcales bacterium | reverse complement strand
GCGGGGCGCGCGGGCGGGGGGGGGCGCCCGCGGCGGCGGGGGGGGGCCGGCCGGCCGCGGGGGGCGCCCCGCCCCCCCCCGCGACCCTGACCCTGCTCGCCGGCGCGGGCGTCGACGCCGCGGCGGTGCCGGCGGCGCGCGCGGTGACGCCGGGCGTGATCGCGGTCGGGCCCGCCGCGCTGGTCGACGTCGCGGTCGCGCGCGCCGGCGCGGGCGCCGAGGGCCTCGGCGAGGTCGACGCCGAGCTGCGCGCGCTGCGCGCCGCGGCGATGCCGGCGCAGGCGGACGGCGCGGTCGTGCGGATCACCGCGCGGCTGGGGTTCGACGCGCGCGTCGCGCTCGCCGCCGCCGTCGGCGTCGACGTCGCGCCGGCGACGCTGTCGGTGTGGGCCGACGTCGCCGACGATCTCGCGGTGATCGCGCGGCTCGGCGCGGGCGCCGAGGCCGGCGCCGGCGCCGAGACCGACGCGCGCGCCGAGGTCGCCGCGCTGCGCGAGATGGCGGCCGACGCGCTCGGCGCGGTCGCCGGGCTGCCCGCGTCGCGCCGGCTCGGCGTCGCGCCCGCGGTGCGCGCCGCGACGCTCACCGCCGGCGACGACGGCGTCGCCGTGATCGCCCTGATCGGCCCGCGCCGCCTGGCGCGCGCCGTCGACCGCGCGCGCGCCGCGCTGCCCGCCGCGGCCACGCCGCCCGGCGCCGACGACCCTGCCCTGGAGAGCCCATGACCGCGTTCATCGTCCACCCCATGGCCACCGGCGCCACGCTCGCCGGTCGGCTCGCGCTGCCCGGCGACAAGTCGGTCGGTCACCGCGCACTGCTGTTCTCGCTGCTGTCCGAGACGCCGGTGCGCGTCGTCGGCCTCGGCACCGGCGCCGACAACGGCCGCTCCGCCCGCGCGATCACGCAGCTCGGCGCGCGGCTGGAGCGCGACGGCGACGCGATCGTCATCACCGGGACCGGGATGGGCGGGATGCGCGCGCCGACCGCCGACATCGACTGCGGCAACTCGGGCACGACGATCCGCCTGATGTGCGGGCTGCTCGCGGCGCAGCGGTTCGCGACGACCCTGTTCGGCGACGAGTCGCTGTCGAAGCGGCCGATGCGCCGCGTGATCGCGCCGCTGGCCCAGATGGGCGCGCACATCACCGGCGTGGGGCAGGGCGCCGATCTGGTCCCGCCGCTGGTCGTCGGGCCGGCGCCGGGGCCGCTGCGCGGGCTGGCGTACGAGCTGCCGGTGAGCTCGGCGCAGGTCAAGAGCGCCCTGCTGCTGGCGGGGCTGTGGGCGGAGGGCGTGACGCGGCTGACCGAGCCCGGCCCGAGCCGCGATCACACCGAGCGGCTGCTCGCCGCGATGGGCGCGCCGCTCACGGTCGACGGGCGCACGGTCACGATCGACCCGGCGGGGTGGGATCGGCGGCTCGCGATCGACGCGATCACCGTGCCGGGCGATCCGTCGTCGTCGGCGTTCCTGATCGCCGCGGCGCTGGTCGCGGGCGTCACGCCGGGCGCCGAGGTCGTGTGCGAGCGCGTGTGCACCAACCCGACGCGCACCGGGTTCCTCGACGCGCTCGCGGCGATGGGCGCGCGGGTCGTGGTCGAGGGCGAGGCCGTGCACGGCGGCGAGCCGGTGGCGGCGCTGGCGGTCCGCGCCGGCGGCGGCGACGGCCTCGTCGGCACCGAGATCGGCGGCGACCTCACGGTGCGGGCGATCGACGAGATCCCGGTGCTCGCCGCGGTCGCGGCGCGCGCGCGCGGCGTGACGGTCGTGCGCGACGCCGAGGAGCTGCGGGTCAAGGAGTCGGACCGCGTCGCGACGACGGCGGCGATGCTGCGCGGGTTCGGCGTCGAGGTCGAGGAGCGCCCCGACGGGCTGGCGATCGAGGGCAGGGGCGGCGCGCCGCTGCGCGCCGCGTCCGTCCACGCCCACGGCGACCACCGGATCGCGATGGCGGCGACGATCGCCGGGCTGGTCGCCGACGGGCCGACCCGGATCGACGACGCCGACAACGTCGCGACGTCGTACCCCGGGTTCGTCGACGCGATGCGCGCGCTCGGCGCGCGGATCGACGTCGTGCCATGATCGCCCGGTGAGCCCGCACGACGCCGCGCTCGAGCTGACGCTCGGCCATGGTCACGCCGTGATCGTGGCGGTGGTCGAGCCCGAGGTCGGGCCGGGCGCGCTGGTGGTGCCCGGTCGCGCGCCGGTCGCCCTCGACGCCGCGCTCGCGGCGCTGTGCGAGGACGAGCGCGCCCACGCCGCGGCGCTGCCGCCGGTGCGCCGGCGCGACTGGGTCGCGGGGCGGTGGGCGCTGCACGCGGCGCTCGCCCGCGCCGGCGCCCCGGTCGCCGGGCCGGTGCTGGCCGACGACCGCGGCGCGCCGGTGCTGCCGGCGCCGCTGCGCGGCTCGGTCAGCCACAAGCGCGGCGTCGCGGTCGCGCTGGCCGCGCGCGACGAGGCGGTGGCCGGAGGCGACGCGCGCGGCGCGCGGGTCGGGGTCGACGTCGAGGTGCTCGCGCCGAGCCGGCTCGACCTGTCGCGGCGCGTGCTCACCGACGCCGAGCGCGAGGCGGTCGCGGGCCTCGACGCGCGCGCGCGCGGCGTCGCGGTCGCGCTGCGGTTCTCGCTCAAGGAGGCCGTGTACAAGGCGATCGATCCGTTCGTCCGCCGCTACGTCGGGTTCCGCGAGGTCGCGGTGTGGCCGGGCGACGGCGGCGACGGCGTCGCCCGGGTCGAGATCGCGCCCGGCGGCGGCGCCGACCTGCCGCGCGACATCGAGGCGGGGTGGGTCGAGGTCGGCGAGCTGGTGATCGCCACCGCGCGCGCGCGCCGCTGAGGCTCCGCCTCCGTCTCCGCCTCCGCCTCCGTCTCCGTCTCCGCCTCCGTCTCCGTCTCCGTCTCCGCCTCCGTCTCCGCCTCCGCCTCCGTCTCCGTCTCCGCCTCCGTCTCCGCCTCCGCCTCCGCCTCCGTCTCCGTCTCCACCCGCCCGCTCGTCCTGAGCAGGCCCGAGCGCCAGCGAGGGCCGTGTCGAAGGACGTCTCCGTCTCCGTCTCCGCTACCCCTCGAACCAGGCGATCCGCACGTTCTCCGCCTCCGCCACGACGTGCGCGGCGAAGAACGGGTCGGCCTCGCCCACCGCGCGCAGCCGCGCCGCGACGGCGTCGGCGTCGGGGCTCGCCGGCGCCGGGCGGTGGCGCATCAGCCACTCGCCGATCGCCGCGGTCGACAGCTTGAGCGGCTCCGCCGGCGGCGGCGTGTCGGGCAGGCTCGCGCCGCCGGGCCCGCCACCGCGGTAGGGCGCGCCGAGCCCGCCGGGCAGGACGCCGGGCGCGGCGCCGACGAGCGCGCCGCGCCCGCGGATCGCCGCCTGCTCGGCGATCGCCGCCTCGAGCGCGGCCTCGAGCGAGCCGGCCGGCGCCGCGGCGCCCTGGCCGCGCGCCCACGCCAGCTGCGGCGGCGCGGCCGAGCCGGTCACCAGCTCGAGCGGCGCCGCCGCGCGCTGGGTCCACTTCCACCGCTCCGCGCGCCACGTCCGCACGGCGTCGCGCGCGACCGCGCGCGCCACCGCCGCGAGCAGCAGGACGTGGACGCCGTCGAGCCGCAGCCCGCCGGGCAGCCACGGCGCGTCGGCCAGCGCCCGCGCCACCGCCTGCGGCCCGGCCGCCACGACCTCGTCGGCCCCGGGCACGTCGGCCTCGACCGCGGTCTGCTCGACGAGGTCGAGCCACGAGCCGAACCCGGCGACGCGCTCGCCGCGCAGGGTCAGCAGCGCGCCGCGCCCGCTGCCGTCGACCGAGACGAAGAACCAGAACCGCCCGAACGCCATCGCGAGCTGGTCGACGACGAACCCGTGGACCTTGCGCGGGCGCGCGGCGGCGAGCCCGACCGGCACCGCGAGCAGCAGCGCCGCCGGCCCGACGCCCGCGACCGCCGCGGCGACCGCGCCGACCGCCGAGCCGCCGATCGCCGGCCACACCACGCCGCCCAGGCCGGCGCGGAACGCCGCGTCGAGCGCGTTGTCGCGCGCCGGCCCGCCGAGCCACCGCAGCCGCACCGGCGGCAGCGCGCACCGCGCGCACGGCGCCTCGCCCGCGTCGCGCAGCCGGCCGCACCGCGCGCACAGATCCTCGCCGCGCCCCGGCGCCTCCTCGACGAACCGCTTCGCCATCGCGCGGTCGCTACGCCAGCGTCGACACGACGTCGACGCCCTCGGCCAGCGCCTTGTGCACGGGGCACTTGTTGGCGATCTCGAGCAGCCGCTGGCGCTGCGCGTCGGTCAGCGCGGGCCCGGTCAGCTCGATCACGCGGGTGACGCGGTTGCCGCGCTGGCCCGGCTCCTTGACCGGCTCGCGGGTCAGCCGCACCGCGACCGCCTCGAGCGGGATGCCCTTGGTGCGGGCGTAGATCGACAGCGTCATCGACGTGCAGGCGCCGAGCGCCGCGCACAGCAGCTCGAACGGCGCCGGCCCGGCGTCGCCGCCGCCGTGGTCGGCGGGCTCGTCGGCGGTGAAGCCGTGCGGGCCGATCGCGACCTGGTTGACGAACGCGGTGGCCGGACCGGCCACGACGACCTCGCGCGGAGCAGACGACGACATGGCGCAAGGCTTACCATGCTCGCCATGCCCCGCCGCCACGATGGCCGCCTCGCGGAGGTCCCGCCGTACCGCCGGATGATGCCGTACCTGATGCGCGGCCGGAACGAGGCCGCGGTCTACTTCGAGCAGACCCTCGAGCTGTCGCGGGCGCAGCCGTGGCTCGACGCGTTCAACGCCGCCTCGCCGGCGCGCGCGACCGTGTTCCACCTCGTGCTCCACGCGCTCGCCTCGGTGCTGCACGAGCGCCCGCGGCTCAACCGGTTCGCGGTCGGGCGCCGCATCTACGATCGCAAGGGCGTCCACATCTCGTTCGCCGCCAAGAAGCAGCTGCGCGACGACGCGCCGCTGGCCACGGTCAAGCGCGAGTTCCCCGCGGGCGAGGCGTTCGCCGACCTCGTCGTCGCGCTCGCCGGCGCGGTCGGCGAGGCGAAGTCGGACAAGGTCTCGACGATCGACAAGGAGCTCGACGTCCTGCTGCGCCTGCCGGGCCCGGTGCTCGACGCGGCGATGGGCCTGCTCCGCCGGCTCGACGCGTGGGGCGTCGCCCCGCGCGCGCTGCTCGACTCCGACCCGATGTACGCCTCGGCGTTCGTCGCCAACCTCGGCAGCGTCCGGCTCGACGCCGCGTACCACCACCTCTACGAGCACGGCAACTGCCCGCTGTTCGTCACGATCGGCCAGGTCCAGCCGCGGCCGGTGGTCGGGGACGGCGGCGCGCTGGTGGTCCGGCCGACCGTGACCTTGCGCTACACCTACGACGAGCGGGTCGAGGACGGCCTGTACTGCGCGACCTCCCTCGACCTGATGCGCCACCGGATCGAGGATCCGGCGGGCTGGCTCGGCGCGATCACGGCGGCGGGCACGCCGAGCCGGCCGGCCACGTCGTCGCGTCCCTGAACGGATCCTGGATCGACGCGGCGCCGCCGCCGTCGACGTGGTCGGCGAACAGCTCGCTCCACATCTGCTGCATCTCCGCCGTCCCGGTCGGGAAGATCACGCGCTCGGGATCGAGCGGGACGAACGGCGGGTGCACCGGCTCGTGGTTGCGGACCTCCTCGTACTTGCGCATCGCCGCGTGCCCCGCGGGGTGGAACACGACGAAGCACCCGCTCTTGCCACCGGCGAGGTTGCCGCTGACCGGCCAGCTCACCGGCTCGAGGTCGACGTAGCGCACCAGCCCGCCGACCACCGGATCGTCGCCGGGCGGCGCCGGCTGCGCCATCGTCGCCACCGGCAGCCCCATCGCCTTCGTGTAGGCCTCGGTGCCGTCGTTGGACACCCAGACGTCGCCCCAGCTCATGCCGACGACGACGTCGGCCGGCGCGCCGCCGCGCAGCGCGCCGCTGGTCACCATCGGGGCGTAGGCGATCGCGTCGCCGCGCTCGACGACGTTGCCGAACAGCACGACGATCGGCTCGACCCGCGCCTGGCGCGACGGCTCGAGGATGTCGACGCGGTCGGCGACGCCGTACGGCTCGGTGACGGCCGCCTGGAACAGCCCGGCGTAGTTGGGCGAGTGCATCATCGACGGCTGCGGGAACCCGGCGGCAGGCGACGACACGAACGCCGCGCCGATGCCCGGCTCGATCGCCAGCGTCACGCCCGAGACCATCGCGCCGAGCGACTCGGTCAGCAGCATGACGTCGCCCGAGAACGTCAGCGCGTCGGGCACGCCGGTCAGCGGCGCGATCGCGGCGTCGAGCGCGGTGAGATCGCCGTCGCGGACCCAGGCGACGAGCTGCGCCTGCTCGACCGCGGCGGCGCGCAGGTTCTCGCCCATCGCGCGCGGGTGGTAGCCCGGGATGCCGCCCGAGCTGCCGAGGTGGAACAGCTGCGTCGCCGGGAACAGCCCGTTGGTGTCGCCGAACCCGTCGGGCGTCGGCGCGCCGGCGCTGCCGGTGCCGAGCGTCTCGTTCTTGACGTCCATCTGCTCCGCCGCGCGGTTGGCGCGGTGGCCGTGGTACGGCAGGTCGATCGCGAGCACCGCGAACCCGAGCCGCCCGGCGGTGTTGGCCTGGGTCAGCATGTCGTGGCGGGTGCGGTTGATGCCGTGGACGTAGAGGATCACCGGCACGTCGTCCCAGTCGGCGGCGACCGGCAGGGTCAGGGTGAACTTGACCGGGTGCGTGCCCTTGACCACCGGCTCGCCGGTGACGTCGTACTCGGGGAAGCCGTCGACGTTGGGCGTCGCCGACAGGAAGCTGGTCAGCCCGATCGTGCCGTGGACGATCAGCGCGATGTGATCGTGCGGCTGCGGCCGCCCGGTCGAGCCGCACACGCCGGGGATCGCGCCCGGGGTCTGATCGCCGGTGACGACCTGTAGCCCGTCGGGGCCGACCTCGGCCGGGCCGTAGATCGCGTCGACCGTCGCCGACGGCGGCAGCGCCGCGACGACGTCGCGCATCCGCTTCGTCTGCGCCGGGAACGTCGCGGTGCGGAACACGGTCGCGGCGACGAGCCGGTCGCGCACGCCGGCGGGCAGCACGTCGAGCAGCGGCGCGAGGCTGGCGTGCGCGGCGGCGAGGTCGGGCTCCGCGGGCGCGGCGTCGGCGGTCGCGGCGACGAAGTCCGGGCTCGGCGCGAGCGCGGCGCCGTCGGTCGTCGCGATCGCGTCGGTGACGTAGGCGGCGTAGGTGTGGCCCGGCGCGAGGACGGTGCCCAGCGCCGGCACCACCACGATGGCGCCGATGTCGGGCCGCCACCACGTGTCCGCGGGGAGCTCGATCACGTCGCCCGCGGTCGAGGCGTCGAGGTCGATCATGACGGCGGAGGACGCGGTCACCGTCGCCGGGTCGAGGTCGCGCCCGCCGGCGAGCTCGATCGGGAAGTAGGCGTTCGAGCGCAGCCCGGCGCCGTCCATCGTCGCCAGGCCCGCGAGCAGCATGTCGACGTTGCCCTGCTCGAACACCTCGCCGGTCGGCAGAGCGGTCAGGCGCAGCTTGCCGTCGTCGTCGAGGTAGAGGTCGCTGGGGTAGGGCACGACGCCCCACGCGCCGCCGTCGCCTGGCGCCGGCGGGTCGAAGGCCGCCATCGCCTCGACGATCGGCTGGGCGTCGACCGCGGGGCGGGCGTCGGGGGCGGCCGGATCGCCGCCGCACGCGGCCAGCAGGGCGAGGGCGAGGGCGAGGGTGGCGGCGAGGGCCAGGCGCATGCGCATGGACCCACGATAGTTGAACTCGACCGCCGGGTCAGCGGGGCCGAAGCTCGTAGACCATCAGCTCGCCCAGCGTCTCGTGCTCGCGCATCCCGCACGGGCGCATGCCGAGCTTCTCGATCACCCGCAGCGACGCGCGGTGCCACGCGAACGTGGTGGCCGTCACGGCCCGCACCCCGGGTTGCGCCAGCGCCCACGCCACGCACGCCCGCGTGCCCTCGGTCGCGAACCCACGCCCCTGTGAGCCCTCTTCGACGCCGTAGCCGACCTCGGCGACGCCGTCCTCGTCGGGCCGGCCGTGGAAGATCACGCTGCCCACGACCCGGCGCGGCCCCTCGGCGTCCTCGGGCGCGATCAGCAGCGTGTCGCCCCACAGCCGACGATCCGGGTCGGCGCGGATCGCCGCGAGCGAGGGGTGGAACGCGCGCGCGACGAGCTGCTCGTTGGGCCACGCCTCGGGCAGGGCGGCGCCGCACGCGCGGATCGATGCGTCGCGGTCGCGCGCGAAGATCGCCTCGACCAGAGCGAGGCTCACCGGTTGCAGCTCGAGGCGCGCGGTGCGCACGGACGGCACCGGACGAGTATATGTTCGCGCCGCGATGGCACGCATCAACGACCACTACCAGAAGCTCCGCGCCGGCTACCTGTTCCCCGAGATCGGCCGCCGCGTGCGCGAGTTCGCGGCCGCCCACCCCGACGCGAAGATCATCCGCATGGGGATCGGCGACGTGACCGAGCCGCTCGCCCCGGCGATCACCGCCGCGATGCACGCGGCGGTCGACGAGCTGGCGACGCGCGAGACGTTCAGGGGCTACGGCCCCGAGCAGGGCTACGACTTCCTGCTCGACCCGATCCGCGAGCACGACTACCGCGCCCGCGGCATCGAGCTGGCGCGCGACGAGATCTTCGTCAGCGACGGCAGCAAGTGCGACAGCGGCAACATCCAGGAGCTGTTCGACGCCGGCGCGACGATGGCCGTGACCGACCCGGTCTACCCGGTCTACGTCGACTCCAACGTGATGGCCGGACGCACCGGCGCGGTCGGCCCCGATGGCCGCTACCCCGGTCTGGTCTACCTGCCGACGACGCCGGCCAACCAGTTCTCGCCGACGCCGCCGGAGCAGGCGATCGACGTCGTCTACCTGTGCTCGCCGAACAACCCCACCGGCGCGGTGATGACGCGCGAGGCGCTGACCCGGTGGGTGGCGTGGGCGCGCGCTCGCGGCGCGGTGATCGTGTTCGACGCCGCCTACGAGGCCTACATCTCGGACCCGGCGCTGCCGCGCTCGATCTACGAGATCGACGGCGCGCGCGAGTGCGCGGTCGAGATGCGCAGCTTCTCCAAGCGCGCCGGGTTCACCGGGGTGCGCTGCGCGTTCCTCGTCGTCCCGAAGGAGCTGATGGGCAAGACCGCCGCGGGCGAGTCGGTCTCGATCAACGCGATGTGGGCGCGCCGCCACACCACGAAGTTCAACGGCGCCTCGTACGTGGTGCAGCGTGGCGCCGCCGCGGTCTACACCCCGGACGGCCTGGCGCAGACCGGCGCGCAGATCGCGTTCTACATGGAGAACGCGCGCCTGTTGCGCGAGGGGCTCGCGGCCGCCGGGTTCACCGTCCACGGCGGCGTCCACGCCCCGTACCTGTGGCTGGAGACCCCGGGCGGCGCGCCGTCCTGGGACTTCTTCGACCGGCTGCTGCGCGACGCGCACCTGGTCGGCACGCCGGGCGCCGGGTTCGGTCCGGCCGGTGAGGGGTTCTTCCGGCTGTCCGCGTTCAACTCGCGCGCGAATGTGGAGGAGGCGATCTCCCGCATTCACCGCGTGTTCGCGTAGCATCGACGCTCCGGCCGGGGGGGCCGGAGCCGTCGCCCAGCGTCCGGAGGTGTGAGCTCCGGTGCGACCTGGGGGTCGCGACGGCATCGATCTATCGAGTCGCTCGAAGTTGCGCCCGTAACCCTGCGTGACTCCGAAGACTGATGGCCAGGTTCCGAGACCCGACAGGAAGCACCCGAATGCGCAGATCTCTCCACGTACTGATCCTCGCCCTGACGCTGATGCTGGGGGGGAGCGCCGCGCTCGCCCAGGACGACGACGAAGGCGGCGGCGGCGACGAGCCGGCCGAGCCCGAGCCCGCGGCGGAGCCGCCGCCCGCCGACGATCCGCCCGACCAGGGCGGCGACGAGCCTGCGGCGGCCGGCGACGATGGCGACGGCGAGCCCGCGGCGGGCGCGGCCGACGGTGACGACGGTGACAAGGCCGAGCCGGCGGCGGGCGACGCGGACGGCGATGGCACGCCCGACGGTGAGCCGGCCGCCGCGGGCGACGCGGACGGCGACGGAGCCGCGGCCGGAGCCGGAGACGGAGACGGAGCCGGAGACGGAGCCGGAGACGGAGACGGAGCCGGAGACGGAGACGGAGACGGAGCCGGGGACGGAGCCGGGGACGGGGACGGAGACGGGGACGGAGCCGGAGACGGAGCCGGAGACGGAGCCGGAGACGGAGCCGGAGACCGAGACGGCGAGGAGGAGATCGTCGGCGGCGACGGCGACGACGACCTCGAGCCCGGCGAGACGCTCGAGGACCCGTCCGACTTCGACGGCGACGCGCCGCCGATCAACAGCGACGAGTACCTCGAGGAGTGGGGCGAGCCGTACAACGAGTGGGATCTCGACGGCGACGGCGTGGTGACTCCCGAGGAGGCCGGGTTCGAGGGCGAGTACGACGCGGCGTTCGAGGGCATGCCCGACACGGTCAGCGACGACGCGCTCGACGCGCGGCCCGAGGACAACGAGCTGGGGATGCCGTCGATCTCGATCGAGCAGTTCCGCACGATCGTCCGCCTGGTCAAGAAGAAGGTGCTCGAGCGCCTGGAGAAGAAGATCGAGAAGAAGACCAAGTCGAAGATGGAGACCGTCTCCAAGCTGATCTTCCTGTTCTCGCTCGCCGGCCTGCTGCTGCTCGGGATGCCGCTGGCGCTGGGCAAGAAGTACCCGGGGCAGGGGGGCCTGCTGTTCAAGTACAGCGCGATCGCCGCGGTGACGTTCTTCCTGACGGTCAACCTGTTCGGCGGCGTGCTGATGGGGCTGCGCTCGGTCCAGGGCGCGCTCGGCCCGCTGACCAACCCCCAGCTGGCGATCGCCGGCGGGTTCTTCGACACGCTCGACGACAACGCCGAGGAGTTCGTCGTCGTCGGCAAGGAGCTGTTCGTGCCGACGCTCGAGCAGCTCAAGGGCGCGACCGACGATCAGCCGGCGGCGGTGCTGATCGCCAACGGCCAGAAGATCGTCGAGGACGCGCAGGTGTTCCTGCGGATCGCCCGGATGTTCAAGCGCATCAACTTCATCTTCGGGATCATCCCGATCGCGCTGCTCGGCGTGACGATGATCCTGTTCATCCTCGCGATCAAGCCGACGCTGGTCGAGATCGTCAAGCTGCCGGCGGAGGCGGCCAAGGGCGCCCAGGTCTCGGGCGGCGACGTGTTCCGGCGCGCGATGGGACGCGTCGGCAACGAGTTCCTCGCCACGATCGCGTCGATCGGGTTCCTCGTCGTGATCACGATCATCGCCGGTTCCGTGCTCGCCCGCGTCGTCCAGCCGGCGCTCGAGGCGCTGATCAGCTACTTCACGCTCGCGCTCTTGTACCTGCAGTTCGTCGACGGGGCGTCGTCGGGGATGGTGTTCGTGATGCTGTTCAGCGTGATCCTGTTCCTGGTCCTCAACCTCGCCGTGATCATCGCGGCGATGGCCGGGTTCACCGGGAAGGTGCAGAAGATCTTCCAGAACCGGTTCGTCGACAAGGTGCCGCTCGCCAAGCACGTCCGGTTCTGGAAGTGGGGCGGCCTCGCCGCGGTGTGGGCGCTGGTCTTCCCGCTGATCTTCGTCTACGTCGCGCGGTTCGGCCTCGACACGATCAACGAGAAGGTGATGTCGGGCGCGACCGACGCCGAGGCCGTCAGCTGGAAGGCGATGATGCTGGCCGGGCCGCTGTTCCTGGTGCTCGGCTTCGTCGTGCTGCTGTGGGCCAGCCGCGCGCTCAAGGCGCTGCTGTTCATCTTCAAGTACAAGGTGAAGGAGAAGCAGGCCAAGGTGCAGGCGGCCTGACGGCTCGGGCTTCCTCCCGGCCCGGTTCTGCGTAAGCTCCCGGACCAGGTCAGGGAGGAACCCGTTGCCCGACGTCGCTCACCACCTCGAACTGTCCCACAAGCTCGCGTACGACGATCTCGACTGGGCGCTGGCCCGCGACCACGGCGTCACCGACGTCGAGGCCGCGTCGCTCGAGTACTTCGCCGACATCGAGAGCCAGACCGTCTACTACATGCTCGAGGTCGCCAAGCTCGAGGTCGCGCGCGACCCCGAGCTGCTGTCGTTCCTGACGATCTGGAACTACGAGGAGCTGTTCCACGCCCAGGCGATCACGCGCCTGTTGCGCGAGGTCGGCCGCGAGGTGCCGCCGGCGCCGGAGCGCTCGACCGCGGTGCGCGGCGCGGCGCAGCTGCGCGCGCGCCTCGAGGATCTGTTCCAGGTGTCGCTGGCGCGGACGATGCCGCGGTCGTTCGTGGCGCTGTGGCAGGCGTGGGGGGCGACCCAGGAGCTGATCACGGCCCACGCCTACGAGGAGCTCGGCCGCCGCACCGCCAACCCGGTGCTGGCGGAGCTGTGCCGGCGGATCGCCAAGCAGGAGCGCCGCCACTTCGCCTGGTACTACGAGGCGGCGCGCGAGCGCCTCGCGGTGGGGACGGTGGTGCAGAGGGTCGTGCGCGCGGTGTTCGAGTTCAACTGGACGCCGGTCGGCTCCGGCGTGAAGTCGCCCGAGGAGGTCGCGGCGCAGGTCGCGCGGATGTTCCCGGGCGAGCGGATCTTCGAGGTGATGGCGGTGTGCGACCGACGGATGAGCCAGCTGCCGGGGTTCGCGGGGTTCACCGTGTGCAGTCGCTACGCCGACCGCGTCCAGGCGCTGCTGCCGCCCGAGGCGCGCGTCGCGCGCCGTGCGGGCGCCGACTACGGCGACGAGCTCGCCGCGGCGGGCTGAGCGGCGGGGGGGCGACCCTGGCGGAGACGGAGACGGAGGCGGGCTACGGCAGCACGGTCAGCGTCCGCATCGTGCCGCGCGTGACGCCGAACTGCTCGTGCACGGCGGCGCGACGCACGACCTCGTCCGGCGTCAGCGCGCCGGTCACGAGCGCGCGGTAGGCGGTGAGCAGGCGGGTGGTCTCGGCCGCGGTCTCGCGCACCAGCTCGACGCGCAGGCGGCGGACGCCGGCGGCGAGCAGGCGCGGCACCAGCGCCGCCGCCGACTGCGCCTGGGCGTTGAACACGGTGTTGCGGCAGCCGACGTCGACCACGACCGGGTGGACGAGCCCGACCCGGTCCTGCAGCGACACGCGGTGTGCCTCGCACGGCCGGCCGCAGGTGCGGAAGTCGCGCCCCGAGGACAAGAGGTGCGCGTACACGCAGTGCTCGGTGTGGAACGTCGGGATGTGGTGGTGGATCGTGACGGCGACGCGGTGGCGCGGCGCCGCCGCGACCAGCGCGTCGAGCTGCGCGGCGTCGAGGTCGTGCGCCGCGGTCACGGTCGCGACGCCGGGCCCCGACGGGTAGCCGAGGACGAACCCGGCGGTGAGCGCGTTGGTGACGTTGAGCGAGAAGTCGCCGTGCAGGACCGGGCGGTCGGCCTCGGGCAGCGCGGCGAAGTACGCCACCGAGCCCCAGCTCCGCACCAGCACGGCGTCGGGCTCGAGCCGGTGAAGGTGGGCGTCGATCTTGTCCTCGCCCGGCTTCTGGACGCGCACGGTCGCGACCGTGACCCGCGCGCCCGCGGCGCGCGCGCGCGCGACGGCGCGGCCGAGGCCGACCAGCTCCATCCAGTCGAGCTCGACCTCGGGCACGCCGAGTGCGAGCGCCGCGTCGAGCTGGGCGTCGTCGCGCACGAGCGGGACGATGGCGGGGGCGCCGGGATCCGTGACGTCCGGGATCCGGACGGCGTCGCGGACCGCGGCGAGCACCGGCCCCGGCGCGAGGTCGCGGTCGACCCGGGCGAGGTCGGCGTCGAGCGCGGCGACGAGCGCGCGCCGCACCTCCTTGAGCTCGGACACCGGCAGGTGGAGCCCGGGCGGCAGCGCGGCGGCGTCGATCCCGCCGGGCGCGCCAGTGCTCGCCAGCGCGAAGGCGGTGCCGCCGAGGCCGCCGAGCTTGTCGGCGAGCAGCGCCGCGTCGAGGCCGGCGCCGCGCGCCGGCTGCAGCGGTGTGGCCGAGGCGGCGCGCGCCGCGAGCGCGCGGTGCGGGGCCTCGGCGCGCGCCTCGACCTCGAGCGGCGCGCCGGCGGCGCCGCGGACGGTGAGCGTCACGGCGATCCGCCCCGCGGGCGGCGGCTCCGCGACCGCGCGCGCCGCGGCCGCCGGCAGCTTCGGATCGCCCGTGATCCACACGGTCGCGCCGGGCGCGACCCGCGCGAGGTCCGGGCCGGGTCGCCCGAACCCCAGCCTCCACCGCGTCGCGTCCGGGGGATCGCCGGCGGCGCGCGGCAGCCGGGTCGCCGCGAACACCGGGCCGCCGGGGGCGGCGTCGGGGTCGACGCCCGCGGTCCAGAACACGACGCCACGCCCGGGCGCCGGCTCGATCACCGCCGCGGCGTCCGAGGCGCGCGCCGGCCCGGGCGCCACCACGACGACGTGATCGCGCCCGACCTCGACGACCTCGCCGAGGCGGACGCCGCGGTGGCCGGGGTGGCGGCCGTCGACCAGCGTCTGGTGATCGACGCCGGCGAAGAACCCCGCGGACTGGCCGCGGGTATAGGTCAGCGCCATCGCGCCGAGGTCGTCGGCGAGCGCGGCGCGGCCCGCGGCCATGTCGCCGGCCGCGAGCGCGTCGCGCCACCGGCGGTAGCCGGCGACCGCGGTGTGGACGTAGGGCGCGGCCTTCTGCCGGCCCTCGATCTTGAGGCTCGCGACGCCGAGCGCGGCGAGCGCCGGGACGGCGTCGGCGCCGGCGAGGTCGCGCGGGGACAGCAGGTAGCGGACGTCGCCGAGGTCGCGGCGCGCGCCGTCGACGATCAGGTCGTACGGCAGGCGGCACGCCTGCGCGCACTGGCCGCGGTTGGCGGAGCGCGAGCCCCACGTCTCCGAGCTGAGGCACTGGCCGCTCCACGCCACGCACAGCGCGCCGTGGACGAACACCTCGAGCTCGAGCGGCGTGCCCGCGGCGTAGGCGCGGATCTCGTCGACCGACAGCTCGCGCGGCACGACGACGCGGGTGGCGCCGAGCGCGGCGGCGATCCGCGCGGCGAGCGGGCTCGACAGCGTCATCTGGGTCGAGGCGTGGACCTCGAGCGCGGGGCAGATCGCGCGCGCCAGCATCGCGACCGCCGGGTCCTGGACGATCACCGCGTCGACGCCGGCGGCGGCGATCGCGCGCAGCAGCGCCTCGACCGCGGGCAGCTCCGGCTCGAACACCAGCGTGTTGAACGTGACGAACGCGCGCGCGCCGGCGCGGTGGATCCGCAGGACCGTGGCGGCGAGGTGGTCGAGCGAGAAGTTGCGGGCGCGGGCGCGCGCGTTGAAGCCCTCGTCGAGCCCGAAGTACACCGCGTCGGCGCCGGCCGCGAGCGCGGCGGCCAGCGCGTCGTCGTCGCCGGCGGGGGCGAGGATCTCGGGGCGGCGGGGCACGGCCGGTTCCTAGCATGTCCGCCGCGGCCGGCGCTGCAGCCTTTGCAGCTCGCCTGCACGATCTGCAGGCTGTCCGGTGCACGGACCTCGTCGGCGCGGTCGGGTCGCGTTCGGGTCGCGATCGCCGCGTCCGTCGTCGCGTGCCGCCGGTGGTCGCCGTGCTACCAAGGGGCGTGGCCGGTCAACGTCGTCCTTCCCGCGCCGCTGGCGGCGCCATCGCCATCGCTCTCGTCGCCGCGTGCGCCGGCGGGCTCGCCGCCGGGTGCAAGGACGGTGGCGCCAAGCCGGGCGCCGGCGGCGGCACCCGCCGGGCGATGGAGTTCCCGGTCGAGACCCACGTGGTCGAGGCGCGCCCGGTCGAGTACGAGCTGCGCGCCGACGGCACGGTCGACGTGTTCGAGCGGATCCAGATCACCGCGCGCGTCGCCGGCGTCGTCGAGAAGGCGGCGTTCAAGGAGGGCGACGTGGTCGAGGCCCAGCAGGTGCTGGTGACGATCGACCCGGCGCGGTTCGACCTCGCCGCGCGCCAGGCGCAGACCTCGGTGACCCGTGCGAAGGCGGCGCTCGCCGACGCCGAGGCCGGGCTGGCGCGGCGGCGCGCGCTCGAGGCCGAGGCGCCGGGCACGGTGTCGGTGGAGGAGCTGACGACGTGGCAGACCAAGGTCGACACCGCGCGCGCGGATCTCGCGGCGGGGCAGGTCGCGCTCGATCGCGCGCGCCTCGACCGACGCGACGCCTACGTCCGCGCGCCGGCCGCCGGCGTCGTCCAGAGCCGCGACGTGTCGACCGGCGCCTACGCCCAGCCGGGCACGCTGCTGGCGACGCTGGCGCGGCGCGAGCCGCTGCTCGTGAGGTTCGACGTGCCCGAGACCGAGGCCGCGCGGGTGACGCGCGACGCCAAGGTGACGTTCACGGTCGAGGGCGACGAGCGGACGTGGGACGCCAAGGTCACCTACGTGGCGGAGGTCGCCGACATGCGGACCCGGATGGTCCGCGTGACCGCCGAGGTGACGAGCCCCGAGCGCGCGTCGCTGCGCGCCGGCGCCTACGCGCAGGTGCGCGTGCCGATCGGCGGCCGCGCCGACGCGCCGGTGATCCCCGAGCTGGCGATCCGCCCCAACGAGCGCGGCTTCCTGGTGTTCGTCGTCGAGCCGAGCGAGGACGGCGCGGCGAGCGTGGCGCGCGAGCGGATCGTCGAGCTGGGCCTGCGCACCGCGGACGGGCTGGTCGAGGTCCGCCGCGGTCTGACGCCGGGCGTGACGCTGGTGACCCGCGGGGCCGAGGCGCTGCGGGACGGGGCGAAGGTGAAGGTGGTGCCGCCGGGTGGGCCGACGTCGCAGGCGGGGCCGGGGGCGACTCCATCGGCGCCCGCGCATGCGTCGGACCCCGCTCACCCTGAGCCGGGTCGACGCGAAGGCGTCGACCCGAGTCGAAGGGCGTCTCCGTCTGAGGCTCGGGGCACGGGCACGGGCACGGGCACGGGCACGGGAGCTACGGGAGGCGCGCGGTGAGCATCACCGAGGTCTGCATCCGCCGGCCGGTCCTGGCCTGGATGATCATGGCCGCGGCCGTGCTGTTCGGCGCGGTCGCGATCGGCCGGATCGGGATCAGCCAGTACCCCGACGTCGACTTCCCCACCATCAACGTCGAGCTGACGTGGGAGGGCGCGGCGCCGGACGTGATGGAGCAGGAGGTGGTGCAGGAGGTCGAGGAGACGGTGATCCAGGTCGAGGGCATCCGCTCGATCACCTCGGTCGCCCGCCAGGGGCGCGCCAACATCACGATCGAGCTCGACATCGATCGCGACGTCGCGGTCGCGATGCAGGACGTCCAGGCCATGGTGTCGCGCGCCCAGGAGCGGATGCCGACCGACGTCGAGTTCACGGTGTCCAAGTCCAACCCCGAGGACCAGCCGATCCTGTGGCTCGGGCTGTCGGGGCCGTACGCCCGCGCGGTGCTGTCCGACTACGCCCGCTACGTCGTCAAGGAGCGGCTCCAGCGGGTCGAGGGCGTCGGCGAGGTGTTCATGGGCGGCTACCTCGAGCGCAACGTGCGCGTGTGGGTCGACGCCGACGCGCTCGCCCAGCACGGGGTCACCGTCGCCGAGGTGATCGCCGCGCTGCAGACCGAGCACGTCGAGCGCCCGGCCGGCCAGATCGCCGCGGAGGGCCGCGAGATCAACGTCCGGGTCATGGGCGAGGCGTTCGACCTCGCCACGCTCGAGCGGATCCCGGTGGCGCGCGGCGCGACCGGCGGGATCGTCCGGCTCGCCGACGTCGCGCGCGTCGAGGACGGGTTCGAGGACGAGCGCCGTCGCTCGCGCGTGTTCGGCAACCCGGTCCAGGGCCTCGGCATCAAGAAGCTGCGCGGCTCGAACGCGGTCGCGGTCGCCCGCGAGGTGCGCGCCGCGCTGGCCGAGATCAACTCGCACCTGCCCGAGGGGATGGAGGTCGCGGTCAACTTCGACAGCGCCCAGTTCATCGAGGAGGCGGTCCACCACATCGAGCTCGAGCTGGCGATGGCGGTCGTGCTGACCGCGCTGGTGTGCTGGATGTTCCTCGGCTCGCTGTCGTCGACGATCAACGTCGTCGCGGCGATCCCGATGTCGCTGCTCGGCACCGTCGCGGCGGTCTACTTCCTCGGCTACACGCTCAACACGTTCACGCTGCTCGCGCTGTCGCTCGCCGTCGGCATCGTCGTCGACGACGCGATCATGGTGATGGAGAACATCTACCGCCACGCCGAGCTGGGCAAGCACCGGCTCGACGCCGCGCGCGAGGGCACCGCCGAGATCACGTTCGCCGCGCTGGCGGCGACGATCGCGCTGATCGCGATCTTCATCCCGGTCGTGTTCATGGAGGGCGTGATCGGCAAGTACTTCCTGCAGTTCGGCGTGACCCTGTCGATCGCGGTGGCGCTGTCGTACCTCGAGGCGATCACGCTGGCGCCGGCGCGGTGCGCCCAGCTCTTGCGCGTCGGCAAGCACGAGCGCGGCCCGCTCGGTCGCCTCGTCGATCGCGCGTTCGACGGCCTCGCCGCGGGCTACCGCTGGGCGCTGCGCCACGCGCTTCGCGCGCCGGCGCTGGTGCTGGTGCTCGCCGCGGGCGTGCTCGCCGGGACGGTGTGGCTGTTCCAGCACACGCCCCAGGAGATGGTCCCGTCGCAGGACCAGTCGCGCCTGATGGTCCGGCTGCAGACCGCGGTGTCGGCGGACCTGGGCGAGATGGACCAGCAGATGCGCAAGGTCGAGGCGATCGTCAACCAGCGCCCCGACGTCCGCCGCGCGATGGCGATCATCGGCGGCTTCGGCGGCGGCAACGTCAACACCGGCGTGATGTTCGTGTCGCTGGTGCCGCGGGGCGAGCGGTCGAAGTCGCAGGCCCAGATCGCGGGCGAGCTGCGCCGTCAGCTCAACGCGATCCCCGGGATCCGCGCGGTCGTCCAGGACCTGTCGCAGCAGGGGTTCACCGCCCAGCGCGGCTTCCCGATCGAGTTCACCGTGCGCGGCCCTGACTGGGACACGCTGGTCGGCGAGACCCGACGGATCCGCGACGAGCTGGAGCAGAGCGGCCTGGCGGTCGACATCGACACCGACTACCAGCTCGGGATGCCGGAGCTGCGGGTGACCCCGCGTCGCGACCGCGCCGCCGACGTCGGCGTGCCGGTGGCGGACATCGCGACCACCGTCGGTGCGCTGATCGGCGGGCTGCGGATCGGCAAGTACACCTCGAACGGCCGGCGCGTCGACGTCCGGGTCAAGGTCGAGGCCGGCCAGCGCGCCAGCCCCGACGACATCGGCCGGCTGCGGGTGCGGACCGCGTCGGGCGGGCTGGTCCCGCTGTCCGAGGTCACCGAACAGCGCGAGCTGCCGGCGCTGCAGTCGGTGACGCGGCGCGATCGCGCGCGCGCGATCACCGTGTTCGCGAACCCCGCCGCCGGGCACTCCCAGAAGGAGGCGATCGACTTCGTCATGGGCCTGCAGCGGTCGCTGCCGCCCGGCTACCGCATCGTCCCCGGCGGCCAGAGCGCCGCGTTCCAGGAGTCGATGTCCGGCCTGGTGTTCGCGTTCTTCCTCGGCCTCGGCGTCGCCTACATGATCCTGGCGTCGCAGTTCAACTCGTTCCTCCAGCCGGTCACCGTGCTGACGATCATCCCGCTGTCGCTCGCCGGCGCGCTCGGCGGGCTCTACCTCGCCGGCTACAGCCTCAACATCTTCTCGATGATCGGCCTCTTGCTGCTGGCCGGGATCGTCAAGAAGAACTCGATCATCCTGGTCGACTACGCGCAGCGCGCGCGAGAGCAGGGCGCCGACGCGCGCACCGCGATGCTGAGCGCCGGCCCGACGCGGCTGCGCCCGATCCTGATGACGTCGATCGCCACCGCGGTGGCGGCGGTGCCGGCGGCGGTCGGCCTCGGCGAGGGCTCGGAGACGCGCACGCCGATGGCGATCGCGGTGATCTGCGGCCTGGGCCTGTCGACCCTGCTCAGCCTGTTCGTCGTGCCGGCGTTCTACGTAGTGGCGGACGCGGGCAAGCGCGCGCTGGGCTGGGGCAAGAAGCTCGGCAACCTGTAGCGGGTTCGCGACAACTCCGCGACCGCCGCGCGCCCAGATCCCCGAAAAAAGGCGGCTTCGGTGCGGTCCTGCGGGCGCTGGGCTCTTTACAGGGCCCGGGCTTGTGCCTTATGACGCGGCTCCCCTAAGTCGTCTTCGAACGAGGTGAGCCCCATGATCTCCGTGATGCAAGCCGCAGCCTCCGTGCTGGGTGCCATGTCCGGCGCGCCAGGCGCCGAGGCGGCCGGCGGCGAGGCCGTCTTCCACCGTCCGCACAGCGAGGCGGACCTCAAGCTGCCCGACTTCAAGGCCGTCGACTTCCTCGGCATGAGCGGCTGGACGCTGCTCGCGCTGGGCCTGGTCGTCTGCGTGATCGGCATGGCGTTCGGCATGATCATCTTCAGCCGCCTGAAGAACATGCCGGTGCACAAGTCGATGAAGGAGGTCTCGGAGCTGATCTACGAGACCTGCAAGACGTACCTGCGCACCCAGGCGAAGTTCATCGCGATCCTGTGGGTGTTCATCGCGACGGTCATCGTCGTGTACTTCGGCGTCCTCGAGAAGGTGCCGGCGCCCAAGGTCGCCGCGATCGCGCTGTTCAGCGTCATCGGCATCCTCGGCTCGGCGCTCGTCGCGTTCTTCGGCATCCGCATCAACACGTTCGCGAACTCGCGGACGGCGTTCGCGGCGCTGCGCGGCAAGCCGTACCCGACCTACGCGATCCCGCTGCAGGCGGGCATGAGCATCGGCACGCTGCTCATCTCGATCGAGCTGTTCCTGATGCTCTGCATCATGCTGTTCATGCCGGCCGACTACGCCGGCCCGTGCTTCATCGGCTTCGCGGTCGGTGAGTCGCTCGGCGCCGCGGCGCTCCGCATCGCCGGCGGCATCTTCACCAAGATCGCCGACATCGGGTCGGACCTGATGAAGATCGTCTTCAACATCAAGGAAGACGACGTCCGCAACCCGGGCGTCATCGCGGACTGCACCGGCGACAACGCCGGCGACTCGGTCGGCCCGACGGCCGACGGCTTCGAGACCTACGGCGTCACCGGCGTCGC
>WYBA01000327.1 GCA_011526095.1 Myxococcales bacterium | reverse complement strand
TCCGTCTCCGTCTCCGTCTCCGTCTCCGTCTCCGTCTCCGTCTCCGTCTCCGTCTCCGTCTCCGTCGGGGAGCCCCCGCTCGTCCTGAGCAGGGCCGAGCGCCAGCGAGGCCCGTGTCGAAGGACGCTGACAGTCCGCTGCGCCTCCGTCTCCGCTTCCCCCGCGAGCTGCCCGTTCGGCGGGTGTCCCGCGCACCGCGGATGACGTAGGGTCTGCGCCATGGCCCACCCGCACGTCGGCTCGCCGCGATCGAGCGGCCCCGCGCAGGCGCGCCGGCTGCGCGACTACCTCGGCGTGTTCCGGTTCAGCCGGCGCGCGCTCGTGCTGGTGTGGACGACGAGCCGCGCGCTGACGATCGGCCTGGCGCTCGGGGCGCTGCTCGCCGGCCTGCTCCCCGGCGCGATCGCGTGGGTCGGCAAGCTGCTGGTCGACGCGGTCGTCGCGGCGACGCAGCACGGCGGCTCGCGCGACGACGTGCTGCGGTGGGTGCTGGTCGAGGCCGGCCTCGTCGTCGCGATGGCGGCGGTCCAGCGCACCCTCGGCATCCTGCGCTCGCTGCTGCGCGCGCAGCTCGGCAACCGCGTCAACGTGATGATCCTCGAGAAGGCGCTCCAGCTCGAGCTGACGCACTTCGAGGACGCGGAGCTCTACGACCGGATGACCCGCGCGCGGCGCGAGGCGTCGAGCCGCCCGCTGTCGCTCGTCGTCAGCACGTTCGACGCGGTCCAGGCGACGATCTCGCTCGTCAGCTACGCCGCGCTGCTCGCGGTGTTCTCTCCGATCGCCGTCGCCGTGCTGATCGCCGCGGGGCTGCCGTCGTTCATCGCCGAGGCCAAGTTCGCCGGCGACGCGTTCCGCCTGTTCCGCTGGCGCACGCCGGAGACGCGCGAGCAGATCTACCTCGAGACCGTCCTGGCCCGCGAGGACCACGTCAAGGAGGTGAAGCTGTTCGGCCTCGGCCGGCGCTTCCTCGACCGCTACAAGGCGATCTTCGACAAGCTCTACGCCGAGGACCGCAAGCTGACGCTGCGCCGCGGGCTGTGGGGCCTGGGGCTCGGCGTCGTCGGCACCGCGGCGTTCTACGGCGCGTACGTGTGGATCGCGCTGGCCGCGGTCGACGGCGAGCTGACGCTGGGCGCGATGACGATGTACGTCGTCGTGTTCAAGCAGGGCCAGGGCGCGCTGACCCAGCTCCTCGGCGACATCGGCGGGATGTACGAGGACAACCTGTACCTGTCGAGCCTGTACGAGCTGCTCGACGAGCCGGTCGCGGCGGCCGGCGGCACCGCCGACCACGGGCCGGATCCCGGCGACGGGCTGCGGTTCGAGGACGTCAGCTTCACCTACCCCGGCGGCGAGCAGCCGGCGCTGAGCCACGTCAGCGTCCACGTCCCGCCGGGCAGCAAGCTCGCGATCGTCGGCGACAACGGCTCGGGCAAGACGACGCTGGTCAAGCTGCTGGCGCGCCTCTACGAGCCGACCGAGGGGCGGATCACGCTCGAAGGGCTCGACCTGCGGCAGTGGGACCCGCAGGCGCTGCGCCGCAAGATCGGGGTCATCTTCCAGGACTTCGTCCGCTACCAGCTCAAGGTCGGCGAGAACGTCGGCGCCGGCGACGACCGCGCCTACGACGACCGCGACCGCTGGCGCGAGGCGTCCGACAAGGGGCTGGCGACGCCGTTCATCGAGCCGATGAGCAAGGGCTTCGACACGCAGCTCGGCAAGTGGTTCCGCGACGGGCGCGAGCTGTCGGGCGGGCAGTGGCAGAAGATCGCGCTGTCGCGCGCGTTCATGCGCAAGGAGGCGTCGATCCTCGTGCTCGACGAGCCGACCTCGGCGATCGACGCCGATGCCGAGGCGAAGATCTTCGAGCGGTTCCGCGAGCTGACCGCGGATCAGATCGCGATCGTGATCTCGCACCGGTTCTCGACCGTCCGCATGGCGGACACGATCCTCGTCCTCGACGGCGGCCACGTCGTCGAGCGCGGCAGCCACGACGAGCTGGTCGCGCTCGGCGGCCGCTACGCGACGCTGTTCGCGCTGCAGGCGGCCGGCTACCGATGACCGCGCGCGCCAGGGCCGCGCGATGAGCCGGCGCGACAACGTCGCGCGGCGCTGCGCGGGCTGCCACCTGCTCGACGACGGCTGCGTGTGCGCGCTGATCCCCAGCCCGCCGCTGGCGATCTCGACCCGGGTGGTGCTGGTGATCCACCGCGAGGAGGATCGCAAGCCGACCAACACCGGCCGGCTCGCCACCCGGTGCCTCGCCGGCAGCGAGGTCATCGTCCGCGGCCACGCCGGCGCGCCGACGCCGCCCATCGCGATCGCCCCCGGCACCCGGCCGCTGCTGCTGTTCCCGCACCCCGACGCGACGCCGCTGGCCGCGCCCCGGCCCGGCGAGCCACCGGTGACGCTGATCGTCCCCGACGGTACCTGGCGCCAGGCCGGCAAGGTCCGGCGGCGCGTCCCCGGGCTCGACGCGGTCCCGTGCGTGACGCTGCCGCCGGGGCCGCCGACCCGCTACCGGCTGCGCCACGAGCCGGTCGCCGGCGGCCTGGCCACGCTGGAGGCGATCGCGCGGGCGCTCGACGTGCTCGACGGCCCGCACGTGCGCGCGGCGCTCGAGCGGGTGTTCGACGCGATGGTCGCGGCCACCCTGCGCGCGCGGGGCCAGCCCTAGACCAGACGCAGTGCCGGTCAGTTAGCGACGCAGGCAAGAGTCCGTTCGTCCGCCGCCTCTCACCGACGTCGTCGGGAATGGCCGTCTGGCGAACAGCCCTGTGCCGCTCACCCTGGCAGGGACGATCAGCGTAGATCCCCTCCGCTCGTCCTGAGCTTCCCACCGACGTCGTCGGAGATCGCGGCCTGACGAGCAGCCTTGTCCCGCTCACCCTGAGCCCCGTCGAAGGGCGCTGGCGCTCGGCCAGGCCCAGGACGAGCGGACTTCGAGATCCCGCGAGCCTGGACGAGCTGTTCGTCGGAGCAGCGCCTGGCGCTCGGGCCTGGTCGAGGACGAGCGG
>WYBA01000326.1 GCA_011526095.1 Myxococcales bacterium | reverse complement strand
CGGAAGATGTACCAGGGCGCGCAGAGCTACCTGCCGCTCAAGATCAACGTCTCCGGCGTCATCCCGCCGATCTTCGCCTCGTCGATCCTCATGTTCCCGGCGCAGATCGCCAACATGGCCGGCTCGCCGACGCTGCAGCAGTTCGCCAACGTCCTGCACCCGGCGGACTGGCGCTACAACGTGCTGTACACGCTGATGATCGTGTTCTTCGCGTTCTTCTACACGTCGGTGGTGTTCAACCCCGTGGACATCGCGGACAACCTCAAGAAGAGCGGCGGCTTCGTCCCAGGCATCCGTCCCGGCAAGAACACGGCCGAGTACATCAAGCGGGTGCTCGACCGGATCACGTTCGCGGGCGCGCTGTACCTGTCCGTCGTCTGCATGATCCCCGCGCTGCTGCAGAAGTACATGCAGGTGCCGTTCTACTTCGGCGGCACCGGCCTGCTGATCGTCGTCGGCGTCTCGCTCGACACGGTCCAGCAGATCGAGTCGTACCTGATCAGCCGCAACTACGAAGGCTTCACCGGACCCAAGGGCCCGCGGATCCGCGGCCGGGTCCCGGCGCGGCCGAAGTGATCGGCCCGGAGCCGCGGCGATGCGGATCCTGCTGAAGTCGATGGACGAGATCCGCCTGATGCGCGAGGCGGGGCTCGTCGTCTCGGGCATCCTCGACGAGGTGTGCGCGATGGTCGCGCCCGGCGTCTCGACCTGGGAGCTCGACCGCAAGGCGGCCCAGCTGATCGAGAAGCACCGCGTGACCAGCGCGTTCCTCGGCTACTACGGCTACCCCGCGGTGCTGTGCACCTCGATCAACGAGGTCGTGGTCCACGGTATCCCGCGCAAGGACCACGTCCTCAAGGACGGGGACATCATCGGGATCGACTTCGGGATCTTCCGCGAGGGGTTCTGCGCGGACTCGGCCCGGACGATCCTGTGCGGCGACGTGATCGAGTCCACGCGCAAGCTGGTCGACGTCACCCGGGAGTCGCTCGATCTCGCGATCTCGCACTGCCGCGCTGGCAACCGGCTCGGCGACGTCGGTGCTGCGGTCCAGAACCACGCGGAAAAGCACGGGTATTCTGTGGTCAAGACGTTCGTCGGCCACGGGATTGGCACGAAGATGCATGAAGATCCCCCGGTGCCCAACTACGGGGTCCCCAGCGGGGGAAAACGTATGAAGCACGGCCTTGTCATCGCCGTGGAACCTATGGTAAACGCCGGTGCCTCTGACGTCGAAGTGCTCGACGATGAGTGGACGGCGGTGACCAAAGATAAGAGCCTTTCCGGTCACTTCGAGCACACCATCGCGATCCTAGACGACGGCCCGTGGGTGCTCACACGGGCCTCTTCGCGTCCCGGCGACCCCGGCCGCGACTGAGCCCGAAGCAGCGAATCCCGAACGAAGCGCCCCCGCAAGAGCGAGAGAAAGTCATGAAAGTCCGAGCCTCGGTCAAGCCCATCTGCCCCAAGTGCAAGGTCATCAAGCGCAAGGGCGTCGTCCGGATCATCTGTGCCAACCCGCGCCACAAGCAGCGCCAGGGTTAGGCCAGGCACCAGGGAACAGGAGAATCACGATGGCCCGTATCGCTGGTGTCGACCTTCCCCGCAACAAGCGGGTCGAGATCGCGCTCACGTATATCTACGGTCTCGGCCGCCACGCCGCGAACGTCGTCCTCGAGGCGGCGGGCGTGTCGCCCGACAAGCGCTCCGATGACCTCGACGAGAACGACGTCCGGAAGATCCGTGACGCGATCGAAGCGCACTACCGCGTCGAGGGCGATCTCCGCCGCGACACGCAGATGAACATCAAGCGCCTGATCGACCTCGGCACGTACCGCGGCAGCCGTCACCGCCGCAACCTGCCGGCCCGTGGCCAGCGCACGCACACCAACGCCCGCACCCGCAAGGGGCCGCGCCGCATGGCGGTCAAGAAGCAGGGCGCGGCCACGAAGAAGTAAGGGAAGCAGGGAACGACCATGTCGACGGCAGCCGCGCCCGCCAAGGGCAAGCAGAAGAAGAAGGTCCGGAAGAACATCCAGACCGGCGTCGTGCACATCGCCGCGACGTTCAACAACACCATCGTCAGCATCACCGACGTCAGCGGGAACGTCGTCGCGTGGTCGTCGTCGGGCACGTGCGGGTTCAAGGGCTCGCGCAAGTCGACGCCGTTCGCGGCGCAGCTCGCGGCCGAGGACGCCGCCAAGAAGGCGATGGAGCACGGCGTCCGCCAGGTCACCGTGCTGATCAAGGGCCCCGGCTCGGGCCGTGAGTCGGCGCTGCGCGCGCTCAACGCCGTGGGCCTGAAGATCAACCTGATTCGCGACGTGACGCCGGTGCCCCACAACGGGTGCCGTCCCCGCAAGCGCCGCCGCGTCTGATCACCTCTCGTACCAAGTAGGAACCAGCGATGGCGCGTTACACGGGTGCAGTCTGCCGGCTCTGCCGGCGCGAGGACATGAAGCTCTTCCTCAAGGGAGAGCGTTGCTACACCGACAAGTGCGGGTACGAGCGTCGCTCGTATCCGCCGGGTCAGCACGGCCAGAGCCGCCGCAAGAAGCGGTCGGACTACGGCGAGCAGCTGCGCGAGAAGCAGAAGGTCAAGCGCATCTACGGCATCGCCGAGCGCCAGTTCCGCGGCTACTACCACAAGGCCGTGCGGATGAAGGGCGTCAACGGCGAGAACCTGATCCAGCTGCTCGAGCGGCGCCTGGACAACGTCGTGTACCGGATGGGCTTCGCGAGCGACCACGCCGAGGGGCGCCAGCTCGTCCGCCACGGCCACTACACGGTCAACGGCAAGAAGGTCAACATCCCCTCGTACCTGGTCCGCCCCGGCGACGTCGTCGCCGTGCGCGAGAGCAGCCGCACGATCACGCGGATCAACGAGGCGCTCGCCGCGGTGGATCGTCGTGGCGTGCCGCAGTGGATCGACCTGAACAAGGACGCGTTCACCGGGCAGGTCAAGCAGCTGCCGGCCCGTGAGGACGTGACCCTGCCGATCCGCGAGCAGCTCATCATCGAGCTCTACTCGAAGTAATCCGACCCCACCGCAGGGGACGCCGTGCATGGCGTCCCCTGCGCGCGTTTTCTTGCTGGCTGACCGACCGCACCCGTCCGAGGAGATTCCATGGAGCCGACCCCAGAGCAGACCGCGTTCATGGCGAAGAACTGGCGCGACCTGATCCGTCCGCGGATGCTCGAGATCGAGGAGCGGTCCGACACCTACGGCAAGTTCTCGTGCGAGCCGCTCGAGCGCGGCTTCGGCACGACCCTGGGCACGGCGCTGCGGCGCGTGCTCCTGTCGTCGCTGCAGGGCGCGGCGATCACGCACATCAAGATCGACGGCGCGCTGCACGAGTTCACCTCGCTGCCCGGTGTGGTCGAGGACGTGACGGACATCGTCCTCAACCTCAAGGAGACCCTGTTCAAGGTCGAGCACGACCGCACCTACACCGTGCGGCTCGACAAGCAGGGCGAGGGCATCGTGACCGCCGGTGACCTGACGCTGGTCGACGGCGTCACCTGCCTCAACCCGCAGCACCGCATCTGCACGCTGTCGCGCGACGCCAAGGTCTCGATGGAGCTGACCATCCAGACGGGCCGCGGCTACCAGCCGGCGGAGCGCCACTCGTCGAACCTCGAGGTCGGCGTGATCGCGATCGACGCGCTGTACTCGCCGATCAAGAAGGTCAACTTCACCGTCACCAACGCGCGCGTCGGCCAGCAGACCGACTACGACAAGCTGACGCTCGAGGTGTGGACCAACGGCGCGATCCGCCCGGACGACGCCGTCGCCTTCGCCGCGAAGATCCTCAAGGAGCAGCTCAACCTGTTCATCAACTTCGAGGAGATGGCGGAGCCGGTCGAGGCGCCGCGCGACGAGGAGGCGGAGAAGCTCAACGAGAACCTGTGGCGCACGGTCGACGAGCTCGAGCTGTCGGTGCGCTCGGCGAACTGCCTGCAGAACGCCAACATCAAGTACATCGGCGAGCTGGTCCAGAAGACCGAGTCCGAGATGCTCAAGACCAAGAACTTCGGCCGCAAGTCGCTGAAGGAGATCAAGGAGATCCTCGCCGAGATGGGGCTCTCCCTGGGCATGAAGCTCGACAACTGGCCCGGCCCGAACCCGCTGAAGAAGTAAGCAGGAAAGAGACTCGTCATGCGTCATGGCAACTCCGGCCGTCGTCTCGGCCGCAACTCCTCGCACCGGGACGCCCTGTGGGCGAACCTGGTGACCTCGCTGTTCACCTACGGCCGCATCGAGACCACCGAGGCGAAGGCCAAGGAGCTCCGCAAGCACGCTGATGACACCATCAGCTGGGGCGTGTCCGTGTCGTCGCTCGTCGCCAAGGGCGACAAGGCGTCGGCGGCGGACAAGGTCAAGATCGTCCACGCCCATCGCATGGCGCGGAAGGTCGTGAAGACCAAGGGCGCGCTCGAGCGGCTGTTCAAGGAGATCGGCCCGCACTTCGCGGAGAGCAAGAAGACCGGCGGCTACACGCGGATCATCAAGTCGAAGATCCGCAAGGGCGACGCCGCGTCGATGGCGCTCGTCGTGCTGCCGGGCCTCGAGCCCGAGCTCTGATCGTCCCCTGCAGTCTGTGATCGGGTGCGCGCTCGTGCCGCGCCCGTGTGACGACCGCCCCAAACTTGTCGCTTGGGGCGGTTGGCGTTTTCGGGCTATAGAGGCCCCTTCAAAGCCCGCGTCCTCGTCGTGACCGCGCCTCGCGCGCGCCGCCCGACGGGCCGCGAATCCACCTCGTTCGCTGTCGACCCCGGAGTCCGTGATGCTCGAAGTCCGTCGCCTCGCCACGCTGCTCGCCACGCTCACCCTCGCGCTCGCCGCCACCGCCTGCCGTGGCGGTGACGACGGCGACGACGACGACGACGCGCCGGACGCGTCGGTCAACCCGGACGACGTGTCGATCTACGACATCCAGGGCTCGCTGCCGGTCGACGGATCGTCGATCAACGTCCGCGGCGTGGTCGTCACGGCGATCGACAACTACGGCAGCCGGCGCGGCAACATCTTCGTCCAGGAGCCGGACGGCGGCGCGTACTCCGGCGTGCTGGTCTACGGCGCGGACCTCGAGCAGGTCGCGGACCTGGCGGTCGGTGACCTGGTCGACATCGAGGGCGCGGTCAAGGACGAGTTCGCGCTGACGATGGACACCAGCGGTCGCACGACGACGGAGCTGGTGCCGCCCGAGGGCGGGTCGATCAGCGTGGTCAAGGTCGGCGACGGCACGCTGCCGGACGCGGAGGCGGTGGACGCGCTCACGATCGGCCAGCTCGCGACGCAGGAGGCGCGCGACGACGAGTGGGAGAAGTGGGAGGGCGTGCCGATCACGCTGGCCAACGTCTCGATCCTCACCAGCCTGCGCGACATCGACGAGGCGGACCCGACGTTCGTCGAGTTCCAGGTCACCGGCCCGATGCGCGTCGACTCCAGCCTGTCCGCGCTGATCGATCCGGCGACGCCGGGCGACTGCCTGGCCTCGGTCACTGGCATCGGCGACTACTTCTTCAACTACAAGATCCTGCCCACGTCGGCCTCGGCCATCGTCGCGGGCGGCTCGGGCTGCCCGGTCCAGGAGGAGTCGGAGGAGGCGTGCGCCGACTCCATCGACAACGAGGCTGACGGCTTCGCCGACTGCGCGGACTTCAGCTGCCAGGCGCTCGACGCCTGCCAGACCGACACCACCGTGATGGACGTCCAGATGGGTACTGTCACCGGCACGGTGAACCTATCTGAGGTCGTCATCACCGCCCTGTCGCGCGACCGCAAGCACCTGTGGGTGGCGGACTCGCTGACCGCGGCGGCCTACAACGGCGTCTACGTCTACCGCGGCTCGATGGCCGCCGAGCTCGGCGTCGAGTTCGTGATCGGCGCGACCGTCGACGTGACGGGCGGCGTGTCGGAGTTCGACGTCAACCCGCAGCAGGGGGACACGCTGACGGAGATCGTTGCGTACGCCGATCAGGGCGGCGCCGTCACGTTCGTCGCGGCGCCGGCGGGCACGCCGACGCCCGTGACGAACCAGACGACCATGACTCTGGGCAGCATCACGGCCGGCGAGCCCTACGAGGGCGTGCTGGTGCAGCTGTCGAACGTCGAGGTGACGATGTTGCCGGGCAACGACCGGCTCACGCTGACTGACGCGAGCGGATCGGTCGTGGCCGACGACGATATCTACGACTACATGGGCGCTACGTACCCGGTGGGGACGTGCTTCGCGACCGTGGCGGGGGTCATGAGCATCAATCTTGGCGACGACGAGCGGCGGTTGCTGCCTCGTGCGGCGACGGATCTCGTCACCGGTGGGACCTGCAACTGACGCCGCATTCGTCGCGCACGCGAAGCGTCATGCACGCGCGTCACCGACGGCCCGGCCCGAATCTTGGGCAACGACTGGCAGCGGTCGGCAATGAAGCCCGGTTGACTTGAGGCAGCTGTCGCCCGTGCGGTAGCAACTCCTCCGCCGCGAGTCGCGGCGGAGGAGTTGGTGTTATGAGTCGAATCGTGTTGGCGGGCACATCTGTGCTCGCAGCGTGCCTGTCGCCCGTGGTAGCGACGGCTGCACCCGTCGCAGGCCGCGAGCTGGTCTCAACCGACGTGGTGTTCCGGGCGGGGCTCTATGGACGGGAGCATTCGCTCCCGATCTGCGATTGGAGTACGCGCGACCGGACGCTATTGCGGTTCATCGTCGACCCCGAGGAGGTCCGCTACGGGCCGTTCTCCTGCCGCAAGCTCGACGGAGGCCAGGATTCCTGTACCTGGACCGGCAGCGGTGCAGCCAGGTCGCCGTCAAACTCCGAGTACCGCATCGTTCCGCGCGATATCGATTCGAGCCACTACCAGGAGACGTTCTCCTGGCCGGACGGCAGCGGGCTGTACGACGCCTACCACATGCAGTGCCGACGGCCCCGGAGACTCGGTGGACACCAGGTGGTCAGCACGAGCGTCGACGGGCAGCGGATCCCTGGGGGCGAGACCTGCGATGGCTTCGATGACCCGTCGCCATGGATGGACGTCGTCCTGGCGGATGTCGACGCCGGGACCGTGGACCACGTGCGGACCGCGTACGTCCGCGGATCCGTCACGCTCGCACTCGGAGAGGGGGAGATGGACCGCATGGGCGATGACGTCGAGCTGGCGATCCAGCAGCTCGTCGATGGCGTGTGGCGAGACGCAGCGGTCGCGGTCGCCACCGCCGAGGCCTACCAGCAGACGGTCGTCGTCGAGGGCGAGCTCGAGCCGCTCGCGGACGTACGCCTGCAGGTGCGCGGACGGTACAGGTGCTTCGGACAGGGCTACGTCGGCTACGACATCCGCGACGCGCGCATCTTCGTCGAGACGTGCGTTCCCGATCAGTCCAACCCTGGGGAGTGCCTGTGACCGGCCGTGGTTGGAGTGGCTGGGGCTGTGGGCTCGTCGTGGTGAGCGGACTCGGCGCCTGCGCGATCGACCCGGAGGTTCCGGTCGAGCACGGCACAGACGTCCAGGCCGTCGTCGGGGCCGCTTCGATCGATCTGATCTCGCCGGCGACCTGCGTCCTGATCAACGGCAAGCTCCGCCAGTGCGCGGTGGCGCCACAGACGGTGGCTTTGCCCGCGCTCGAGACGGCCGTGCCGCTACGCACGGTCGTCAGGCGCATCCGCAGCGGCAATTGCAGCACGCAGTACCCGCTCGCCGTCCACGTGCGCGTGGATGATGCGCCCGAGGTCAAGCTCTCGTACCTCTCGGAGTCGCAGGTGGTCCTGCGTAGGCCCGGCGGGGCGATCTCCTCGTCGTTCGGGATCCGCGACGGCTCGAGCTGGACGCCGTTCCTGGCGATCGACGGCTCGTGCCGGGTCTCGCTCGTCGTGGACTCGAACGAGGTGGACGTCGACACGGTCGAGCAGGCACAGGCGCTGCTCGCCGCGATCGACCAGGAGCTCGCCGCGGCTCGCACCGACGTGCGCAACTACGAGGCGCTCCTCGCGCTCCAGGCGGCGTACACGTTCACCCGCGCGGTGGCGTCGTCGTTCCACGCCGAGCTGACCAGCGACACGATGCAGGCGCTGCGGCAGGCGGCGATCGACGCGGCGCCGGCGATGGAGGAGGCAGCAATGGGGTGCGGCGACGCGCTGTCCGAGCCGCAGCGCGACACGCTGTTCCAGCTCTACGTCTCCCTCGTCGCGTTGGGGGACCCGCAGTCGTGGCAGCACCCGGACGGGTCGCCGCGGACACTGGCCGACTTCTACGGCGAGGGCGCGGCCGAGGTGCTCGCGCAGCTCGAGCAGCTCGCGGCCAATGCCAGCCCAGACCTCGAGACCGAGTTCCGCGTCGGGCTGGAGGCGGCCGCCGCGGAGGTCGTGCGCCTCGAACAGCGTCGTGCGCTGGCTGTGCAGCAGCTCGAGCCGTGGCTGGGAGGTGCGCCGTGAACGGGCGACGCCTTGCGCTCGGGCTCGCCGCCGGACTTGTCCTCGCCGGGTGCGCGACGGAGCCCGCGACTTCGACCACGAACCGGGCCGCTACCGATCCGTCCATCGAGCTGGTTGTGAGCTGGGGATACATGGTCACCCGAGGCAACGCGGGCACCGGACGAGGGAGCTTCGAGGTCCTCACCGCAGCCGACAAGGACCACGTGCTGGACGAGCTGCGTTCCGACGTCGAGAGCTTCTGCCCGTCAGTGGATGCCTGCGAGGTGGAGCTGAGCTTGGCGATCTGTGCTCCGGAGCTCCAGACCGAGCCGTGCTCCTTCGACCGGATCGGCGAGGCCGCAGGATGGGAACGCCTCGTCGAGCTCTGGTCGGACGCGCAGCGCGACCAAGTCGCGTTCCTCGAGGGGCGCAACGTCAACGCGCACTGGGTGGCCGGGACGCTCCGATGGCAACGTGAACAGCAGACGCGTCTCCTCGACAACGCGGCCGAGGTTGTGGCCGCGGTGCACCAAGAGCGCGACCGCGTCGTCGACGGGACACGGACCAGGCTCGGGGAGATGGGCGCCGCGGTGCGCGGCGAAGAGGTCGCGCGGCTCGCGGACACGCGCTGGGCGATCCGTGACCTCGAGCGGATCACCGCGCGCTATCAGGACGCGCTCGACCGGGTCCGGCCGCTGTACACGGACGTCGCGAAGCGGTTCGCGATGTACCGAGAGGGCGAGTCGGCGGCGGTCACCTGGCTGCAGGATATTGCGACGCGAGCGAGCACGGCCGACCTGGCCGGACTGACGCCCCTAAAGGGCGAGCTCGCTGCCATCAGCGGCGACGAGAACCGCGTGCCGCAACAGCTCATCATGGACGCGCAGCGGGTTCGCTGGGAGCTGGCGCACGCGCAGGCGGAGTACGACCAGGCGATCGCGCACCACGCCGCGATCATCGACGAGCGCAGCTGGCCGAGACTCGACCACACGGCTGCCCCGCGAGGCGGGATGGATCGGATCGTTGGCTACGCCAGCGACCGGATGCGTCGTGTCAACGACGCCGTCCGCGAGGTGTTCGATGGCGTCCGGCGCCGTGAGCACGCCCTCGTGCTCGTGTCCGCGGATCAGCAGACGCGCGATCAGGTGCGTGCCGCTGCGGCGGCCCGCACCGAGGCGGCGTTCCTCGACCAGGTGACGGCGCGCATGACCGAGCTCTGGGAGGCGCCGCCCACGGTGCCGGGGCTCAACCTGCCGCTGCTCGCCGGCCGCGTGCGGGTGATGCGTGCGTTCCTGCAGCTCGAGCCGCTGTGCGCGGAGGCCGGCGGTGACTGGCGCAAGCCGGGGTGCTTGCGCGTGGCGGGTGAGGTCGCGAAGGTCCAGCGCTACCTGAGCCAGACCCTCCCGTTCACGCTGCGATACGGCGCGCGCAAGCTGCGGCTCGCCGGTGCGCCAGAGGTCGACGTCGCGGCGATCGAGGCCGAGCTCACGGCGGGTAACCTCGACGCGGCGGTTCACCGCTACGACGCCGCGCTGCGCGCGGCGGGGGAGGGCTGAGATGAAGGCGCGCCACGTTGCCATCGCGATCGCGCTCGCGCTCATGACGCAGCTCGCGCCCGCGCGGGCGGCGAACCAGTTCCAGCTCGACTGGCAGCTCTCCAACCATCCCTACAGCTGCTTGACGCCAGGCCTTGTCCAGGAGGGACAGGCGAACTTCGAGGTCAACACCATCCCGATCCCGACGTACACCGTCCCTGGCTCGCTGCAAACGTGGGGCAACGGAGCATTCGACCAGTGGTTCCGGGCGGCCTTCTCCGGTGTGTTGTTCCGCGTCGGCACGAACCGGGTCGCGATGTACGCTGCCACCGACGGAGACAACGACGACTGCACGCACGTCGACAACATCGTCTACCTGCGCGGCCCCGATGTCGATCGCTTGCTGTTCGAGTACACGCGCGATGGTACTGCGTTCGAAGGCGAGACCGAGGTGGCCCTCGGTCTGCGAGAGATCGATCCGAACCTCGCCGACAGCCTGGAGGATCTCAAGCGTTCGATCGCCGAGGCGCGCGACGAGCTCCGGCGGACCGCGCAGGACGCCGACGAGCTCGCCGACGGGCTAGACCGACTGGCCGAGCTCGAGGCGGCTCTCGACGAGCTGCTCGAGCTCGGGTTCGACGGCATCTCGCCCGAGATGCTGAACGCGCTGCTCGCGGCCTACGACGACCTGATGCCTGGTGTGCGCGACGCGCTCGTGGAGTTCCTCTCGGATCTCCAGCGCGATGTCGAGGAGTTGCGCGAGGAGATCGATCGGATCAGCGAGGTATTCCGGCAGCAGGTGGACGCGGTTGACGACGTGGTCGGCGGCGCGCCGGGCTGGGACCCGGAGGACGAGAGCGGCTTCGAGCCGATCGAGGACGGCGAGATGCCCCCGATCGACGTGCCCGACGTGCTCGGGGACGACCCGTGGAGCCCGGAGCACGATCCGTACGCGGACTACGCGGACGAGGTCATCGCCTCGTTGCAGGCCACCGTTGACGGGGGACGGGTGGTCCAGCGGGCCGCGTTCCTCGCGGTCTACGGCGCCTGGCGCCACAACATGGACATCCTGGAGGTCATCCTCCAGGCGCGCGCGGTCGTCTCGGTCGGCGAGTGGGGCGCCTACCTGCAGGCGCGCAACCGCGTCCTGTCATTCGTGCAGGGCTACGTCGACGACCGCGGCTGGCTCCAGGACGCGCCGATTCCGCCCGCGGTCCGATCCTTCGTCGAGCTGCTCAAGGACCTCGACGTCGCGTACCGGTTCAAGCTGCGGGCGGAGGCGCTCCAGCTCGAGCTGAACCTGTGGAGCGGGGAGCTCACCGAGCGCCAGCGGGTCATCCTCGACGTCCTGCTGCTGCTCGACGCGCTCGCGCGGGAGCGGCTGGCGCAGCCCGCGCCGTCGCCCGCCGAGGACGACGACGGGTTCTGGGACGTGCTTGGCGATGTCGTCGACACCGCGATCTCGTTCACGCCGGTCGGGGACTTCCTCGACGCGTGCGCGATGATCACCGGCAAGGAGGGCTGCTGGGACGGTCGCGACCTGACTCTCGAGGAGCGTGCGATGTACGGCCTCGGCGTCGTCGTCGGCAGCGGCGCGGCGTGGAAGGCCGCGGCTGGCAAGGTCAGCGCGGGCGCGGTCGGCGCGGTGCGCAAGGTCGGGGACGTGCTGGACGACCTGCACATGCAGTCTCCCAGGACCGGCTTCACCAGAACGCCGCCGGAGGGCGTTGGCGCGGCGGTGTTCACGCAGGTCTCGACTGGCATCTCGGTCAGATACAATCGGCGCGGCTTCCCCGACTTCACTCCGTTCAAGCGTCCCGGCCCCGGGAGCGACGTCCGGATCGAGCTCACAGGTAGCCGTCGAGCGGACGCCAGGGCTGCGAACAAGAAGGCGGGATTCGGTGATAGCGCAGATGCAACGCCAGAGGGTTACACCTGGCATCATCACGAGGACGTGGGCAGGATGATGCTCGTGCGCACGGACGTCCATGTGCCCTTCAAGCACACCGGAGGCGTGGCGATCTGGCAGCTAATGCACGGCAGAACCTATCAGCCATGAGTGATGAGGTCGTGACGGAGTACGGGATTCGACTTCGGTCGCCCGGGACGCCCGCGCCCGCTGAACTGGTGCGCGCGTTCGAACAGCAGCTTGGCTTCACGCTTCCTGAGGACTTCCGCTCGTTCCTGCTGCGCTACAACGGCGGGAAGCCGATCCCGTCAGCGTTCCTGCTGCGGAAGCGGACGGGCCCCTACTCGGACTCGCTGGTTCACCGTCTCGAGGGTCTCGAACCGAGCGAGCGTGCCGGATTGAGGTGGTTGCACTCGTTCATGCAGTACCGACTGCCGGTGGGCTTCCTGGCCATCGGAATCGATCCCACCGGCAACTTCATCTGTCTGGGCCTCGATAGCGACGCTCGCGGGCGAGTGTACTTCTGGGACCACGAGGACGAGCCCGATCCGCCACATCCCTCGCACATGGAGCTTGTTGCCGACTCGTTCGATGAGTTCTTGCGCAGGCTGTTCCCAGCTGATGGTCCCTGACGCGCGCTGCGCTGCGCGGCGCGGCGCCGCTCAGAACGCCAGGACGGCGGCGGCCTGGGCGCAGCCGACGGCGCCGCCGAGGACGCCGCCGACGATGATCAGCGTCAGCTCGTCCTCCTGGAACACGCCGCGGAGCAGGCGCTCGAACTCGGGCTTGGGCAGGCCGCCGAGGCGGCGCTCGACGGTGTTGCGGATGTCGAGGGCGCCGACGAGGTAGCCCTCGACCGGGGCGCGGAGCTGAGGCGCGAGCGCGAACAGCCGCTCGATGATCACGGCGCGCAGGCGGGCGCGCGCCTCGTCGCTGATCGGCACGGGTACCATGCCCTTGACCTGGTCCCACTCGGCGTCGAGCCGGCGGGTGATCGAGGCCTCGAGCGCGGCGCGCAGCTTGACGCCGCGCTCGCCGGCCGTGATGTGGTCGAGGATGTTGGCGGGCGTGATCACCTCGTCGGCGGTGGTCTGGCCGTAGTCGCGCGCGATGTCGGCCTGGCGCTTGGGGAACAGGCCCTGGTAGCGGAGCACGCCGAGGTAGCGCCTCGGCTCCATCGGCCGGAAGATCATCTGGATCGCGAGGTAGTTCGTCATCAGGCCGACGAGCACGCCGAAGATCGGCATCACCCACCAGTGCTGGAACGCCTCCCACACGCCGATCTGCGCGAACCCGATGATCGCGCCGAACACGCCGCCCGACCACTCGATGAACTTGAACTCGTTCTTGCCGATCTGCTGGGTGAGGCGCGACAGGCGCTCGACGTTGTGGCCGGACAGCTGGTGCTTGACCAGCTCCTGGAGGTCGATCAGCTCGGTCGCGGTGCCCTGGACGTCGGCGACGACGTCGCGGGCGATCACGCGGGTCCGCTGCTTGACCTGCTCGACGATCATCGCCTGCATCGGCGGTGGGATCTTGGCCCACGCGCCGGGCATCGCCGCCTCGACCGCCTCGGCGACGAGCTTGGGGGTCTCGGCGTCGAGGATCGGCGCGAGCACCGGGTCGAGCTCCTCGACCTTGGCGCGCTGGACCAGCTCCGCCGACGAGATCAGGTCGTCCTTGGCGATGCGGCCGAGGTTGGTCGCGAACTTGTCGGCGTGGTGGAAGATGATGCCCTGCCAGCCGAGCGGGCCGACGCCGACGCGCGTCGCCGGCCAGAAGATCATCTTCACGGCCTGCCAGTTGGTCAGCCAGCCGATGAACGCGCTGATCGACGGGACGGTGACGATGAGGTAGAGCCAGTAGGGCAACGGAGACTCCTGAGGGGGGCAGGGTAGCCAAGGCGTCGCCGGGAGACGAGCCGCCGGGGCGTGGTTTCGGGGCGCAGGCGGTGTCGGACCCTCCGGGTAGGTTCCCCGCGTGATCGCGCCAGCGGTGGCCCCGGCGGGGCCGGACGGGACGGCCCTGACGGGCGGCTACGGCGAGATGGTCGTCAGCTCGCTGCTCGTGCTGGTGATCGTGTGCGTCGCGGCCTGGCTGGTGGTGCGGTTCGGGGTGCGGCGGATGTGGGGCCCGCGCGGCGGCCAGGTGATGGACGTCGTGGCGCGCGTGCCGCTCGAGCCGCGTCGGTCGCTGTACGTCGTCGACGTCGCGGGCAAGACGCTGCTGGTCGGGACGAGCGAGATGGGCCTGTCGGTGCTGAGCGAGCTGGACGGCGACGTCGTCCGCGCGCGCCTGGAGGCCCGGGCGAGCGAGCGGTCGGTCGCGGCCGGGTTCGCCGAGGCGGTCCGGGCGGCGATGGGGCGGCGGCGCGCAGGCGCGCCGGCGACGCCAGCCGAGGCCACGGCCGCGCCGGTGGCGCGGGACGGCGAGGTCGGGAGCGGGGACGCGCCCGGCGGCGACGGTGAGGGGACGGCGTGAGCGACACCGCCGGCGACGTCGCCGTCGTCGCGCTGTTCGCGATCGGGCCGCTGCTGCTGGTGATGCTCACCAGCTTCGTGAAGCTGAGCGTGGTGCTGTCGCTGGTGCGCAACGCGCTCGGGACGCCGCAGGTGCCGCCGGGGCTGGTGGTGACCGGGCTGTCGCTGGTGCTGACGCTGTTCGTGATGGCGCCGGTGATCGAGCAGGTCGTCGACGCGGTCGCGCCGCCGTCTCCGTCTCCGACTCCGACTCTGTCTCCGTCTCCGTCTCCGTCTCTGTCTCCGCCTCCGCCTCCGCCTCCGACTCCGACTCCGACTCCGACTCCGACTCCGACTCCGACTCCGTCTCCGGCTCCGTCGGGCGACCCGGCCGCGTGGGCCGACCGCGCCTGGCCGTCGTCGACCGCGCAGTGGCTCGGCGCCGCGGCGCGCGCCGAGGCGCCCGTCGTCGCGTTCCTGTCGCGGCACGCGCACGCGCGCGATCGCGCGACGTTCGCGACGCTGGCCAGCCGGCTGCGCGGCGGCGCGCCGGTCGCCGACGATCGCCTCGTCGTGCTGGCGCCGGCGTTCATCACCAGCGAGCTCAAGGAGGCGTTCGCGATCGGCCTGCTCCTGCTGTTGCCGTTCCTGGTGATCGACCTGGTCGTCGGGATGAGCCTGGCCGCGCTCGGCCTGGCGCAGACCTCGCCGTCGGTGGTCGCGCTGCCGGTCAAGCTCCTGTTGTTCGTCGCGGTCGACGGCTGGCGGCTGCTGGTCGAGGGCCTCGTGCTGGGGTACGCGTGACCGTCGTCGAGGCGCTGATCTCGCTGGCGCGCGAGGGCCTGTTGCTCGCGCTCGCGCTCGCGCTGCCGGCGCTCGCCGGGGCGCTGGTCGCGGGCGTCGTGGCGTCGGTGCTCGGCATCGTCACCCAGGTGCAGGACCCGGCGGTCAGCACGGTCGTGCGCGTCGCCGGCGTCGCCGCCGCGCTCGCGCTCGCGGCGCCGATGATCGCGCGGCAGCTCGGCGCGTTCGCCACGCACGCGCTCGGGGCGATCCCCAGCCTCGGCGCCATGAGCTGACCATGGCGGGCGTGGTCGAGGGCATGCCGCTGGTCGTCGGGCTGGTCGCGCTGCGGCTGGTGCCCATGACGTTCGTCCCGGTGTGGGGTGGGCCGCTCGCGCCGTGGCCGGCGCGCGCCGCGCTGGCGGTGCTCGGCGCGATCGCGCTGGCCGCGGTGCAGCCGCCCGAGGTCGTCGCCGCGGCGCCGACGCTGCCGGCGGGCGCGCTGGTGGCGATCGCGCTCAAGGAGCTCGCGGTCGGCGCGGTGCTCGCGCTGATCGTCGCGGTCCCGTTCGTCGCCGCGGATCTCGCCGGGCGGTGGATCGGCGGCGCGATCGGCGTCGACGGCGAGGAGGCCGCGGGGCCGACGGGGCCCACCACCGCCGGCGGCGCGCTGCTCGGGCTGCTCGCGGTCGTCGTGTTCTTCGCGATCGACGGCCACCTGGTGGTCGCCGCGGCGCTCGCCGGCAGCTACGACGCGCTGCCCCTGTACGGCGGGCTCGACCGGGCGGCCGCGACGCGGCACGTGGTGGGGGCCGTCGCGCAGCTGTTCGCCGCCGGGGTCGCGCTCGCGGCGCCGGTGCTGGTCGCGGCGGCGCTGGTCGACGTCGCGCTCGGGATCGTCGCGGCCCGCGCCGGGCGCGGCGCGGGGCCGGGCGTCGCCGCCGGGCTCGGCGCGCTGCGCGGCGCCGCGGTCGTCGCGATGGTCGCGGCCTGCCTGTGGGTGCTCGCGACCGCGCTCGCCGACGGCGGGCGCGAGGCGCTGCGCACGCTCGACGGCGCGCTCGCGGCGCTCGCGCCGAGGTGATCAGCGCGCCGTCGCGGCGACGAGCACGCGGGCGAGCGCGGCGTGGTGCGCCGCCGGCACCGCGGCGCCGGGCTCGAGCGCGGCGAGCGCGGCGGCGAGCGCCGCGTCCGGGTGCAGCGCGACGCCGTGGCGCCGCGCCAGCGCCAGCAGGTGCGCGGCGCGCC
>WYBA01000325.1 GCA_011526095.1 Myxococcales bacterium | reverse complement strand
CGGGAGCAGCGGTTGAAGTCGGGCCCACTGGCCGTCGGTCAAGGCGTGCCGGTGCATGGAGATCTTGGATCACGCCGAGGATCGCTGCTCAAGATCCTCGACGAGCGATCGTGTAACCGATCGAGATAATCCAAGTTCCCGCCGACCGAATTAGGGACAGCCCCTAGCGCGGGCCCTATAATCACGGCGTGTTCCGCGTCATCGACCTGCCGACGCAGGGGGAGCCGGCGATCCGGATGGACGGCTCGCCCGGCGACGACAGCGCGGTGGCGCCTCCGCCCCGCGGCACGATCCGGTGGATCGACCTGCTCGCGCCCGATCCCGCCGCGCTCGAGCTGCTGCGCGAGCGGTTCGGGTTCGACAGCCTGGCGATCGACGACTGCGGCCGCTACGGCCTGCAGTCCAAGGTCGACGACTACGGCAAGTACCTGTTCGTCGTGATCCACGGGTTCACGCCGGCGACGGCCGAGGACGAGCCGATCCAGATCCACGAGATGCACGCGTTCCTCGGCGAGAGCTACCTGGTCACGGTGCACGACAACCCGCTGCCGTCGCAGGAGGACGTGTGGCAGGCGGCGGCCCGCGACAAGGCGCTGCTCGAGCGCGGCGCGAGCTGGGCGCTCTACCGCACGGTGGCCGCGATGCTCGCGGCGGGCGAGCCGCTGGTCGAGCAGATCACCGGCTCGCTCGACGAGCTCGAGCTGGAGCAGATCGCCGAGAGCCGCGACGTCGACGTCGCGCAGGTGCTGCGGCTCAAGCGCACGATCGTCGGGATGCGGCGCGTGCTGCGCCCGCTGCGCGACACGCTGCACACGCTGCACCGGCGCAACGATCCGCGGCTGTCGCCGCGCGCGGTGCTGCACTTCCGCGACGCCGGCGACCAGGTCGCGCGGCTCGCGGACATGGTCGAGGAGGCGCGCGAGTCCGCCGCGGCGATCGTCCACGCCCACGGCGCGGTCCAGGCCCAGCGCGCCAACGAGGTGATGAAGCGGCTGACGATCTTCAGCGCGGTGTTCCTGCCGCTGTCGTTCATCGTCGGGTTCTTCGGCCAGAACTTCATCCACCTGCCGTACGATTCGTCGGTGTGGCTGGCGATCATGCTGGTCTCGGTGATCCTGGTCCCCGCCGGCCTGATGGAGTGGTTCCGCCGCAACTGGCTGTGACGCCCTCATGTCCGACACCCCCACCATGCTCGCCTCGGCCGTGACCCACGTCGGGCGGGTGCGCACGCAGAACGAGGACGCCCACTTCGTCGACGCCGACGCCGGCCTGGCGATCGTGTGCGACGGCATGGGCGGCCACGCCGCCGGCGAGGTCGCGTCGAACCTCGCGGTGCAGACGGTGCGCGATCACTGGACCGGGCCGGCGGTCGAGCGCGCGCGCCAGCTGTGGCTGCGCACCGGCACGCCCGAGGCGCGGCGCGCGCTGATCGCGGCGGTGCAGGGCGGCGTGCTCGCCGCGAACCAGACGATCCTCGACACCGCGGCGCAGCGCCACGACACCCACGGCATGGGCACGACGTTCACCGGCGCGCTGTTCGTCGCGGGCGAGGCGGTGTTCGCCCACGCCGGCGACTCGCGTGCGTACCTGGTGCGCGAGGGGATCGCGGTGCGCCTGACCGAGGACCACACGCTGCTGGCGCGGCTCGAGGAGGCCGGCGTCGACGTCGGTCGCGGCGAGCCGACGCGGTGGAAGGGCGTCGTCACCAACGCCCTGGGCATCGGCGATCCGACGCGGGTGTCGACGTTCACCGTGCCGCTCGCCGACGGCGATCGGTTCGTGCTGTGCTCCGACGGGGTCAGCGAGTACTGCGCCGAGGACGAGATCGGCAAGGTCGCGGTCGCGGTGGCGAGCCCGGCGCGCGCGGCGCAGCGGCTGGTCGAGCTCGCGCTCGAGCGCGGCGGCCACGACAACGCGACCGCGGTCGTGGTCCGCGTGATCGAGGCCGGCGCGACGCCGCTGTCGCCGGCGGCGCGCCGCCAGGACGAGCAGGCGCTGGCGGCGTGCCCGCTGCTGGCGCGGCTGACGCCGCAGCGGCGGCTGCGCGCGCTGCGGATCGCCAGCGAGCACGCGATCCACGCCGGCGAGCCGCTGCCGGCGCGGTTCCTCGGCGATCGCGTCGCGTGGATCGTCCTGTCGGGCGAGGCGTCGCGCGGCGATCGGGTGGTCGCCGGCCCCGGGGCGCTGCTCTACCCCGAGTCGCTGGCGTCGACCGACGCGGCCGCGCCCGCCGGCGCCGAGTGGATCGCGCGCGGGCCGGTGCGCGCGCTGGTGCTGCGCGCGGGCGACGTCGGCGAGCTCGCGCGCGACGAGCCGGACGTCGGCGAGCGGCTCTACGCCGCGCTCGCCGACGTCGTGCGCGGCCCGTGACGGGGCGCGGCGCGCCGACGCCGGCTACGGCCGCTGGTAGCCGGTCAGGTCGATCGTCACGTCGCCGAGCTCGGTCGTCGCGACGACCCGCAGCGGGGCGCGGTCGCCGTCGTCGGTCAGCCACACCTGGAACGTGCGCGGCGGCTTGCCCGGCTCGGGCTCGAGCCGGCGGGTGACGCGGGTCGAGACGCCGTCGAGCCGGACGACGTGCTGGTTGCCGAGCCGCGAGCCGATCGTCTCGCGCCCGACCCACGTCATCTCGGTCCGCCAGATCCGGCGCCCGCCGACGATGTAGACGGTGCGGCGATCCCCGGGGCGGCCGTCCCACGTCCGCATCGCTGCCATCGCCGAGTGGGCGTCGTGCGCCGGCGCGTCGCCGAAGTCGTAGCGGGTGTGGCGGGTCTTGCCGTCGCGGCGGTCCCACGCGAGGTGGACCCGGGCGCCGGCGAACCGGCCCTCGGCGTAGTAGAGCTTGTCGCCGAACTCGACGTCCGCGACGATCGCCACGGGCAGCCCCGACTCGATGTCGATCGTCGAGGTGAGGTCGTCGCGCACGTCCTTGACCCAGCGGAACGCCTCGTCGGTGCGCATCGTCGAGCTCACGACGATCGCCGGGCGGCCCTCGAACGTGCCGGGCTCGCCGACGGCGAACGCCGCCTGGGCCACCGGGACGCCGGCGAGCGCGACCTCGAACGTCATCTGCTCGCCCGCGTGCAGCCCGAGCGCGGCGCCGCCGAGGTCGGCGCCGTCGGCCCCGTCGCCGTCGTCGCGATCGCCTGGCGGGTCGCCGGGCTCGCCGGGGACGGCGCCGCTGGTGGCGCCGCCGCACGCGCCAACCGCCGCGCCGCCGGACGCCCCGACGACGAGCGCGCAGGCGGCGGCGAGAAATCGCGACATGTTCAAGGTTGGCGGCATGACGGGCTCCGGGGCAAGCGGTGCTAGGGTCGGCCGTGATGGCGATCGCGGCTCCTGGCGCTGGTTCGACGGCGCACCCCCGGCTCGCAGTCACGCTCGGCGATCCAGCGGGCATCGGCCCGGAGGTCGTGGCGGCGGCGCTGGCCGAGGCCGCGGCGGCGGACCCCGCGACATCGCAGCGGATCGTCGTGTTCGGCGACGCGGACGTGCTGGCGCGCGGGGCGCGCGCGATGGGCGTGACGTTGCCCGCCGTCGAGGTGCGCGGGGCGCCGGCGCCGGGTGTCGAGCCCGGCCGCCCGAGCGACGTCGCCGGGGCGGCGCAGGTGGCGTGGCTCGAGGACGCGATCGCCGCGGCGCGGCGTGGCGAGGTCGAGGGCCTGGTCACCGCGCCGATCTCCAAGACGTGGGCGAGGCGCGCCGGCCTGACCTTCCCCGGGCACACCGAGCTGCTGGCCGAGCGGTTCGGCGTGGCCGAGGTCGCGATGACGTTCATCGGGCCGCGCCTGCGCGTCGCGCTGGCCACCGTGCACGTGCCGCTCGCGACCGTCGCCGCGGCGCTGACGCCGGCGCGGATCGTGGCGGTCACCGGGCTGCTCGTCGGCGCGCTCGCCCGCGACCTCGGGATCGCGCGGCCGCGCGTCGGCGTCGTCGGGCTCAACCCCCACGCCGGCGAGGGCGGGCTGCTCGGCGCCGAGGACGACGCGGTGATCGCGCCGGCCGTGGCCGCGGCGCGCGCCGCGGTCGGCGACGTCGCGACCGTCGACGGCCCGCTGGTGCCCGACGCCGCGTTCCGCGACGCGCTCGATGGGCGGTGGGACGGCCTGGTCGCGATGTACCACGACCAGGCGCTGATCCCGGTCAAGCTCGTCGACTTCGAGCACGCCGTCAACGTCACGCTCGGGCTGCCGATCGTGAGGACCTCGCCAGATCACGGCACCGCCTACGACATCGCCGGCACCGGCCGCGCGCGCGCCGCGAGCTGCGCCGCGGCGCTGGCCCTGGCGGGGCGGATGGTCACGGCGCGGCGAGCCTGACGGCGCGGATGATCACGGCGCGGATGATCACGGCGCGGCGAGCCTGACGGCGCGCGCGCTCCGCGCGATCAGAACAGCGCGCGCAGGCCCTCGGTGTCGGCGACGATCACCTTCCGGCCCTCGGTGCAGATGTACTTCTTGCGCTTGAACTGCGACAGCGTCAGCGACACGGTCTCGCGCGTCGAGCCGATCAGGTTGGCGAGCTCCTGGTGCGTGATCTTGAGCGCGACCAGCGTGCCGCGGGCGTCGTCGACGCCGTACTCGGCGGCGAGCTTGAGCAGCAGCTCGGCCAGCTTCGACGTCACGTCGCGGAACACCAGCGCCTCGACCTTGGTCTCGAGCTCGCGGCGGCGCGCCACCATGATCTTGGTCATCGACGCGCCGAGCGAGGCGTGACCGCCGAGCAGGCGCTCGAAGTCGCCGCGCTCGATCTGGGTGAGCATCGCGTTCTCGACCGCCTCGGCCATCTCGGTGCGGGGGCCGCCGTCGAGCAGGCAGGCCTCTCCGAAAACCTCGGACGGTCCACAATAGTAGAGGGTGAGCGACTTGCCGTCGCGGGTCACCTTGGACACCTTCACGCGCCCGCCGTTGACGAAGTACAGGTGCTCGCCGGGGTCGCCGTTCATGTAGACGACCTCCCGACGACGGATCTCCCGCTGCTCGACCCGCTCGGCGAGCCGCGCCAGCCCCTCGGGACCCAGATCGGCGAGCAGCGGGACCTTCTTGAGATACCAGAGCGTTCGCTTCAGGTCTTGCACGGGCGAAATGTATCAGCGATCGCAAGACACGGTAAGCGTGTGTGCATCGCTACGATAGGTTCGAATCGGTCGTGCGCGATCTCCACGCGAGCGCAAGCCCGCAGAGACACAGGGCGAGCGCCCCAGCGAAGCCCGCGGCGCGGTGGGTGTCGATCCCGCGGGTGATGGCCGGGGCGTAGCCCGCGGCGAGGGTGAGGCTGATCGCGTTGTTCACCGCGTGGGCGACGACCGCCGGGACGACGCTGCGCGACCACACCGTGAGCGCGCCGAGCGCCGCGCCGAGCACGAGCATCGGCGCCGCGCGCACCAGCGACAGGTGCAGCGCGGCGAACGCGACCGCGCCGATCGCGACCGCCGCGGCCGGGCCGAGGCGCGCGCGCAGGCCGAGCACCAGCAGGCCCCGGCACGCCAGCTCCTCGCACAGCGGCGGCACCAGACTGAGCACGAGCAGGGCGGCGACCGGCGTCGTCGTGACGAGCGCCTCGAGCGCGCGCGTCGACTCGCGGCCGTCGTCGAGCGCCTCGGTGATCGGCGCGACGAGGTGGAGGTTGACCAGCCAGATGCCGGCGCCGAGCAGCGCGGCGCCGGCGAGCGCGCCGGCCGACGGCCGGGTGAGGCCGAGGTCGGCCAGCGGGGCGGCGCGCGCCCGCGCCGCGACCAGCGGGATCGCGCCCAGCCCCGCGAGCTGGGCGAGCGCCATGCCGGGCAGGCTCGCTCCGACGAGGACGCCGACGAACAGCGTGGTCGCGACGGCGAGCACGAACGTGAGGCCGACGTCGCTCGCGGCCGGCGGCGCGGGCGGCGGCGGTCGGTCGTCACCGCCGGCGTGGTACAACGACGCGGTGCGCTTCTGGTCGGGGCTCGGCATCGGCCTGCTGCTCGGCGCGGTCGCAATGTACCTCGCGCTCGAGCGGCCCTGGGCCGGCGGCGCGTCGGCCGAGGCGCCCGAGGACGCGGGCGTGGCGGACGACGCGGGGGTCGCGAAGGCGCCCGGCAAGAAGAAGGGCAAGCCGCGGCGCAAGAAGGGCGGCGGCGGGGCGGTCGTGGCCGACCCCGAGGAGCAGGGCGCCGCGCCGATCACGCTGAGCGAGGCCGACCGCAAGATGTCGTGGAAGGGCGACGCGGTCGAGCGCCCGCCGACGTCGCTCGACATGACCGAGGGCGGCGCCGAGGCGCGCGCGCTCGACGACCGCGAGATCAACGCGACGATCGACGCCGACGGCGGGGGCCTGTTGCGCTGCATCGAGCAGGCGCTCGGCGGCGCGCCGTTCACCGGGACGGTGACGGTGAAGATGCTGGTGGACGGCGCGGGCAAGGCGACCAAGGCGCGCGTGCACGCGCCCGCGTTCATGCACGCGGCCGGCCTGAGCGGGTGCATCAAGGGCGCGGCCCGCCGGATGGGCTTCCCGGCGGTCGGCGGCTCGACGGTGGTGACGGTGCCGTTCCCGATCGAGATGTAGGGGAGCGGGGCGCGCTCGCGCCGCCCAGACGGAGACGTCCTTCGACACGGCCCTCGCTGGCGCTCGGGCCTGCTCAGGATGAGCGGGGAGACGGAGACGGAGTCGGCTCAGTCCGAGATCGCCGCGTTGTGGGTCGCGGTCTCGGGCGTCGAGACGTACAGCTCGTAGGTGCGCAGCTCGAGGTCGGTCGGGACGTCGACGTCGATCGTGAACCGACCGTCGGCGTCGGTCGCGCCGCGGCCGATCAGCACGGCGTCGTTGCCGCCGTGGTTCATCGGCGACAGGAACACGTCGACGCGGGCGTTGCCGACGGGGCCGCGCGGATCGTCGACGCGGCCCTCGACGTGGAGCGCCTCGCCGCGGTAGCTGCTGGCGTCGGCCAGGGTCACGACGACGCGCGGGCTGAGCTTGGTCGGATCGGGCGGGCGGTGGCGGGCGTCGTCGCCCGGGCTGACCGCGTCGCCCGACGCGGCGCCGTCGCCCGAGCCGTCACCCGAGCCGTCACCCGAGCCGTCGACCAGCGGGCCGTAGTCGCCCGAGGCGTCGCCGTCGCCGAGCGGCTCGCGGCGCTCGCGCAGCTGGTCGTCGGTGAGCCCGGTGACGTCGCCCTGGAGCTGGGTGTAGTTGTTCTCGTAGGCGTCCGGCTTGCTGAACGGATCCTCGTCGCGCGGGCGGTGCAGCGTCTTGCCCTCGGCGCCGGTCACCTCGAGCCGCAGCGCGGCGCCGCCGAGGTCGATCCGCCGCCACCCGCTGCCGCGCACGTTCGGGTACCACACCTCGACGAACGCGTGCGCCTCGTTGGTGACGTAGCGCGCCGGGATCCCGGCGGCGAGGGCGGTCACGAGGAACGCGAACGAGCGGTGGCGGCACACGCCGGCCTGGTTGTCGAACAGGTCGCGGTAGACGTCGCCCGAGACGTCGCCGAGCTGCTTGGCCTCGAACCCGCGGAAGTAATAGACGAGCCGGTTGAGCGCCTGGTCGTACGGGGTGCGGTCGTCGAGCGAGAGGATCGCCAGCGAGCGCTTCGCCTCGCGCGCGACCGCCGGCGTCAGCGGCATCGCCAGCCCGGCGTCGATCGCGCGGTCGCGGACCTCGCCCAGGCGCAGCCGCCGGTCGGGCTCCTCCGGCGCGAAGTAGCGCGCGTCGGCGTCGACCAGGAACGTCACGCGGTAGCTGCCCTGCGCCGACGACTCGTCCGAGCGGACGTAGAAGTTGTCCGCGCCGTCCCTGGAGAACTGCAGCGTCGTCGGCGGCTGGGTCTCGTACGACAGGATCCGCATGTCCGGCGCGACGCTCGGCAGCGCCGCGTCGCGCCCGGGGGCGAGCTCGACCATCACCGAGCCCCAGAACCGGTCGCGCGACGGATCGGTCTTGCCGCCGACCGGCAGCTCGACCAGCGTCGGCGATGCGATCGTCAGCATGTAGTCGTCGCGGACCTGGTCCATCGCGCTCATCCGCTTGAACGGCAGCACGTCGGGGTTGAACACGCTGGCGTAGCGCAGCGTGCCGTCGGAGCCGGTGTTGTAGTCGGGGCGGGTCTCGGTGTCGCGGTCGGCGGCGAACCCGCCGCGCCCGAGCACCGGCTCGCCGGGGCGCGCCGGATCCTTGGCCGGCTCCGGCAGCACCTTCTCGCCCGAGGTGAACGCCGCCGGGTTCTGGCCGGCGGTCGGCTCCTCGCCGATCAGCGGCGAGTCGTCGTCGACCGACGGCGGCGCGCCGAGATCCTCGTGCAGCACGCGCGCGGTGGGCGCCGGGCCTCGCGCCTGGGCGAAGGCCAGGGCGCCGCCCCCGAGGAGGATCACGGCGACGGGCAGGACGAGCCGGGACATGGCGTGATTCTACGGGGTGGACACCGCCGGGCCAGGCGGGTTTCGGGCAAGTTGGCGCGCGCTCAAGATTCGGCGTCGCCCCCCTCGACCCGCTCCCGGTGAGCCTCGACACTGGGCCCATGACCATCCTGGGCCCGGTGAGGCCCGAGGAGCGGCGGCTGGTCGGGCGCGCCGCGCTGCTCGCCGCGGTCGCGGGGGCCGCCGGCGCGATGGCGGCCGCGGCGGCGGACGCGCTGTTCCTCGCCCACGTCGGGGCGCGGCACCTCGGCGGCGCGCTCGCGGCGTCGAGCCTGCTGGTCATGATCGTGCTGGCGGTGGTGGGCGGGCTGGCCGATCGCGTCGACCGCCGGCGGCTGCTCGGCGGGGTCGCCGGCGCGGCGGCCGCGGGGGCGCTCGCCCTCGCCGGGCTGGCCGCGGCGTGGCCGGCGGGGGCGGGCGTCGCGGGCATGGTCGTGGTCAAGCAGCTCCAGGCCGCGCTCGACCTCACGTTCTGGGTCGTCGTCGCCGAGCGGCTCGACGCGCGCCAGGGCCGTCGGCTGATCCCGGTGCTGGTCGCGGCGCAGGGCGTGGGCGCGGTGGTCGGCGCGCTCGCGGTCGTGCCGCTGGCCGGGCTCGGCGTGGGCGCGGTGCTCGGCGCCGCGGCGGCGCTGTACGTCGCCGCGGCCGCGCTCGCCGGCGGGCTCGAGGTCGGGCGGCGCGTCGCCGCCGGCGGGCTCGCCGACGTGTGGCACGCGCTCGGCGCGTGGCGCGGCGGGCTCGACGCGGTCCGCCGCAACGCGCTCGCCACCCACCTCGCGGTCGTCGTCGCGATCGCCGGGGCGTTCGCGTCGCTGGCGTTCTACACGCTCGGCGCGGCGGCGGCGGCCGAGGTCGGCGGCGATCGCGCGCTGGCGCAGTTCCTCGGCACGGTGCGTGGGGCGGTGCAGGGCGCGACGCTGGTGGCGTCGCTGCTGGTCGCGCCGCGTCTGCTCGCGCGCGGCGGCGTCGGGATCGCGCTCGTCGTCGCGCCGGCGGCGGCGGTCGTGTTCGCCGCGGGCTACGAGGTCGCGGGCGCGCTGTGGGCCGCCGTGCTGGTGCAGGGGCAGGCGCGCCTGCTCGACGCCACGGTCCAGACGCCGGGCGAGAAGCTGGTGCTCGGGCTGGTCCCGGTCGAGCTGCGCGGGCGCGTCGGCGGGTTCGTCGACGGCACGGCCAAGCGCGCCGGCGCGATCACCGGCGGCCTGCTCGCGCTGGCGATGGTCGGGCTGCCGCGCGCGCTCGGCGGCGTCATGCTCGGCGTCGCGCTGGCCTGGCTGGTCGCGGCGTGGCGCCTCCGCCGGCGGATGCCCGCGCTCGCCGTCGCCGCGCTCGAGGCGCGGCCGCGCCGCGCCGAGCGGGAGGCGCCGGAATACGCCGACGACGACGCCGACGCGCTGGCCGACCCGCGGACGATCGCGCTGCTCGAGCGCGACCTGGCCGGCGCGGCGCCGGCGCGGGCGGCGGAGATCCTGTCGCGGCTGACCCGGCGCGGGCGCACCGACGCGCGCGCCGCGCTGGTCGCGGCGGCCGCGGTCGCGCCGGCGG
>WYBA01000324.1 GCA_011526095.1 Myxococcales bacterium | reverse complement strand
TCCCGCTGGCGCGGCGTGACGCGCGCGGCCTGGTCGAGCCGGCCGCGCTCACCGGCATGTTCGTCGATCAGGACGGTGACGGCCGCGCCGACACCAACGCGGTCGGCCAGTTCGTCGACGCCGCGGGTCAGGTGATCGCCGCGCCCGCGCCGTTCACGCTGCCCGCCGGCGAGGAAGAGCTGCCGTGGCCGTACCGCGACGCCGAGGGCCGCGCGCTCGACGGCGAGGGCGGCGCGCCGGTCTACCGCTACGTCGACGTCGACAACACGGTGCTGTCGGCGCTGTCGCGCGACGGCGTCCAGCTGTTCGACCCGTCGAAGGGCACCGCGCTCGACCTGCTGCGCGGCGTCTCCGCGCTGATGGGCACGCGCCAGGAGGTCTCGCGCGCCTACGACGACGGCGGCAGCCTGACCTACCGCGGCTACGACGTCGCGACGTCGCCGCTGCTCGACATGGTCTACGGGTTCCTCCAGGTGCTGCGCGACCCCGCGGTGTTCGACCTGCTCGACCTCGCGCGGACGCTGATCGTCGATCACGAGCCCGAGGTCGCGCGCCTCGCCGAGGCGCTGATCCGCGCGGCGCGGATGGGTGATCAGCACCCCGAGGCGGTCATCCCCGAGGAGGCGCCGCTGTGGGACGACCTCGTCCCGGTGATCAAGCGCGTCCTCGACAACCCGTCGCTGACGACCGCGCTGCTGCGCGCGCTCGAGCGCCCCGAGGTCAAGGACCTCGGCGACCGGTTCCTCAAGTTCATGACCTACAAGGACCGGTTCGACATCGCCAGCGACCAGTCGGTCACCGGCTCGTTCGCGACGCCGGTCGATCGCACGGCGGCCGACAACGCGTTCAATCGCTCGATCTTCCAGCGCATCCTCCACGTCATCAACGACTCCAACGGCGCGATGGCGTGCAACAAGCAGGGCGCCCGCGTCGTCGACCCGTTCATCGGGATCACGCTCGGCACCTACAACCAGTGCGCGCTGTTCCGCGTCGACAACCTCGCGGTGTTCTACCTGCAGTCGATGGCGTACGCGAAGAACGGGTCGGGCCAGTACATCTGCGAGACCGCCGCTGGCGCGTTCGACGGCACGACCACGGCGTCGACGCCGCAGGGCTGCGTCAACCAGGGGCGCCGCCCGCGCCCCAAGGCCAACTTCAACTACAACTGGGGCGGCGTGGTCTCGACCTCGCTCGATCTGTTCGGCGGCGACGAGTTCCTCGAGGACACCGTCGGCATCGCGGGCATGCGGACGCACCCGACGCCGCAGGCGCTCAACCGCGTGCTGTTCCTCGACCCGACGCCGGACTACCTGACCAACATCATCGACCCGATGCGCGACAAGGAGGGCGACCTCTACCAGGCGCAGCACGCGGGCACGCTGCCGGTGTGGGAGCTCGAGGGCTTCTACGACCAGCTGCGCCCGATCGTCCAGGCGTTCGCCGACGCCAACGCCGAGCAGATCTTCGTCGACTTCCTCAGCGTGCTGCACAAGCACTGGCCGACCGAGGACTCGATCACGCACCAGTCGGTCGACCCGTCGGCGCCGGGCTACGTGTTCGGCTCGGGCGGCATGACCTACGAGCCGCTGATGATCGACATCATGGCCGACGGCGCGGTCCTCGACACCCTGGTCGACATCGCCCCCACGCTCAACGCGGTGACCGCGGCCGGCAAGACCTACCCGACGATCGCGCGCAACGCGGCGCACTTCCTCCTCTCGCCGCTCGCCGGGTTGACCGATCGCGCCGGCAACACCACCAGCGTCACCTCCGACGGCCGCGACGTGCCGGTGCTGTCGCCGTGGCAGGTCATCGCCGACGCCTACGACGGCAAGCACGCGCGGATCGCCGAGGTGGCCGGGGAGGGGACGGCGTGGACCGACTCGATCTCCGAGATCGTCGACGTCCTGGTGCGCGGGCACGACATCCCCACCGTCGGCTGGCGGTTCCAGAACCCGCGGTTCCGCGGCGTCTCGGTCGCGCTGATCGACTTCCTGCGCGCGCGCCTCACCCGCCACGACCAGCTCGGCGACCGCGCGGCGTGGCTGTCGAGCGAGATGCCGGGCGACCTGCAGGACCTGCTCGGCGGGCCGGTGCTCGCCGGCGCGGCCGACTTCATCCTGTCGCTGCAGGCCGAGCCCGAGACGCGCGAGCAGCTCGAGAAGATGATGGCGTACCTGGTCGACGAGGTGTCGTACGGCGAGGCGTTCGGCACGACCGTCACCGCCGTGGCCGACCTGCTGCAGCTCGCGATGTCGGATCCGGACATCGCGCCGCTCGCGCGCGTCGTCGGCGACGCCCTCGGCCCGGAGCGCGGCTGGCTCGACGCGCACCTCACGTTCGTGCGGCGCGCGCGCGAGGCCGACACCGACCGCGCGCTGATCGACCTGATGATCCACATGTACGACGAGACCGCGGCCGGGCGGACGGCGCTCGGCGATCTGATCGACGGCATCAGCGAGGTCCACCGCGCGCGGCCCTACGACGATCTGGGCAAGCGCTACACCGCCGAGGACTTCCGCGCGCTGCTGCGCGGCCTGGCCGGCTTCCTCGACGAGGAGAAGCGCGGCCTGCGCAAGTTCATCGCGATCATCCAGGACCGCAACCTGTGACCCGGTCCAGGCCCTGTCTGTGGGCGGCGAGCGCGCTCGCCGCGACGGCCACGCTCACCCCGACGCTCGCCGACGCGGGCGGCATGGTGTTGCACTCGCGCGGCGTCCGCCCGACGGCGCGCGGCGGCGCGTTCGTCGCCGGCGCCGACGACCTCGGCGCGATGTGGTTCAACCCCGCCGGCCTCGGCCACGCCGCGGCGGGCGACAGCAAGACGACGATCCTGCTCGACGCGACCTACGTCGGGCAGTCGGCGGAGTACACGCGCGTCGACTCGGGGATGAACCCGCAGGAGACCGTGTCGAACGAGGCGCCCGGCCTGCCGGTGCCGTCGATCGCCGCCGGGTTCGACCTCGGCGAGCAGGGCGTGCTCGCGTTCGGGATCTACGCGCCCTACGCCGGCCTGATGAAGTTCCAGCCCGACGGTCCGGCGCGCTACTCGCTCGTCGACCTGAGCAAGTCGCTGATCGTCACCGCGGCGGTCGGCGTGTCGTGGAACCTCGGCGACCGGATCCGGATCGGCGCCACGTTCCAGAACTGGATGACGAGCCTCGTCCAGCAGGTCGTCGTGTCGGGGTGCCCGGGGCAGACGCTGTGCGCGCCCGAGGACCCCGAGATGGACGTCCTCGTCGAGATCACGCAGCGCGACCTGTTCAACCCGTCGGGCTCGGCGGGTATCCAGGTCGACGCGCACGACCGGGTCACGCTCGGCGCGGCGGTCCAGCTGCCGGTCAAGCTGTCGGGCGGGGCCAAGCTCGCGACGCGGCTGCCGTCGTCGGGCTTCTACGACGGCGCCGCCGTCGTCGGCGAGGACGCGAACGTGTCGTTCACGCTGCCGGCGACCGTCCGCGTCGGCCTGGAGGCGTCGCCGGCCGACCGGTGGAAGCTCGAGCTCGCGCTCGACTACGAGCTGTGGTCGATGCACGACGAGATGCGGATCGTGCCCGAGGACATGCGGATCGAGGGCCAGGCCGGCGTCGGCACGTACGAGCTCGGGCCGATGTCCGTGCCGCGCAACTTCGAGGACTCGATCGCCGCGTCGGTCGGCGTCGAGGGCCAGCCGTCGGCGGGCGTGCCGCTGCGCGTGCTCGCCGGCTTCACCTACGAGACCGCGGCCGCGCCCGACGCGTACCTGTCGCCGCTCACGTTCGACGGCAACAAGCTGTTCGGCGCGCTCGGGCTGGGCTACACGACCGGCAAGTACGCGTTCGACGCGCTCGTCGGCTACGTGAAGGTGTCGGACCGGACGGTGACGCCGGAGGAGGGCCGCTCGCCGCAGCTCACGCCGGTGCGCGATCCGAGCGCCGAGCCGCTGGCCACGTACGTCAACTGGGGGGACTACAAGACGTCGTGGCTGCTGGTCGGCGCCGGGATGCGCGCCTCGTTCTGACCAGGTGACGCGCCGGCCAGGGCCCGGGCGGGGGGAGCGACCGGGTCCTGACCGCGCGACGATCAGGCCGCCGCGCGCAGCGGGGCGGGCGGCAGGCGGAGCGTGCCCTCGATCAGCGACAGCGCGGCGCGGGCGGCCTCGGCGGCCGGGTGCGCCGGCAGCTCGAGGTTGTTGCGCGTCTCGGCCGCGTCGAGGTTGCCCAGGAACAGCGCCCACAGCAGGTCCGCCACCTCGGCCGCGCCGATCGAGCGGTACACGCCGGCGTGGATGCCGTCGGCGATGCACGCGCCCAGGTGGTCGCGAAGCCGCGTCATGCCGGCGCCGACCTCGGTGACGACCTCGTCCGACAGCTGCGGGCGGACGCCCGGCTGCGACAGCAGGCGGACGATCCGCGTGCCCTCGACGTCGGCGGCCGCCCAGGCGAGCAGCCGGTCGAACGTGGCGCCCAGGCGGTCAGTGATCCCCTGCTGCTCCCGAAGCGCGCTCAGGTCGGCGTCGATCGCCGCGAGCGTCTCCTCGAGGAGGGACACGTACAGGTCCTCCTTCGAGCGGAAGTAGAGGTAGATGGCACCCACAGAAAGGCCCGCCTGCTTGGCGATGTGCTCGATCGACGCCTTCGCGTAGCCGCGCTCGGCGAAGACCTCTCGGGCCGCGGCCTGGATACGGCGGCGGCGTGCCTGGCGTTCCTGCTGCTTGCGATCTTGAGGGTTCGTCATGACGCAATGAGTAACGGCGAGTGACGCCCCGTGTCAAGAACGATTTAACGCGCCGCGCCGTGAAGCTGAAGCAAGTGTCCGGAACCGTGGAGTAGATCCCAGAACGCTGCGGAGCGTCTTCAGCCGCCATGACGCCCGCCGCGACCCCCGATGACACCCGCTCCGCGCCCGGCCTCCGCCGCAAGACCGCCGCGATCCTCGCCTCCAGCGCCGCGGTGGCCGTCGCCGCGGCCCTGCTGACGGCGCGCGGCGCGCCGGCGCCGCGCGGGCCGGCGTGCGCGATGCCGGGGCAGGACATCGGGGGCCTCGGCTTCGCGGTGCGCGCCCAGAGCTGCCACATCGTCCGCGGGGTCACCGAGACCCACATCGCGGTGGAGGTGACCGCGCCGTCGCGCGACGGCGCCCAGCGCGAGGACGTCGCGATGGCGCTGGTGATCGACCGCTCCGGCTCGATGGTCGGCCAGCCGCTGGCCGACGCCAAGCTCGCCGCGGCGCGCGCGGTCGACGCGCTGTCGCCGGACGACTTCGTCGCGGTCGTCGCGTACTCGACCGACGCGCAGACGATCACCGAGCTGGGGCGCGCGACGCCCGAGCACAAGGCGCGCGCCAAGGCCGCGATCGAGGCGATCCGCGCCGACGGCGGCACCAACATCTCGGCCGGCGTCACGCTCGGCGCGACGCAGCTCGCCGGGCGCGACCGCGACGATCTCGGGCGCGTCGTGCTGATCAGCGACGGCCAGGCCAACGAGGGCATCTACGATCGCGGCGGGCTGGCGGCGCTCGCCGGCCGCACCGCCAGCGGCGGCGTGTCGCTCACCGCGGTCGGCGTCGGCCTCGACTTCGACGAGGTGACGATGACCGAGATGGCGGTCGCGGGCCGCGGCAACTACTACTTCGTCGAGCGCGCCGCCGACCTCGTCGGGATGTTCGATCGCGAGCTCGGCAGCCTCGGCGAGACGGTCGTCGTCGACGCGCGCCTCGACGTCACCCCGGCGGCCGGCGTCGAGATCCTCGAGGCCTACGGCTACCGCCTCGATCGCAGCGGCGAGGGCGTCGTCGTGCCGGTGGCGGACCTCCGCGCCGGCGAGCGCCGCAAGGTCGTGCTGCGCGTCCGCGTCCGCGCCGATCAGGCCGGGCCGCGGCAGCTCGCGACGACGAAGCTGACGTGGCGCGCGGTCGGCGAGCACCAGGCCCGCGTCGCCGACGGCGCGGTCGGCGTCACCGTCACCGACGACGCCCGGCTCGCCGCGGCGAGCCGCGTGGTCGAGGCCGAGGCGCAGGTCCAGGAGGCGCAGATGTCGCGCGCGCTCGACGACGCGACGAGCGCGTACGAGCAGGGCGACTACGCGCGCGCCCGCCAGATCCTCGACTCCCAGGCCGCCGCCGTCGAGGCGAGCGCCGCGGCGACCGGCGACAAGGACCTCGAGCGCCGGGTCAAGGCGGTCAAGCAGCGCGCCGAGACCAACTTCGCCGCCGAGCCGTCCGGCCGGGGCGCCGGCGGCTCGCGCGCCAAGAAGGCCAACCGCGCCGACGCGTACGAGCTGGCGAGGTAGGGCGCCGGCGCCGGCGCCGCGCGCCGGCGGCAGGAGCGCTAGGATGGCGCGGTGTCGCGCCGCGCGCCTGCACACGCGTCGCCCCGGACGCCGGCGGTCGTCCGCCGGCTGCGGCGCGTCGTCGCGGCCGCGGTCGCCGACGTGCCGGCCGCGAGGGCGATCGGCGTGGCGTGCTCGGGTGGCGCCGACTCGATCGCCCTGGCCGACGCCGCGATCGCGGCGGTCGGCGCCGCGCGCGTCGTGATCCTGCACGTCGACCACGGCCTGGTCGCCGGCAGCGCCGGCGTCGCGGCGTCGGTGGCGGCGTGGGCGCGCGGCGCCGGCGCGCGCGCCGAGGTCGTGCGCGTGAAGGTGGCGCGGCGCGCCTCGCTCGAGGACGCCGCGCGGCAGGCGCGCTACGCCGCCCTCGACGCGCGCGCCGCGACGCTGGGCTGCGTGCTCACCGCGCACACCGCGCGCGATCAGGCCGAGACGGTGCTCCTGCGGATCGTCCGCGGCACCGGGCCGGCCGGGCTCGCCGGGATCCCGGCGGTGCGCGGGCCGTACCGCCGCCCGCTGCTCGACGTGCCGCGCGCCGACGTCGAGGCCTACGTCGCGGCGCGCGCGCTGCCGGTGATCGACGATCCGATGAACGACGATCCCCGGTTCGCGCGGGTGCGCGTGCGCCGCACGATCCTGCCGGCGCTCGCGGCCGAGAACCCGCGGATCGAGGCGGCGCTGTGCCGGCTCGCGCGCGGCGCGGCCGAGTGGGCGCGCGCGCTCGGCGCCGACGTCGACGCCGCCGCGGGCGCCGCCACGGCCGGGGCCG
>WYBA01000323.1 GCA_011526095.1 Myxococcales bacterium | reverse complement strand
CGCCGCGCGGCTGCTCGCGCTCGCCGGCGCGCGCCCGGCGGGCGCGCCGCGCGCCACCCGCGCCGCCTACGTCGCCCTCGGCAAGCTCGGCGAGGTGTGCGGCGACGCCGCGCGCGAGGCGCTGTGCGCGGCGTGGGACCGCGCGGACCTGCCGCCCGATCACCGCCGCGCCGTCGCCGAGGCGCTGGGCAAGGTCGGCGGCGACGCCGCGCGGGCACGGCTCGACGGCGCGGCGCCGGCCGTGCTCGACGCCGACCCCGAGCTGCGGCGGCGGCGCGACCGCGCGATCCTGATGTCCGAGCGCGACGCGACGCGCGACGCGGCGTCGCGGGTCCGCGGCGACGTCGCCACGCCCGCCGACGTGACGATCGTCCTGCGCTGCCGGACCGGGCTCGAGGGCGTGCTCGCCGACGAGCTCGGCGCGCGCGCCGCGCGGGTCACCCCGGGCGCGGTGCGCGTCCCCGGCGGCGCGCCGCTCGGCGCGCTGTTCGCGGCGCGCACCTGGCTGACCGCCGGGATCGAGCGCGCGCTGCCGCCGGGGCCGGCGGACACGCTGCCGGCGCGCATCGCCGCGGCGCTCGCCGCGCCGGACACCCGCGCGCTGCTCGCCGCGCTCACCGACGGGCCGATCCGCTGGCGGCTGCAGCTCGCCGGCGCCGGTCACCAGCGCGCGGTCGTGTGGCGCACGGCCCAGGCGGTGCGCGCGGCGGCGCCCGAGCTGCTCAACGACCCGACGCGGACGACGTGGGACGTCGTGGTCGAGCTGGAGACCCGGCGCGCGAGCGCGCCGGCGGCGGTCGGCGCGCTCGAGCTGCGCCCGCGCCGCCTCGACGACCCTCGCTTCGCCTACCGCGTCGCCGACGTGCCCGCGGCGTCGCACCCGACGATCGCCGCGGCGCTCGCGCGGCTCGCCGAGGTCCGCCCCGACGACGTCGTGTGGGACCCGTTCTGCGGCTCCGGCGCCGAGCTGATCGAGCGCGCGCGCCTCGGGCCGTGCGCGCGCCTGGTCGCCACCGACCTCGACGACCGCGCCCTCGACGCCGCGCGCGCCAACCTCGCCGCCGCCGGGCTCACCGACCGCGCCACCGTCGCGCGCGCCGACGCGCTCGTCCACGCGCCGCCCGGCGTCACGCTGATCATCACCAACCCGCCGCTCGGCCGCCGCGTCCGCGGCGACGCGCCCGCGCTGCTCGAGCGGTTCGCCGCGCACGCCGCGCGCGTGCTCGTCCCCGGCGGCCGGCTGGTGTGGATCACGCCGGTGCCGCGCCGCACCGAGCGCGCCGCGCGCCACGCCGGGCTGCGGCGGACGTCGACCCGCACCGTCGACCTCGGCGGCTACCCCGCCGACCTCGAGCGGTGGGAGCGCCCGCGCGGCTGACCGCCCGGGCTTGCGGTCGCGCCCCCGTCGGCCTCATCCTGGATGCCTCGCACCCAAGGGAGAGGGAACGCATGGAGAACTTCTCGATCGGCAACGCGCTCGGCACGGGCTTCCGGGTCTGGTTCAAGAACCTGCCCGCGTTCCTGCTGCTCTCGATCATCCTGTACTCGCCCGTCCTCGTCTACACGTTCTCCGTGATGACCGAGGACAACCTGTTCGAGTTCCTGCGCAAGATCGAGACGTGGTCCCAGCTGATGGCCGGCTGGGGCATGCTCGCCCAGTTCGTGATCGCCTCGGCGATCATCTACGGCGTCGTGCAGGAGCTGAGCGGCCACCACGCCGGGCTCGGCGCCAGCGTGACCAAGGGGCTGTCGCGGTTCTTCCCCGTCCTCGCCGTCACGATCCTGATGGTGCTCGGGCTGATCGTCGGGTTCCTCCTGATCATCGTGCCCGGCTTCGTCCTGATGTGCATGTGGTTCGTCGCCGTGCCCGCCTCGGTCGTCGAGAAGCCCGGCATCGGCGGCGCGTTCAGCCGCAGCGCCGAGCTGACCAAGGGCCACCGCTGGGAGATCTTCGGCATCCTTCTCGTGCTCGGGGTGATCAACTTCACCATCGGCCAGCTGCTCGAGAGCACGTTCGTCACGGGCGCCAAGGGCCTCGGCGACCTGAAGATCTACCTGGGCTCCGTCGTGGGCGTCTCGATCGCGTTCTCCGCGCTCCAGGCGTCGATCCAGGGCGTCGCGTACTTCCTGCTCCGCCGCGAGAAGGAAGGCACCGGCGCCGACGAGCTCGCGCGCGTCTTCGACTGACCCTCGCCACCGCCGCGCCATGCACGGCGACCGCCTCACCGTCGGCAGCGTGCTCGGCACCGGCGCCGGGCTCTACGCCCGGCACCTGCCGCGGGTGCTGCTGCTGACCGTGCTGTGCTACCTGCCGCTCGCCGCCTGGCTGGTCGTCACCCAGGCCGGCGGCGGCGCCACGGACGCCGACGCGATCGAGCGCGCCGAGGCGGCGTGGCAGTGGGCGCGGCTGTGGTCGCTGCTGCTCGACGTCCCGCTCGCGGCGATGCTGATCTACCTCGTCGTGCGCGCGCTGCACGGCGAGCACGCGACCGCCTACGAGTGCCTCGCCACCGGCGTTCGCCGCGCCGTGCCCGCCCTGGTGATCATGGTGCTGATCGGGCTGGTCGCGCTGATGCTCGCGATCGTGATCCTCGGCCCCGTCGCGGAAGGCGGCCCGGCGCTGGCGGCCGTGATCCTGCCGACCTACGCCGCGATCCTGCTGGTGCTCTACGCGCGGTGGTACGTCGTGATCCCGGCCTCGGTGGTCGAGCGCCCGGGGATCCTGCGCGCGTTCGCCCGCTCGGCGACGCTGACCGCCGGGCGCCGCTGGTCGCTCGCGGCGGTCGTCGTCATCTCGTACGCGGTCGAGGTCGGCGTGATCGTCGTGTGCTGGCTCGTCCTGCTCCCCGACTTCGACAGCGCCGAGCCCGCCCACCGCGCCGCCACCCGCGCCGCGCTGCCGACGTTCATGGTCACCCAGGTCGTGGCCTCGATCCTGTTCGCCTCGGTCCGCGCGGTGCTGTCGGCCACGGCCTACGTCCAGCTCCGGCGCGACAAGGACGGCGTCGACCCGGCGCAGCTCGCCGAGGTCTTCGGCTAGCTCGTCGCGTCACTTCTTCGCGAACTTGTCCTCGCGGCGCTGGCCGAACAGCATCTTCTTCTCGAGGTGGGCGCGCAGCGCGGTGTAGAAGTCGCGCAGGAACCGCTCGTACTCGTGCTGCGGGACGAGCTGGTCGTACTTGATCTTGGCGTGGATCTTCTCGGCGACCGCGGTCACGGCCTCGTGGTGCGCGGTCGACGCGACGTCGGTGCGCAGCACGCCTTCGAGCACCTGCAGCTCGTAGATGCCGTAGACGTCGAGGTGCGCCTCGGTGAACGCCCACGGCGCCGGGCCCGCCTGCGGCTTGCCGCCCCACGCCGGCAGCGCGGGCGCGAACTGGGTCGCGTCGGCGAGGTCCGGCACCAGCACGGTCTTGGGCTGCATCACGACCAGCGTCCCGCCGATCATGTCGCCGATCCGCAGGTGGTCCTTGTTGAACAGCGGCAGCAGCAGCAGCGCGATCACCCACAGCATCGCGACCAGCCGCGCCCACCCGGGCGCGCCCGGCCACACGTCGCCGCCGGCGATCAGCAGCGTCAGCGGCAGCCAGGTCTCGACCTCTCGCACGAGGTTGCGCGCGAGGATCGCGCTGGCCTCGAGCTGGCCGCCGCGCGCGTCGATCACGCGGATCCCGACGATCCGCTTGCCCGGCGTCGAGCCCTGCCACCGCGTCTCGAACACGACGAAGTAGAACTCGCGCATCACGAACGCGATCACCAGCGCGAACCCGGTCAGCCACGAGTCCTCGCCGGCGCCGCCGATCGCCCACTCGGCGGCGACGACGAACACGACCAGCGCGATGATCTGGAACAGCACGTCGAGCACGAACGCGCCGGCGCGGTCGCCGGGGCCGGCGAGCTGGAACCGGATCGGCACGCCCTCGGGCGTGACGATCTCGCGCGCCCGCCGGTCGGCGACGTGGTGGAGGTAGTGCGTGGCCTGGCTCATCGCGCGCCCTCGCCCGCCCGCAGCGCGCGGTCGAGGCGCTCGCGCGCCCGCCCGCAGAACCCGAAGTACCAGATCCAGAACGCCGCGGTCGACGTCGCGACGGCGTAGCGGACCTCGATGTTCGTCACCGTCTGGCGGAAGATGCCCTCGATCAGCCCGGCGACGAACAGCAGCAGCACCGCGCCGAGCACGACGACGCCGGCCAGCCGGCCCCGCTCGCGCAGGTTGTCCATGCGCGGCCGCGCGCCCGGGAACACCCACGACTGACCGACGACGAGGCCGGCGGCCCCGCACAGGATCACCGCGAACAGCTCGGTCACGCCGTGCGGCAGCAGCCACCCCCACAGGTCCCACGACAGCCCGCGCGCGTCGTAGAGCGCGGCGAACGCGCCGAGCAGCAGCCCGTTCATGAACATGAGCAGCATCGTCGGCACCAGCGCGACCCCCAGCGCGAACGCCAGGATCCCGATCTTGGCGTTGTGGGTGAACAGGCTCGCCGCGAACGTCGCGAGCCCCGCCGACATGTTGCTCTCGTCGTACAGCCCGGCGCGCAGCTCCGCGGTCGGCGCCGCCGGGTTGCGCCCCGAGGCGTAGTCGGCGCCGACGAACGTGTAGTAGGCGTCGAGGTCGTCCTTGACCATGAAGAACGCGGTCAGCGTGCCGAGCAGCATGACCAGCGCCGACACCGCGACCTGCCACTTCACGGCGCGCACCGCGGCCGGCAGCCGCCATCCCAGGTACTCGGCGATCACCCCGCGCGCCGGATCGCGCGCGCCGTAGACGCAGAAGTACGCGCGCCCGCACAGCGACTCGAGGTACGCGGTGAGCGCACGGTCGAGCGAGATCGCGCGCGCGACCGACAGCGACGACAGGGTCGCGCGGTAGAGGTGCGGCAGCCGCGCGAGCTGCTCGGCGGTGAGTCCGCGCACCGACCGCTGCCGCACCAGCTCGATCAGCTGCTCGAGCTCCTGCCAGGTGGCCTCGCGCTCGCGGCGGAACTCGAGCGAGCGCAGCGCGCCGGCGCCCCCGGCGGCGCCCCCGGCCCCGGGCCCTGGCAGCGCCGTCGGCGCCCGCTTGGCGGTGGTCGAGACCATCAGATCAGCTCCCGGCGCTTGATGTCGAGGTAGCGGTTGAGCAGCGTCACCGAGAACTTGTCCGGCGTGGTGTCGATGCAGTGGACGCCGGCCTGGCGCAGCCGCTCGATCACGGTCTGGCGCTCGCGCGCGAAGTCCTCGGCGACGACCGCCTCGTGCAGCGTCTCGATCGTCTGCGGCGGGGCGAGCGCGCGGCGCTCGACCCCCGGGTCGCGCAGCGCGACGAACAGCACGAGGTGGCGGCGCGACAGCCGCAGCACGTTCTCGACCATCAGCTCGGCGGTGATCGTGTCGAGGAAGTCGGTGATCAGCACGACCAGCGAGCGGCGGCGCAGCCGCGTCGACACCTGGGCGAGGGCGAGCGTGTAGTTGGTCTCGACCCGGCGGTACTCGAGGTCCGAGGTCAGGCGCTGCAGCCGCGCGAAGTTGTGGACGCCGCCGAGCGGGTCCGACCACGTCCGGACCTGGTCGTCGAACCCGACCAGCCCGACGCGGTCGCCGGTGCGCAGCCCGAACCACCCGAGCAGCAGCGCCGCGTTGATCGCGTGATCGAGCCGGGGGATGCCGTCGAGCGGCTCGCTCATCAGGTGGCCGGCGTCGAGCGCGAGGACGATCTGGTGGTTGCGCTCGGCGCGGAACTCCTGGGTGAGGAGCTTGATGTGGCGCGCCGACGACTTCCAGTCGATCGCGCGGTGGTCGAGGCCGGGCACGTACTCGCGCAGCGACTCGAACTCGCTGCCGTCGCCGATGAACCGCTCGACCTTGAGCCCGGCGAGGAAGTCGCGGCTGGCGAACATCCGCACCGCGATCGCGCGGACCGCCCCGACGTTGGGCACGACCGCGACGGCGTCGTCGACGCGGTGGACGTGGCGCCGCTCGATCAGGCCGAGCGGCCCGGTCCACTTGAGGTGGAGCGCGGCGATCTTCAGGTTGCCGCGGCGGCGCGGCCGCAGCGGCACGGCGACGCTCACCGCGGCGTGGGCCGCGACCGCCGGCGCGTCCGTCGTCGCCGGCGCGGCGGCCGCCGGGCGCAGCGTCACCGTCGTCAGCGGCTGCGGCTCGAGCTCGGCGTCGAGCTCGGGCAACAGCGCGAGCCGCGCGTCGCGCTTCCACCCGCGGGCGCGGATCCGCACGCGCGCCTCGCCCTCGTCGGCGCCGGTCGCGCCGATGTAGAGCTGGTCCGGCACCTCGACCTCGAGCTGGAGCCGCCGGCGCGGCACCGCGAGCAGCGCGTCGAGCCCGGCGAGCACCATGACCGCGCCGAGGTACGCCACCCACACCGTCCACAGCCGCGGGTGGACGAGCACCGCCACCAGCGCGGCGGGGACGCCGCCGGCGACGAGCAGCAGGCATGTGAGCGTGGGGCGCATGACGGGGCGGCGAGGGGCGCGCTCAGCGCGGCGCGGGCACCTGCTCCATGATCTGGCGGATCACGGCCTCGCCGGTGAGGCCCTCGATCTCGGCGCCCGGCGCGAGCACGACGCGGTGGCGCAGCGCGGGCACCGCGAGCGCCTTGACGTCGTCGGGGATGACGAAGTCGCGCCCCTGCAGCGCGGCGTAGGCGCGGCACGCCATCGCCAGCATCGTCGCGGCGCGCGGCGACGCGCCGAACACCAGCTGCGGGCGCTCGCGCGTGGCGCGGATGACGTCGACGACGTAGTCGAGGATCGACTCGGAGATCCGGATCGTCTCGATGAACCGGCGCATCGCGACGAGCAGCCCGAGGTCGGCGACCGGCTGGACGCCGAACTCGTCGAGCCGCGCCATCGCCGAGCGCTGGCCGTGGCGCGCGACGATCGCGCGCTCCTCGTCGCGGGATGGGTACCCGATCACCACCTTGAACAGGAACCGGTCGAGCTGCGCCTCGGGCAGCGGGTACGTGCCCTCCTGCTCGATCGGGTTCTGGGTCGCGATCACCATGAACCCCTGGCCGAGGTCGTGGGTGACGCCGTCGATCGTGACGACGCGCTCCTGCATCGCCTGGAGCAGCGCCGCCTGGGTCTTGGGCGGCGTGCGGTTGATCTCGTCGGCGAGCAGCAGCTCGGTGAAGATCGGGCCCTTGGTCAGGATGAAGCTGTTGCTCTGGAAGTTGAACAGGTTCGTCCCGAGCACGTCGCCGGGCATCAGGTCCGGCGTGAACTGGACGCGCCCGAACTGCAGGGACAGCGCGCCGGAGAACGTGCGGACGAGCAGCGTCTTGGCGACGCCGGGCACGCCCTCGAACAGCACGTGCCCCTCGCACAACAGGGCCGTGAGCAGCAGGTCGATCGCCTGGTCCTGACCGACGACCACGCGGTGGATCTGCTCGCGCAGGTGGTAGCCGACGTTACGTACGGTGCCGATGTCCATGGGTCATCTCCAGGCGCCAGCGATGGATGCGGGCGGAAAGCTCGACGGCGTGCTTGGTGAACAGGCGCGACCGGCGGTGCGCGCCGCGCGGCAGCGCCTCGACGTCGCGCTCGAGATCGAGCAGCGAGATCGTGCCGCCGCGCGCGACGCGGACGCGCTCGAGCCAGGCGCGCAGCGCCTCGCCCTGCAGCTCGCGCGGCGCGTGCAGCGCGACGCGCACCGACTGGATCGTCGTGGCGAGGTAGCGGCGGACGGCGTGGGCGTCGTGCCCGGCGCCGTGGAGCAGCGCCGCGGTGTGGCGGATGAGGAAGTCCTTGCCCGACGGCACGGCCGACGGCGCGGCGCGCGCCGGGCCGAACCGCCCGACCGCGGCCCACAGCAGCACGACCGCGCACAACAGGGCCGTCATCGTCGCCAGCACCAGCGGGAACCGGAACAGCGCGCGCCACAGGCTCGGCTGGTGCTCGAAGCCGTGGACGACCTCGTCGAACACGACCGGGCCGCCCTGGCGCAGCTCGTCGAGCAGCGCGATCGCGAACCGCGCGTTGGCCGGCTCGCGCAGGCCGACGTTGTTGATCGCGCCCGGGTCGGCGAGCAGCCACAGCTCGGTGTCGTCGTCGATCCACGTCCGGCCCAGGACGATCGTCGGGCCGTCGTCGTGCTCCGCCCACACCTCGCCGAGGACCTCGTCGGCGGTGATCGTCTGGACGTCGGGCAGGACGGGCGCGGGCAGCTCGCCCTCGGACGTCAGCGTCGCCACGACCGACGCCTCGACCTCGGCGTCGAGCTCGAGCGCGGCGAGCACCGCCTGGATCTCCGCCGACGCGACCGGGAACCGATCCTCGATCCACGCCGGCTTGTCGGGATCGGCGCTGCCCCACCACCGCGGCAGCACGACCAGCACGCGCGGCGCGGCGGTGACCATGTCGCGCAGCTTCTTGGCCGCGGCCGGGTCGTCGTCGGGCACGACCGGCTCGGCGACGACGAGCACGCCGTGCTGGGCCTTGGCGGCCGAGGCGTCGCGGCTGCGCACGACCGGGACGTCGAGCTCCTCCAGCAGCTCGACCAGCGCGGCGTGGCCGATCGCCGACTGCGAGTACCCGTTCGCGCCGGCGGTGGGCTCGCTGCCCGACAGCTCGTCGCCGAACACGGCCAGGCCGAGCGCCGCGAGCAGCGACGCGACCGCGACCGCGATCACGCCGTACAGCATCCGGCGCGAGAACGGCGCGGTGTTGCCGACCGGCGTGGCCTGCGCGATCTCGGAGCCGGTGCTCACGCGTGGCTCCCCTCGGGCAGCGGCGCGCGCGGCGCCGACGCGCCGGGACGGTGGTAGGCGGCGACGAACCGGTGGAACTGGGCGCGGCACCGCTCCCACTCGGCCTGGGCCGGCACGTCGTCGCCGAACCACGTCAGCTCGACCATCATCACCAGGTCGCCGAGCGCCTCGCGCGAGTCGCCGATCAGCGGGATCCGCGCGAGGATCTCGCGGCTCGTCATCGACGCCGCGATCCGCACGGCGGAGGTGCGCGCCAGCTCCTGGAACGTGCGCAGCAGCAGCGTGTGGATCGCCTCGGCGTAGCGGCCGGCGCGCGCCAGCTCGTCGGCGTCGTCGAGCGGCTTGTCGAGCGCGGCGCGGATCTCGGCGACCTCGGCCGGGCCGGCCTTGACCGGCTCGTCGCTGACGTCGTCGGCGTACTTGAACAGATCGCGGGCGATGAAGATCGCCAGGATCACGACGCCGGCGATGATCACGCCCCACATCAGCATCGAGGCGAGCGAGCCGATCGCCCCGCCGCCCTGGCGGCGCTCCTCGTCGCGGATCCGCGCCCGCGCGCTCGGCGGGTCGCGCTCGACCCGGCGGCGATCGCGCAGGTCCTGGCGGCGCTTGCGCTCCGCGTCCGAGAGGTCGGGCTTGACCCGGTCGTCCTGGTACCGCCCGTCGAGCACGCGCTTGGCGGCCCGCTCGATCTGCAGCTCGCGCGCCGTCCGCTCGCCGGGCGTGGCCTCGGCCTGCGCGCGCGCGACGCCGGCGCCCAGCGCGAGCGCGCCGCACACCACGGCGACGGCGATCACGACCGGCAGGACCCTCGCCATGAGTCCGGTCATTCTCGCGGATCTTCGTCGCGACCGCCACCGCGGCCGCCGCCGGTCGGGCCGCCGCGCGGGCCGATCGGCCGCAGCGACCGCGCCATCGTGCCCAGCCCGCCGGCGATGAGCACCAGGATGATCAGCGTGTCCCACAGCGTCGCGCTGCGGAAGTGGATGCGCAGGCTCGCGATGATCCCGGCGATGATGATCAAGAGGCCCAGCCCGGCGACGAGCCACCCGAGCTTCGACTTGCCGTCGAAGAACAGCAGGCCCACGCCGAGCAGCAGCGGGATCAACGTCATCCCGAAGCTCGTGCCGTGCCCGCCCCAGAAGCTCCAGTAGCCCCCGTGGACGGTGACCTGGTTGAGCAGCAGGTAGATGCCGACCGCGAGCATCCCCAGCCCGACGAGGAACCAGCCCAGGCCGCCCGGCGTGCCGCCGACATCGCGCAGGTCGTGCATGCGATCGTCTTTACGACATCGCGGCGCGGTGAACCAGGGGATGCCGGGCCCGCCGGGCGTCGTGCCCGACCTTGCCGGCTGCCTCTGGTATGCTCCGGGCCATGGCCGGCAGCGGGCGCGCGCCCGAACGTCGCGATGGTGGGGATCCGGGGGCACCGCGCCCGGCGGGGCCGCCGATCCCGGGCGTGGTCCTGGTGTGGAGCGGCGAGCGTCCGATGCTCAAGCCGCTGCGCCTGCCGTCGCTGGGGCTGATCCTCGGGCGCGAGCTGCTCGGACCGAAGACCTCCGACGACCGGATCTCGCGCCAGCACGCGCGGGTGCGGTGGAACGGCACGGCGTTCTCGATCACCGACCTGGGCAGCCGCAACGGCACCTACGTCGGCGGCTCGCTGGTGTCCGAGTCCGAGATCACGGTGACGCCGCCGTGCGTGCTGCGCACCGGCCGCACCGTGAGCGTGCTGGTCGCCGACGTCCGCGGGTTCGAGGGCGGCGACGTCGTCACCACGGCCGACGGCGTCGTCGGGCCGCGCCGCGCCGTCGCCCACGAGGCGCTGCGCAAGGCCGCGACCGGCACGGACGCCGTGCTGGTCGTCGGCGAGAGCGGCGCCGGCGTCGACGCCGCGGTCGCGGTGTTCCACCAGGCCGCCGGCGGCGGGCCGCTCGCCGAGGTCGAGACCGGCGCGCTCGACGGCGCCGGCGGCGTGAGATGGTGGATCGGGCACGACGGGCGCCCGCCCCAGGCGATCGACGCGCACGGCGGGACGCTGGTGATCCACGAGCTGCCCGCGCTCGACGCCGACGGCCAGGCCGCGGTCGCGGCGATCCTCGGCACCGGCGAGCTGACCTCGCGCGAGGGCAAGTGGCCGCTCGACGCGCGCGTCGTCGCGGCGTGCGGCCCCGACGACGTCGACGCGCTGCGCGCCGCCGTCGCCGCCGGCACGTTCCGCGACGATCTGTGGCGGCGGCTGTCGCCCCACCGCGTCGACCTGCCGCCGCTGCGCGCGTGCAGCGAGGAGGTGCCGCACTGGGTGATGGCGCGCGTGCGCGAGCTGGCGCCGGACGTTTCGGTGCACTCGACGATGATCGAGGCGTGCCTGCTGCGCCCGTGGCCCGGCAACATCGACGAGCTGCGCCACGAGGTCGCCGCCGCCGCGGCGCTGGCGCGCGAGGGCGGCAAGCGCACCGTGCGCGCCGAGCACCTCGACGCTGACGCCGGCATGCTGGTCGCGCTGGCCGGCCCGCCGACGCTGGGCGGCGGCTCGATGTTCGAGACCGCGCGGCTGCGCAAGAGCCGCTACAAGCTCGTGCTCGACGTCGAGGCGGTGAAGGCCGAGCTCGCCAGGCACGAGGGCGACCTCGCCCGCACCGCGATCGGCCTGGGCGTGCACCGCAACCGGCTGCGCCGGTTCATCGTCGAGCACCCGGAGCTCGCGCCGCTGATCGCGGGCGACGACGTCGGGCGGACGGCCGTGCACTCGCAGGACGAGTGACGGGCGCGGGACGAGGCCGCCTACAGCAAGCGGCTCTTGCGCATCAGCCACGCCAGCCCGCCGCCGATCCCCAGGACGGCGCCCCAGAACACCAGGTAGCCGTACTCCCAGTGCAGCTCGGGCATGACCTCGAAGTTCATGCCCCAGATCCCGCAGAGGAACGTCAGCGGCAGGAAGATCACGCTCACCACCGTCAGCCGGTTCATCACCTTGCCGGTCTGGTGGCTGACCATCGTCATGTAGTTGTTGAGCGCGCCGCTGAGGATGTCGCGATCGACGAGCACGTCCTGGAGCACGCGCTCGCACGTGCCGACCATGTTGCCGAGGAACGGCTGGGTCGCCTCCGAGACGAACGGCGACTTGCGCGTCGACAGATCGGTGAGCACCGCGCGCGCCGGCAGGACGATCTTGCGCAGGTGGAGCAGGTCGGAGCCGAGCTCGGACGCGACGCCGAACACGGACTCGTCGACGTCGCCGGTGAGGCTGCGCTGCACCGCCTCGACCCGCTCCTCGAACGCCTTGTGGACGTTGAGGTAGTTGTCGATCAGGTGATCCCACAGCTCGTAGAGCAGGAAGCTCGGCGACTGGGCGAACCGCAGGAAGTCGGCGCGGTAGGCCTTGCGCACCGCCTCGAGGAACACCGGCTGGCCGCGGTGGAGCGTGAGCAGGAACATCTCGCCCATGATCGCGTCGACGCGCTCGAGGTCGAACTTGTGGCCGGTCGGCCCGTCGACGAGCCGGCAGCCCGACAGCACGAGGTGGATGTAGTCGTCGTAGCGCGCGATCTGGGTCGCCGGATCGCGGGTCAGCGAGTCCTCGACGATCTCCGCAGAGCACAGCGCGAGGTCGGTCAGCATCTTGCGCGCGGCATCGACGTTCGCGACGTCGACGTCGACCCAGCAGAACCGCCCCGCCTCCATCTCGGCCACCAGCTCGCCGACGCCGACGGTCTTGAGCGCCTTCGCCTTGAAGTCGAAGGACACGATGACGACCAGCGGGTCGCCGCCGTCGGCCGCGGCCTGAAGCATGCGAGCGTTGCTCTCGCTGGGACCAGCCACGGGTCCGATGCTATCAGAGCGCCGCCGGCGGCAGCGTCCCGCCGGGAGCTGTTGTCAGGCGGCTAGACCCGGCCGGGCCAGGCGTAGCCGCGCTCGTCGAACCGGCTCCGGATGCCGTGGACCCGCTCCGCGGGCAGCGGACCTCGGGCGACGTGCTCGGCGTTGCGGCGGAGGTGGGCGAGCCGGCGGGTGCCGACGACCGCGGTCGAGACGCCGCGGAGGTGGGCAGTGAACCGGATCGCCAGCTCGTCCCACGCGACGTCGCCCGGGTCGAGGCCGAGGCCGCGCCACCGGACCCAGTACGGCTCGCACTCGTCGCCCACCGGGCGATCGACGAACCGCCACGGCGCGTTGGCGACGGGGCGCTTGGCGATCACCGCGACGCCGGCGCGACGCGCGCGGTCGAGCACGCGGACCGCGCGCTGGTCGCACAGGTTGAGCGAGGTCTGGACCGCGCCGAACACGCCGAGGCCGAGCGCGACGTCGAGGTCGGCGTTGTCGCCCGAGTACGCGGCGACGCGCACCTTGCCGGCGCGCACCGCGCCGTCGAGCGCGGCGACGACGTCGCTGCCGACCAGCACCTCGGCCGGGCACGAGTGCAGGTGGACGACGTCGATCACGTCGGTGCCGAGGCGGACCAGCGCCTCGTCGACGCCGCGGCGCACGGCCTCGCCCGACCAGTCGGGCACGCCGGCGATGCCGTAGCCGACCTTGGTCGACAGCACGACCTGGTCGCGGCGCCCGCGCAGCAGGCGCCCCAGGCGCGCCTCGGACTCGCCGTAGCTGCGCGCGGTGTCGAACACGTTGACGCCGAGCTCGAGCGCGCCGTCGAGCAGCGCGGCGACCTCGCGGTCGTCGAGCGCAGGGTCGCCGATCGCGCCGCAGCCGAGGCCGAGCGCGGACACCTGCAGGCCGGTCGTGCCGAGGGGGCGGAGCGGCAGGGTCGGGAAGGAGGACACGCCGCGATCCGGAGCATGGCGCGTGCCACGACGGAGGGCGGGCGATCTTGCGCAGTTGCGCGCGAGGCGCGCGTTGCCAAGCGCAACGCTGAGGCAACGCGCCGCGCGTGACGAGAGGATGACAAGCGCCGCGGCGCACGCGGCTAGGCTCTGACGCATGGGTGCGTGTCGCGTCGTCGCTGTCGTGACCGCCGCGGCGATCGTCGTGGTCGCCGCGAGCGCGATCGATCCCGTGGCTCGCGCCGACCGCCACGAGCGCGCTCACGGCGACGGTGACGACACGCCGGCCGAGCCCGCGCCGGCGTGGGATGGCGCGGTCGCACCGAGCGCGGGCTGGCTCGCCGGCCCGGGCGGGGAGCTGTACGTCACGGTGACGCCGCGAGACGACCTCGTCAGCCCGCGCGTGGCGTCGCTCGCCGTGTACGGCCCGGTCGCCGACCGCGAGGAGTCGCCGAAGGCCCGCGCCAGGACCCAGCTCGCGGTCGATCGAGGCGGGCTGTGGATCGAGGAGGACGGCGCGTGGATCACTGGCGATCACGCCGGGCCGCCCGGCTTCCCGCGCGATCGAGGGACGTTCTTCGATCGGGACACGGGGCGCTCGCTCACCGTCGACGCGGACGGGACGACGTGCGCCGCGTGGACGGACCCGACCGGGGAGTGCGACGTCGACTGCTCGTGGGTGCTTTGCTGGCGCCCCGATGGCGGCGTCGTGCGGCTCGGCGGCACGCTCGCGCCGGACGGCCTCGAGTACGCCGCGGCCGAGGACGGGTGCGTCGCGACGGGCGCGGCGCCGGACGTCGTGTCGTTCGGGGCGAGCCGCGCGGCGCTGACGGTGTGCACCGACGACGCGCCCGGCGCGACGCGCACGCGCGCCGCGACCTGCCGGCAGCTCGATCGCCTGCGTCATCGCTGGGGCCGCTACGCCGGCGCCGACAGCGGCGCGGAGGTGACGGCGATGACGGACGAGGCCCCGACCGTGACCGTGGACGATGACGGCCACGCGCGGATCTGCGCCGACGACGCGCGCGACTGCGCGCTGGCGCTGGTGCCGCCCGGGGCGCGCGTCGTGGCCGCGGGCGCGTCGGCTGACGGGCGGGTCGCCGCGGCCGCGCTCGTGGACGACGGAGGCGTCCGGCTCGCCACGTTCGACGCGCGCACCGGCGCGGCGCGCCGCGAGGTCGCCCTCGCCGACCGGCCGACCGGCGTGCGCCACGCGGGCGACGCGATCGTCGTCGAGTACGACGACCGCGCGGAGCTGCGCGCCGCGCGCTCGCTCGCGGTGCGCGCCGCGGTCGGAGGCAGGCGTCCGATCGCGGTCGCGACGCCGCCGGTGCGCGTCCGCGGCCGGCTGTGGGCGTTCGCCAGCGCCGGCGGCGACGAGGTCGTGCTGCAGGACGTGCGCACCGGCAAGGTCCGCGACCGGGCGACGCTCGACGATCCACCGCGGCGCGCCGGCACCCGCGCGTGGCTGACGATGGCCGGCGACGATCTCGTCGTCGTCTACTCGCCGCTGCTCGGCGACGACGACCGCGGCGGCGGCGCGATCATCGATCGCGACTTCGCGGTCACGCGCTTCGGCGGCCCGCCGCGGTGCTTCTGAGCGAGCGCTCGGAGCGCGGCCGCGCGCGACGGTCGAGGGATCCAACACAGCGCGGATTCCTCGTCGGAACCGACAGCCGTGCGTTGTGGCGGACCGAGCGTCTGGGACGGCCGGTCGCAGGAACAGCCCGGCGGGGAGACGGAGACGCTCACCCTGGTGATGACGTGGCCGGTCGCGGGCACGCACGCAGGGCCGCACGGAGCCAGGCGTCGAGCGGTGCATCGGCGTCCACGTGGACGCTCGCCTGATCGACGGCGCGCGTGATGTCCGCCGGGCAGAAGCCGAGTCCGCGCAGCGCGACCCGGACCTCGGCGACGACGTCGGTCGCGTAGGGCGTGTCGCCGGCGCGCTCGAAGCGCAGCGCGTGCGGCGCCTCGCCGGTGACGCGCAGGTGTCCGTGATGGACCGCGGCATGATGCACGGTGCAGAGGCACGTGAGGTTCCGCGCCCGATGGTCGCCGCCGCGGGAGCGCCACCGGATGTGGTGCAGCTCCAGCCCGTGCGTGGACCGGCAGCCGGGCACGGTGCAGCGATGCTGATCGCGCGCGAGCACCGCGGTGCGCGTGCGCGCGGGGATGGTGAGCGTCGGGGCTGCGACGTGCTCGCCGTCGACGCGGCCGAGGTGGACGCCGTCGCAGCAGGCCTGCTCGACGGTCTCGGGGCGGACGCCGACGACGTCGCCGGCGGCGGCCTGCGTGGCGTGGTCGCACCGCGGGCACAGCGTGATCGCGATCTGGTACGTCGGGCGCGGTGTCGCCGGCGCGGTGGGTGTCGCGTCCGGCTCGACCACGCGCCGGGCCATCGCCATGACGACGGCGCTGTCGTCGAGGCGCTCGCCCAGCTCGTCCTCGAGCCGGCGTCGCGCCTCGAGCCACAGCGCGTAGGCGTCGGGCGTGAGCTCCAGCGGCAGGCGGCGCGGCTCGAGGTCCGGATCCGCCGGGTCGTCGGGATGATCGCCCTCGGCGCGGCCGGCGAGCGCGTGCTCGATCTCGCGCATCGTCCGGCCGCGGACCGCGGCGAGCCAGGCGTCCTCGGTGGCCGGCGTCGCGACGCGCGTGAGCTGGCGGACGGCGGAGTAGCTCACCTCGCCCGCGGCGAGCGCCGCCCGCGTCGCCGGCAGCTCCTCCAGGCGCTCGGCGACGCGCAGCCGCTCCTGCGCGGTGCGCGG
>WYBA01000036.1 GCA_011526095.1 Myxococcales bacterium | reverse complement strand
GCGTCCATCGATCACGCTACGCTGACGCCGAGATCCCGAACCCGCTGCCGCGCGAACGCCCGAGGCTCAGGCTGGTCAAGTGATCGAGATTGCTCCCGTCGAGGGCCGTCGCGATCGAGCCGCACCCTTACGAGAATCTGGAAGTCGGGGTCGGCGACGAAGCGGGAACCGATGAGCTCCGCGATGTCGGTCGGGGTGAGCCCCACGCTCAGCGCGTTCGTCCAGATCCTGGTGCCGTGATCGTCCGGGTCTGCAGCCTGCTGGCGACGTGGTTCGATATCGAACGGCGCCAGTCCAGCGCCCCGCCGGACCAGGTACGAGCTCAGTTTCCCTTCGCAACTAGTCTCGACGGTGTACTCGTCAGCGAAGCAAAACATCGCGTGGCGGCCGATGCCGTTTCGTCCGAACGCAGCCCTGGGCCGATGGCGCACCCCCTTGGGAAACTCCACGGCCGTCCCTTGGAACTCGGTCCGCGTGTAGCTCAACATCTTCCAGCGAAACGCGAACTGCTCCGCGGTCATCCCGGTGCCGTTGTCTTCAACCGCCAACAGAGTCTTCGAAGCGGTGGGCCACGCTATCGACACCCGGTCGGCGCCCGCATCCCAGGCGTTCGCGACCAGCTCCACGATCGCCACTTGCGGATCGGCGATCACCTGCCCGGCATGCTGGGCCAGGAACTGCGCACCGAACGTCGGGGCGAGAGACAATTGAAGCGCTGGCTGAGCCGACGGCTCGGTGTTCTTTCTCGCTCGCGCCATGCGAGGAACCTAACATGGCGGCCTATGCCCCTGGCCCGGGCCCGTCGAAGGCGTCGCCTTTGCCCTTCGCATAGGACCGGATCGCCGCGCCGCCCGAATCACCCGTCAGGTGCTACCTCGGCCCAGCAGCGCTGCCGAGTCCGATGCGCCGGCAGCGGCGGCAGCCGCGTGCGCTCGTCGACGAGCGCGTCGGCGACGAGACGGCGGTCCGGATCGACGGGCACGGCGCGTGCGTGCGCGATGCGTTCGATCCCGTCGGCGAGCTGCGCGTTGAGGTCGTCGACCGAGGAGAACCTGCACGCCGCGAAGAACGAGTGGCGCAGGTACTGGATGGTGCGCTCGACCTTGCCCTGCTCGTTGCCGCGTGTTAGGGAGCGGGCCGCTTGATGGAGACAGCGACCTTACCGAGCGGGCTGCGTGATGGACGGCAGGGCCAGCGCCATCAGCCAGGAAGTTGGCCCCGGTCCGGATCGTTGACGAGGATGCCGGCCGCGTCCGTCGGGCTGGGCATCTCGCTCGCCGAAAAGTAGGTGACGCCGGCGGTGCTGGAACACCGACGGCGTCGTGCCCTCGGTCGCTCCACCAAAGTGACGACCAAGAACATCTCCCTCATCGTTCACCGCGCGCTCGACGTCAAGATCTGGATGCAGCGACCGCCGTCGGTCGAGGAGGCGCGACCCGGTCAGTGCCCGCGATGCGCCGCCGCGGGGCGTCCTGCGGGCGGACCGGTGGGACTGCACGGCCACGGCCTGCGTGACCGGCAGATCCGCGGCCCGCTCGAGATCACGGCCGCGTCGACGACGTCGGTGATCGCGTGCCGCCGGTACCTGTGTGTCGGCTGCGGCGCGGTGCTCACGGTGGTGCCGCGCGGCATCGAGCCGCGTCGGCACTACGGGCGCGCGGCGATCTGCCTGGCGCTCGCGCTGTGGGCGCTGGGCGGCCAGCCGACGACGGAAGTACGCGCACGCGTCGGTGCGTGGCCGAGCCGTGAGGCGACGAGCTGGCGAGCGCTGCGCCGGTGGGCCGCGGCGATCGCGTCGGGTACCTGGTCGTGGTGCACCAGCGCCGCGGGGCTCTCGCCGCGCGCGGCGGCGGCGCGAGCGGCGCAGATCGCGGCCGGGCGGGCGCCGACGTTGACCGTCGGGCCGGTCTGGGAGCTCTCGTTCGCAGGAGGCGCCGCGCTCGTCTGACTCGATGGCCACCGCGCCGCGCTCCGACGACGAACTCGGCCCACCGCGTTGGTTCCTGTCGGCGCCGCGGCCTGCGTGGGACGAGCGAGGGCATGCCCGAAGCCCTCACTCCGCGTGACCACGCCGAGGCGGTCGCGCTGTTCCGCGCCCAGATCATCGGCGCGCTGTCCCGCCGCGACCTCGACCGCGGCGACCTCGCCGCCGAGCTGCGTGCGCTGGCCGCCGAGCGCTACCGGCCACCCGGCAGCGCGACGACGCGGCGCTTCGGCGCCTCGACGCTGGAGCGCTGGCTCTACGCGTACCGCGCCGGCGGCCTCGCCGCGCTCCGGCCGCGACCTCGCTCAGACCGCGGCCGCGCTCGCGAGCTCACGCCCGAGCAGCGCGACCTCGTGCTCGAGATCCGGCGCGAGCACCCGACGGCGTCAGCGGCGCTGATCCTGCGCACGCTCGTCACCGACGGGCGGCTGCGCGATGGCGTCGTTTCGCCGACGACGGTGGCGCGCCTCTACCGCGACGCCGGGCTCGAACGCGGCGCGCGCCCCGACGGCCACACGCGTCTGCGCTGGCAGGCCGACCACCCGGGCGCGCTCTGGCACGGCGACGTCTGCCACGGGCCGGCGCTGCGCATCGGCTCGACGACGAAGGCGCTGCGTATCCACGCGCTGCTCGACGACGCCTCGCGCTTCATCGTCGCGATCGAGGCGAGGCACAGCGAGCGTGAGCCCGACATGCTCGCGCTGTTTCTCGCGGCGCTGCGGCGCCACGGCGCACCCGACGGCCTCTACCTCGACAACGGCTCGACCTATCGCGGCGACGCGCTGCGGCTCGCGTGCGAGCGACTCGGCGTCTCGCTCATCCACGCGCGCCCCGGCGACGCGCCGGCGCGCGGCAAGATGGAGCGGTTCTGGCGCACGTTGCGCGCCGGCTGCCTCGACCACTGCGGCGGCTTGGCCTCGTTGCACGACGTGCAGGTGCGCCTCGACGCGTTCGTCGCCGACCACTACCACCGCGCGCCGCACGGCGGCCTGCTCGGCAAGGCGCCGGCGGAAGCATGGAGCGCGGCGCAGTGCCGCGCCGTCGACGAGCCGATGCTCGCCGCCGCACTCCTGCAGACCCTGCGTCGCCGCGTCCGCAAAGACGGCACCGTCGACATCGCCGGCAGCGCCTGGCAGCTCGACCAGGGCTTCCTCGCCGGCCGCGTCGTCACCATCGAGCACGACCTCGTCGGCGCCGGCGATCCCGTCGCGCTGCACGACGGTCACCGCTACCCGCTGCGGCCCGTCGATCCGGTCGCCGCGTCACGCACCCGACGCCGCCGCGTCGGCGAGCTGCCGCCACCCACCGTCCCGTTCGATCCGCCGGGCGCGCTGCTCGACCGCGCCGCGGGCCGCCGAACACGCCATCGCCCCGAGGAGAAATGACATGACCGCCCCGTACCTCACCGCGCTCGGCCTCAAGGAGCCGCCGTTCTCGAAGGAGATCCCCGACGCCGACCTCTGGCTGCCCGCTTCCAAGCAGGGCGTCGTCGACGGGCTCATCGACGCGATCACCGAGCGCGCATCCGTCGTGCTCGTCGGCGAGCCTGGCGTGGGTAAGACGTGCGTGCTGCGCGCGCTACGCCACCGCATCCCCGCCGCTGGCTTCCGCCTGACCTACTGCCACAACGCCACCCTCGGCCGCCGCGACTTCTACCGCCAGCTCTGCGTCGCGCTCGGCCTCTCGCCCGCCGCCACCGCCGGCGCGCTCTTCTATGCCGTCTCGCGCCACGTCGAGGAGCGTGCCGAGGAACGCATCCATCCCGTGTTCCTCCTCGACGAGGCCCACCTGCTGCACCAGGACACCCTCGAGCACCTGCACATCCTGCTCAACTACCACTGGGACAGCCGTGCGCTGCTGAGCCTCGTGCTCGTCGGGCTGCCCGAGTTGCGCGACCGCCTCGCGCTGCGACGCAACCGCTCGCTGCACTCGCGGCTGCACCACCGCCTCGAGATCACGCCGCTCACCTCCGAGGACACCGCCGAGTACCTGCGCCTCCGCCTTCGCCGAGCCGGCTGCGAACGCGAGCTCTTCGCGTTCGACGCCATCGCGCTCCTGCACGAGGCCACCGCCGGCGCGATGCGCGACCTCGACCGCCTCGCCGCCGCCGCACTCCGCGAGACCGCCCGCCGCAAGCGCAAGCTCGTCGAGCGCGACACCACCGCCCGCGTCATCGAGGAGGACACCCGCGAGCGCGACCGCTGACCTCATCTCCCGACGCCATCGCCATCGCGGCCGGTACCGGCACCGTCGCGATGGCCATCGGCGTTCCGGATCACGCCGCGCCCGGCGGCGATGCCCATCGCGTCTCTGCCGTGATCCCGACGCGAACACGATGGCCATCGATCAGGCCGCCTCGATGCCCATCAGCAGGGGCGCCTCGTAACACCGCGGCACGGCGCGCACGGCGTCGGTGCGAAGTGGTAGTGGCCGGCCAGCTCGAGGATGTGCGGATGGAACCGCACGTGCTCGCCCTGCCTTTCGAGCACGACCGACTTGAGGTTGTCGTAGAGGATCTGGCGCGGCGCGCCGCCGAACGCCTCGAAGCCGAGGACGTGGCTGCGCAGGAACGATTCCAGCCTCTGGTCGAGGCTGAACCGCGCGAACACCGCGCGGGACCAGCCGAGCACCATGACGAAGCACGACACCGGGCGTCGCGCGGCGCCGACGGCGACCGTGCCGAAGTGGCCCCAGTCGACCTGGGCCTGCTCGCCGGGGAAGGTTCGAACGCGGAGAAACGCTTCGCGCGGCGCAAGCGGATCGTTCGCGCCCATCGCCGTACCTGAAGGTACGAGACGCGGAACCCGCGCTCGCGTGCCATCTCGTGCAGCCGCGACGCACGCAGCTTCGGGTGCTGCTCGAGGGCGCTGAGAAGGAACTCCTTGTACGGGTCGAGCTGCGACGGGCGCGCTACCCCGCGACTGACCATGCGGTCGACCTCGAGCGCGCGACGGACCGTGTTGTGATGCACGCCGAGCTCGGCTGCGATGGTGCCGATGCGCCAGTGCTCGGCGTGGAACAGGCGGCCGATGCGCGCGACGGTGTCGTCGTCGATCATCGCGCACTCCGAGCATCACGAGCTGCGCGAGCTCGTCCATGTCACCTAGGCCGAGGCCGTCGCGACGCCGTCGTCGTCGTCGGGGCACGAGCGTCACCTTGTACAACGGCGCGCCGTTGCCGACGAGCAGCGCGTCGGTCCAGGAACCCGTGTCGAACTCCGAAGCCAATCGCACGGCTCGCGGCGTCGCGAGCGAGCTTCGCTGCTGGACTAAGAGTATCGAGCCGCTCGTCAGGCAGAATCCGCTGGCCACGGCGATCGCTGTCGCGGCGCGAGCGGCCGACGCCCGCGAAAGTCGGTAGCGTCAGCGCAGCGGAAACACAGTGCCATCGGCGCAGATGACCGTGTGTGAATCCCGCCGTACGAACGTACGCGTTCACGGGCGGCAGGCAGCAGCGACGGAGTCGCGTCGCCGCGCAGCGCAGCATGAACAGCTTGCTTGAGATACGGCAGGACGGGGCGGCGCTGCTTGCGGCAGGTGTGGACGACCGACTTGATGTGGGCGGCGAAGAGGTCGCCGCGGACGCTGCGGCTGCCGTGGGTGGCCTTGCGCCACAGCACGAAACCGCGGAGCTCGCGTTCGGCGTGGTTGTTGGTGGGCTCGACCCCGTCGGTGTCGACGAACGTCCACAGGGCGTGGCGATGCTCGAGGATGTTCTGGCACGCGCCGCCGACGCCGCGCGCGGGCAGACGGCGGCCCTCTTCGAGGAGCGGTTCGATCACGGCTCGGACATCGGCGGCGACGCGGCGGAACTCGGCGCGAGACATCGTGCCGTCGCGGACACGGTGCCAGTTGTGGAGGAGCACACGCGACCAGACGAGGAGTTGACCGCCGACCTCGCCGGCGCGTCCGCGACGCCCGACGAAGGACGCGAACTTGCGAATCAGGTGGGCCCAGCAGATCTGTCGCGACTCCATCGCCCAGAAGCTGAACTGCGAGGCACGGTCGGTCACGAGCACGCCGTGGATCCGCGAGACCCACTGCCGCAGCGTCGCGCGGGTCGCGTCGCCGGCGACGAAGAACACGGTCACGGCCGTCGTGGCCAGGGTCCAGAGCGCGCGGTAGGCGCCGGCCTGCGCCCAGACCGTCGCGTCCACGTGCTTGACGTTCTCGCCCAGCGCGTGCAGCCGCGCCTCGTCGACCGCGCCGTCCACCGCGTCGGTGACGATGGCCTCGGACTCGCTGAGCGTGCCGAGCGAGACCTCGATGCCGAGCAGGTGACGCAGCAGCGCGCGCACCTTGCGCCGGCTGACGTGGCACTCGCCGACCAGGACGGCGATCAGCGCCAGCACGCCCGGTCCCAGCATCCCGGTGGGCACGCCGCGAGGCAGTTCGCCGCACGTCGTGGCCCCGCAGCGACAGCGCACGCGGTGCTGCCGGTACTCGGTGACGTCGGGCCTGATCTCGGGCAGGTCGATGACCTGGTGTCGCAGCGCCTCGGCGTCCGCGACCCGCTCAAGGGTAAGGACTCGCGCTGCCCCGTCGTGACGGCGGCGTGAAGCTGTGGCAGGCGCGGCGCGCGATCAGCGCGCGCCGACGAACTGCCAGGGCAGGAGCACTTCGCCGCGGTCGGCGGCGCGCACGGCCT
>WYBA01000322.1 GCA_011526095.1 Myxococcales bacterium | reverse complement strand
CCCCCCGGGGGCGGGCGCTCCCCGGCGCCCAGGCCGCGGCCGTGCGGGCCGCGCCTGGCGCGCCGCCCGCGGCCGGCCTAACGTCGCGCCTCATGAGCGCCCCCGCCCCGTCCCTCCCCGCCGGCGTCGTGACCGGCGCCGACCACGCCGCGCTGATCGCGGCCTGCAAGCGCGGCGGCTACGCGCTCGCCGCGATCAACGTCACCAGCAGCTCGGTGCTCAACGCGGCGCTCGAGGCCGCCGCCGAGAGCAAGACCGACCTGATCGTCCAGGTGTCGAACGGCGGCGCCGAGTTCCTCGCCGGCAAGGGCGTCCCCGACACGCTGCGGGCGCGCGTGCTGGGCGCGGTGTCGTTCGCGCAGCACGTCCACCTCGTCGCGCGCGAGCTCGGCGTGTGCGTCGTCGTCCACACCGATCACGCCGACCGCAAGCTGCTGCCGTGGGTCGACGGGATGATCGACGCCGGCCGCGACCACGCGCGCCGCACCGGCAAGCCGCTGTTCAGCTCGCACATGGTCGACCTGTCGGCCGAGCCGCTCGACACGAACCTCGCCGAGTGCGAGCGCGTCCTGCGCCGCCTCACCGAGCTCGGCATGGGGCTCGAGATCGAGCTCGGCGTCACCGGCGGCGAGGAGGACGGCGTCGGCCACGACCACGACGACTCCGCCGACAACGCGCACCTGTACACCCAGCCCGACGACGTGCTGCGCGCCCACGAGCGGCTGTCGCCGATCGGGCGGATCTCGATCGCCGCGTCGTTCGGCAACGTCCACGGCGTCTACGCGCCCGGCAACGTCAAGCTGCGGCCGACGATCCTGCGCGCGTCGCAGGACCTCGTCGCGAGGCGCCACGGCGGCGCGCCGAACCCGCTCGACCTGGTGTTCCACGGCGGCTCCGGCTCGTCGAAGGCCGACATCGCCGAGGCGATCCGCTACGGCGTGTTCAAGATGAACATCGACACCGACTCCCAGTTCGCCTACGCCAGCGCGATCGGCGCGTTCATGCGCGAGCACGAGCGCGCGTTCCGTTACCAGATCGATCCCGACGACGGCAAGCCGTACAAGAAGCTCTACGACCCGCGCAAGTGGCTGCGCGCCGGCGAGCAGGGCCTCAAGGCGCGGCTGCTCGAGGCGTTCGCCGACCTCGGCAGCCTCGGCCGCTCCATCGCGGCGCGGTGACGCGCCGCACCGCTCAGCCGCCCGCGACGCGCGTGATCGCCCGCCGCAGCTCGGCCAGCTCGACCGGCTTGTAGAGCACGCGGTCGCCGTGCGCCGCCGCCAGCTCGGCCGCCTGCGGCGTCGTCGGGCCGCCGGTCATGAACAGGGTGCGCGCCGCCAGCTCGGGCGCGCGCGCCGCGCACGCCGCGAGCCAGCTCTCCGCGCCGCCGCCGGGCATCATCAGGTCGCACAGGACGGCGTCGTAGCGGCGCCCCTCGCCCAGCCGGTCGAGCGCCCGCGCCACCGACCCGGCCTCGTCGACGGCGAAGTACGCGCCGAGCTGCAGCGTCACCACCTCGCGCAGGTCCTCGTCGTCGTCGATCACCAGCACGCGGAGCGCCGACGAGGCGCCCGCGCCGTCGCGCGCCGCGCAGGCGCCCGCCCCGGCCGGCGCCGGCGCCGGGCTCGCCGCGTCCGGGGCCGGGTCCGCGGCCGCCAGCTCGATCGCCATCACGGTGCCCTCGGCCGAGCTGCGGGCCACGGTCAGCGAGCCGCCCTGCCCCGTCATCAGGCCGCGCGACACCGCCAGCCCGAGCCCGCTGCCCTGCCCGACCGGCTTCGTCGTCGCGAACGGCTCGAACAGCCGGTCCCGGACCTCGTCGGCGATCCCCGGCCCGTTGTCGGCCACGGTGAGGATCACGCGCTCCCCGTCGCGGCGCGCCGAGAGCTCCGCGCGCCCCCCGCCGGGCGCGTCGCGCGCGGCGTGCGCGGCGTTGACCAGCAGGTTGATCAGGACCTGCTCGAGCAGGCGCGGCTCGCCCCGCGCACACAGCGCCGGGGCGATCGCCGCCGAGACGCGCAGCCCGGGCGCCGTCGCGCCGGCCGCGACGATCGCGCGGTCGACGACGTCGGCGAGCGCGAACACCGTCGTGCTCGCCGGCCCCGGCGCGGGCCCACGGGCCGTGGCGAGGAGCTGGCGCACGATCTCGGCGATCCGCTCGGTCGCGGCGCGGCTGCGCTGCAGCCGCTGGTCGAGCTCCGCGGGCAGCGCGCCCTGCTCGGCGAGCACGGCGCGGACGCGGTCGAGGTTCTGCTGCAGCACCGCCGTCGGGTTGTTGATCTCGTGCGCCACGCCCGCCGCGATCCGCCCGAGCCCGGCGAGCCGCTCCTGCTCCGCCACCTTCGCCTGCGCGCGCATCAGCTCGTCGGTGCGGCTGGCGACCTCGTGCTCGAGCCGCGTCGACAGCGCCTCGAGCCGCCGCGCGTCGGTGATGAACCGGCGCGCGTACGACACGCCCATCGAGCCCACGACCGCGACCGTCAGCCCCTCGACGAGCTGCGGCAGCGGGATCACCCCGAGCGACGCCAGCGTGTCCGAGACGCCGGCCGCGGCGAGCGTCGCGGTCCCGATCATCGGCAGGCGCGCGTGCCACCCGTCGCGCCAGCGGCGCCCGCCGCCGAACGCCGCGACCAGCATCGCGCCGACGACGAACGCGACCCCGGCGAGCGCGAGCACCGTCCCGTTGCCCATCGTGTAGGTCACGCCGAACCACGCGACCTCGACCTGCTTGATCGGCGGCACGACCATCACGCCCGGCACCAGTGCCAGGACGATGAGCGCCGCGCCGATCCCCAGCGTCCACCGCTCGCCGCGGCGCAGCGGCCGGCCCGCCATCACCGCGAGGTGCCGGACCATCGTGAGCCCGTACGCGAAGCTCGCCGCGAGCAGCAGCCGCTCGCCCAGCAGCAGCGTGCCCGGCGACACCGGCAGGACATGGACCAGGCCGATCAGGCAGTAGCTCGCCGCGACCACCGCCAGCAGCGCGAACGATCGCAGCTCGCGCCACCCCGGCGCCCGCGACAGCGCGAGCGCGAGCGCCGCCATGAGCGCGCCGCTGATCGCGCCGGCCAGGCCGAGCACGAGCCCGCCGGACAGCCCGCTCACGCGCGCCCCCGACCGCGATCGCGCGCGGCGCGCTCCCCCGGGGCGTCCGCGTGCGTCGACCGGCAGATCTGGTGCGTCCCCACCTCGGCCGCGAGCATGTCGCGCCGGCACTATCCGCCGAGGCGCACGCCGGCGCAATCGGCACGGCCTGTCCGCATCACGCCGAAGCCCTCGCGAACGAGGCGCGCGAGGAGGGCATGGGCAACTTCACCGGCACCGCGACGTACGCGGACCGCGTCCTGCGCATCGACTGGCAGACCGCCGACGGCGCCGCCGGTCGGGCCGTGACCGCGGGCGCGGGCCGGCCCCGAGCACGCCTCACCGCGCCCGGATCGGCCGCCCACCCGCGTTGTCGCGCACCGGCGCGCGTGCCACCATCGCGCCCGATCATGGAGACCTCGCCGTCATGAAGAAGCGCGTCGCGATCGTCGGCGCGGGCCTGTGCGGCTCGCTGCTCGCCGCGCTGTTGCGCGACGACTTTGCCGTCACCGTCATCGAGCGCGGCAAGAAGAAGCGCCCGCTGTTCGACGACGTCGACTGCACGACCGGCGAGCTCAACACGTCGATCAACCGCGCCGAGGGCCTCGGCGGCACCACGAACTACTGGCACAACGCGTTGATCGAGCTCGACGACCACGACCTGCGCAAGGCCGGGATCGAGCCGCGCGGGTTCGCGCCGTACTACCAGCAGGCGTGGTCGTTCTTCCTGTCCCCGAAGGAGCTGGCCGAGTGCAACCGCACGTGGGAGGCCAACCGCGCCGCGGTCGAGCGCGGCAGCACCACCGTCGGGCACATGGTCCTGCCGCAGGCGCGCTACAACGCGTGGCAGCTCGCCAACCAGCGCTACCCCGGCGGCGAAATCAACGTCGTCTACGGCCAGGTCGACCGCGTCGTCCCCGCCTCCGACGGCGCGGCGGCGCGCGTCGAGGCCCGCGTCCCCGGCGGGGTCGAGCGCGTCGAGGCGGACCACGTCCTGGTGTGCGCCGGTGGCATCGGCACGCCGATCGTCCTGGCGCGCTCGACCGGCCTCAACGACGGCCTGTGCGCCGGCTACCACGATCACCCGATGGCGTACGTCGCCAAGGTGAAGCTGCGCCCCGACAGCGTGCTCAAGAAGGTGTCGTCCACCGCGACGTGGTCGGGCGAGATCCGCGCCGGGCTCGTCTACACCACCGACGATCTCAAGACCGTCGTCTACCTCCGCCCGGCGATCGACATGCGCCTGGGCTCGATCACCGGGCCCGCGCGCTACATCCTGTCCGACCTGCGCAACGACCCGTTCTCGCCGCGCAAGATCCTGCGCCTGCTCGGCAACCTCGAGGCCGTGCGCGAGGCGATCCTGTTCAAGACCCGCGCCGGGTTCCGCGGTGACTACTACTCGGTGCTGATCCTCGGCGAGCAGACGCCGCTGCCGACCCGCGGCGTCCGGCTCACGCCGGGCAAGCGCCCGTCGCTGAACTGGCAGGTCACGCCCGACGAGCTCGGCTCCTACGAGCGCAGCGTCGACAAGTTCTTCGCCGAGTACGCCGACGACATCCTGGAGCGCAACGTCCTGCCCGTGGAGAAGTGGGACTTCCGCAACGCGGCCCACCACTCGGGCACGGCGCACCAGTTCGTCGCCGCGCCCGCCGCGCCGGGCGACACCGGCCTGGACTTCTTCGCGGTCAAGGACGTCCCCGGCGCCTACGTGTGCGACGGATCGATCCTGCGCGCCGCGGGCATCGCCAACAGCGGGCTCACGCTGGTCGCGCTCGCCTACCGCCTCGCCGAGCAGCTGCGCGCGCGGGCGTGACAGGCCGCCGCGCCGCCGCGCTCGCCATCGGGGGCGCGCGCGGGTGGCCCCGGCCCTGCCGACGTGCGACACCGGGGCGTTGTCGGAGCTCGAACCCACCGCGGACCGTCAGCGCGCGCGCGACCACGTCCTGCGCTTCGGCCGCGACGCGGTCGCGTTCCAGGGGCTCGAGTCGGCCTGCCGCTACTGGTTCGACGCGCCGGCGCCGGAGGGCACCGGCGCGTGCGTCGCCTACGTCGACACCGGCCGCGCGTGGGTGGCGGCGGGCTCGCCCCTCGCGCCGCCCGACGAGCGCGCCCGCGCGACCCGGCGCTTCGTCGACGCCGCGCGCGCCTCGGGCCGGCGCGCGTGCCTGTTCTGCGCCGAGCGCGCCGAGGAGCTGGACGGGTTCACCGCGCTGCGGATCGGCGAGCAGCCCGTGTTCGAGCCGGCGCGGTGGGCCGAGACCGTCGCGGCGCACCGCCGGCTGAAGGAGCAGCTACGGCGCGCGCGCGCCAAGGGCGTGCGCGTGCGGCGCGTGGCGCCCGCCGAGCTCGACGCCGGCGCGCCGCTGCGCGCGCGCGTCGAGGCGATCGCCGCGGCGTGGCTCCACGGCCGGCACCTCGAGCCGATGGGCTTCCTCGTCGCGCTCGAGCCGTTCGTGTTCCCCGACGACCACCGCTACTACGTCGCCGAGCGCGGCGACGAGGTGGTCGCGTTCACCTCGCTCGTGCCGGTGCCGGCGCGGCGCGGCTGGCTCGTCGAGGACACCGTCCGGATCGACGCCGCGCCCAACGGCACCACCGAGCTGCTGCTCGACGCCGCGATGCGCGACGCGGCCGACGCCGGCGACGCCGTCGTCACGCTCGGGCTCGCGCCGCTGTCGGGGCCGGTCGCGCCGTGGCTGCGCCTCGCGCGGTTCGCGAGCTCGCCGCTGTACGACTTCCGCTCGCTGCGCGCGTTCAAGCAGCGGCTCCACCCGGCGGCGTGGGAGCCGGTGTGGATGGTGCACCGGCCGCGGCGGCGGATCCTCGCGCTGCTCGACGCGCTGCGCGCGTTCGCCGGCGGGTCGCTGGTGGCGTTCGGCGTGCGCTCGCTCGTGCGCCACCCGAGCGGGCTGCCGTGGCTGCTCGCGGTCCCGCTGGTGGCATGGACGCTGGTGCTCGCCGCCGTGCTCGTCGCCGATGGCGGCGGGCTGCTGGGGTTCTCCGCGCCGGCGCTCGCCGCGTGGGTCGCGTGGGACGCGCTGCTCGCGGGCCTGCTGTTCCGGGTCGCGCGGCGGCCGCGGCGCCGTCACCTCCGCGGGCTCGCGGCCGCCGCCGGGCTCGACGCCGCGCTGTCGGTGCTCCACCTCGGGCGCGTCGGCCTCGGTGCGGGCGCGCTCGCGCCGACGCTGCGCCTCGCGGGTACGCTCGCCCCGGTGCTCGGCACGCTCGCCCTGGCGTGGGCGGCGCACCGCGCGCCGCCGCCCGCGGCGCGCGCGACATCGCCGCCGGCGCCGCAGCGGCGACGCAGGCCTCCGGCGTGACCGCGTCCGCGGCGCGTGCGAAGCGCCGAAGTGGCGGTCGACCCACCCCGAGTTCGGGGCTAAACGAGGAATCCCGCACATCGCGCACGAAATCCCTAGGACTTCGGCCCGAGATCGCTTACACAAGCCGTTCGAACGCCGTTGGTCTCTCTGGTGTCGACCCGATGTCGACCCCGCCACCGTCGTTCACACTGCCTGCTGCTGAGGAGCACGACGATGTCTGAAGGTACGATCAAGCGTCTGACCGACAAGGGTTTTGGTTTCATCGCGAGCGGTTCGGGTCCCGACCTGTTCTTCCACATGTCCGCCGTCGAGGGCTCGACGTTCGAGCAGCTCCGCGAGGGGCAGAAGGTCTCGTTCAACGAGGGCCGTGGTCCGAAGGGCCCGCGCGCCGAGAACGTCCGCGTCATCTGATCGCGCCGCGGCGTGAGCCGTGATGAGGGAGCTGGCTACCGCCAGCTCCCTTTTTTCGTTCCGGACGCCGCGCCCGCGGCACCCTCGCGAGGCGCCCACCTGCCGGAACGTGCCGGGACCGCCACGACGCCGCCGCGATACGGTGCGTCACCGTGCGCCGCCTCGCCTTCAGCCTCGCGATCGCCCTCGCGGTCGGACTGCTCGTCAGCGTGCCGCCGCTGGGGCCGCGCGCGGGCGGCCAGCTCTCGTTCGAGGTCCAGCGCGGCACGGTCGACCTACCGCTCGCCGCGCTGGTCGAGGCGTGGCGCGCGCGCCTCGACGGGTACGACGTGGCGGCGACCGAGCGCGACGGCGGCGTCATCCTCGTCGAGGTGTCGGGCGCCCCGGCCGACGAGGCGGACGCGATCGCCGACGCGCTGACACGGACCGGCCAGCTCGCGTTCGTCGAGGTGCTCGAGAGCACGCCCGCGGCGCGCAACATCTACCGCGCGATCCGGGCGGCCGGGCCCGGGCCGGTCCAGGTCGACGTCGACGGCTGGCGGCACGAGGACTCGGGGCGGACGTTCGACGACTACTACGTGTACGGGCCGAGCGTCGAGGCGATCGCGGAGCGGCTCGACGCGCTGTGGGCCCAGGACGAGGCGACCTGGCTCGAGGAGGGCCAGGCGATCGTGTTCGAGCGCGTCGTGCCGCGGGCGGCGCGGGAGGAGGACGACGACGGCGAGGCGGCCGGCGCGCCGTTCGTGCGCACGTACATCGTCGACGACCGGCCGTGGCTGACCGGCGACGACGTCGCGGACGCGACCGTGCGGTGGGATCCGCAGTCGAACCGCCCCGAGGTGCTGCTGACGTTCACCGCCGAGGGTGCCCGTCAGTTCGGCGAGCTGACCAGCCAGCGCCTCGGCCGCAAGCTGGCGATCGTGATCGACGGGATGGTCGTGTCGGCGCCGGTGATCCAGGGCCCGGTCACCGGCGGTCGTACCTCCATCTCCATGGGAAGCGGCGCGCCCGCCGACCAGCAGCGCGAGGCCACGGCGCTCGTGCGCGCGCTGCGCGCGCGCGCGGTCTTGCCCGCCGGCCTGACCGCCACGCTGATCGCGAGCCGGGCGGCGGCGGCGACGGCGGCGTGGGCGAAGTGCGCCGGGCTCGCCCTCGGCACGGGCGCGCTGGCCTGGCTGCTCGCGTGGCTCGCCGCGCGGCACGGGGTCACGCGCGCCCGGCGCGCCGCGCGCGGACCGCTCGCGCTGTCGCGGACGCTGGCGATCCGGACCGCCGTGACGGCGGCGGCGCCCGCGCTGCTGGTGTACGCGCGGTCGATCCCGCTGCCGCGGCTCGACGGCGACGCGGCCAACGCGTTCGCCTACGCGCCGGAGACGATCTCGATCGTCGCGCTCGGGCTCACGCCGGTGCTGCTGGCCTACGTCCTCGTCGAGCTGACCGCGCTCGCGATCCCGTCGTTGCGCGCGCGGCGCCACGCCGGCCCTGCCGCGCGCGCGCCGCTCGAGCGCGCCGCGCTGCGGCTCGCGGTCGTGATCGCGCTCGTCCAGGGATGGATGGGCGCCACGTTGCTGCAGGGCGCCGGCACCGAGTGGATGCGCTTCGCCGAGCCCGGCACCGCTGTCCGGGCGCAGCTGGCGCTCACGCTCGCGGCCGGCGCGCTCTTGCCCGCGGCCGCGGCCGCCGCAATCACGCGGTGGGGCCTGTGCAACGGCTGGCACGCGGTCATCGCGAGCTCGGCCGCGCTGGTCCTCTACCGCCGGATCACGACCGAGCCCGCCGCGGGCGTCGACGACCTCCGCCTCGCGGCGGTGGCGAGCGCCGCGCTCGTCGCCGTCGTCGTGATCGCGCTGGTCAGCGTCCGCCACCGCGGCTCGCGCCTGCCGCCGGGCGGCGTGCTCCCGGTGCTGGTGGCGCCGTTCGCGCTGACGATCGTGATGCTCTCCTTGATGCTCGACCCGCCGCTGATCGGGCGCGCGCTCCGCCTCGTCGCCGAGCCCGCGCACACGCGCTGGATCACGCTCGCCGCGATCGCCGGGGCGATCGCGTTCACCGGCGCGTGGCGCCAGCCGGTGGGCGCGGCCGCCGCGGTCCTCGCGAGCGGCCTGCTGCTCGCCCTGAGCGAGCTGTCCGTGGCCGCGACCGACGTCGGGCTCGCCGCCGCGCTGCTCGCCGTCAGCGCGCTCGGCGTGCTCGCCGGCCTGCGCGCCCACGCGACCCTCGCCGCGCCGACCGTGCTCGCCGAGGTGCACGACGCCGACCGCGCCGATCGCGTCGCCGACGCCCTGACCGACGCGGGCGTCCCGCACGAGCTCGTCGGCGTCCACACGCAGGCGCTGCTCCCGACGTTCACGCCGTTCGCGCCGGTGACGATCGTCGTCCCGCGCGCCCGCCTCGACGAGGCCGCTCGCCTCGCCGACCCGATCCTCCGCCCCGCGGACGTCAGCGCCGAGCAGGCCGCTGCAGTGTTCGACTGACCGGGGTCCTCACCTGTCGGCCTGGACAACGAAGGCCGCCACGACCTCGCGGCCCCCCGCCCCGCCGGCCGCAAAGTTCGGTGGAACCGCGGCGCGCGGCGCGTGTCCGACAGGCAAGTCATGCGTGCTCGCCAGGTGGTGTTCGCCGTGGCAACCGTCGTCGTCTGCGCGTGTCGATCGACCGCGCCGAGCGGCGGCGAGCCCGAGGTCGTCGCGCCCGCGGCGGCGCAGGCCCCGGTTGCCCCGACTTCTCAAGTCGCGGCGCCGGCGACGACGGTCACGCCCATGCAGATGGTGGCAGCGCCGGTCGCGACCGCGGCCGTCGCCGAGGCGCCGTTCCGGCTGACCGCGTCGGACGGCAGCGGGCTGGCGCTGGTGCGCGTCGACGCGAAGGCAGTGGTCGAGGGGCCGCTGGCGTTCACCGAGCTCCACCTGTGGTTCCGCAACCCGGAGGCCCGCACGCGCGAGGGCACGTTTGCGATCACCTTGCCGGCGGGCGCGGCGGTGTCGCGGTTCGCGATGGAGCTCGACGACGGCAAGCTCCAGGAGGCGGAGGTGGTCGAGCGCGCCACCGCGCGCCGCGTGTACGACGACTTCCTCCACCAGGCCCAGGACCCGGCGCTGCTCGAGAAGGCGCCCGGCAACCAGTTCATCGGGAAGGTGTTCCCGATCGCCGCGAAGGCGGACAAGCACCTGATCGTGTCGTTCTCGCAGACGCTGCCCGGGCGCACCTACACGCTGCCGCTGCGCGGACTGCCGCGCATCGCGCAGCTCGACGTCGCGCTCCTCGGCGCCCGGCTCGACGGCGCGCCGGCGAACCAGACCCTGAGCGAGCGCGACTGGCAGCCCGACCGCGACTTCGTCGCGACCGCGCCGGAGCAGGCCGGCGCGATCGCGGCGGGCGACCTCGTCGTCGCCGCGGTCCCGTTTGCCGGCGGTGCGGCGCCGGCGCCCGCGGAGCCGCCGGCGGCGGTGACGATGCTCGTCGACACCAGCGCGTCGCGGGGGCTCGGCTTCGCCGGCTACGTGCGGGCGGTGCACGCGCTCGTCGACGCGATGCGCGCCGCGCACGGCGACGCGATCGCGCTGCAGGTGATCGCGTTCGACCAGGACACGCAGCAGATCTTCGCCGGCGCGGCGTCGGGCTACGGCGCCGCGCACGACGAGGCGATGCTCGCGCGCGGCGCCGCCGGTGCGTCCGACCTCGCGCAGGCGATCTCGGCCCTCGCGCTCGTCCCCGGGCTCCACCGGCGCGTGGTCGTGGTGACCGACGGAGTGCTCACGGCCGGGCCCGACACCGCCGAGCTACTCGCGCGGATCGAGCGCCTGCCGATCGACCGGCTCGACGTGGTGATGGCTGGCGGGATCCGCGACGAGGGGCTCGCCGCTGCGCTCGTCCGCACCTCGCTGCCGCGCGCGGGGGACGTCCACGACCTCGACGACGGCGCCCCGCGCGTGGCGGCCGGGCTGAGCGAGCCGGTGCTCACCGACCTCGCCGTCGAGGTGCCGGGCGCCGAGTGGGTCTACCCGGCCACGATCGCCGCGGCGCGACCGGGCAGCGTGCACATGGTGTACGCGCGGATGCCGGCGACCGCGCGCGCGCCCGCGCGCTCGATCGAGGTGTCCATCGGCGGTGACCGCCGCCGCTTCGTCGTCGGCGACGGCACCGCGCCGCTGGTCGAGCGCGCCGTCGTGGGCGCCGAGATCGCGGAGCTGGAGCGGCGGCTCGACGCCACCGCGGACGCGAAGACACAGCGCGCGCTGCGCGCCGACCTCGCGAAGCGCTCGATCGCGGCGCGGGTGATGTCCAGCCAGACCTCGATGATCGTGCTCGAGACCGAGGCGGACTACCGCCGCTACGGGATCGCGCGCAACGCGCTGTCCGACGTCCTGGTGGTCGGCGCCGGCGGCGTCGAGGTCCGCGGGCGGTCCGCGATCGCGGTCGCGCCGAAGGGGAAGCGCTCGCGGCGGCGGCGCGCCGACGCCGACGCGCCGGCCCCCGGCACGATCGCGCGCGACCCCGGCCCGCCGGCCCACGACACGACGTCCAGCTCCGGCATCGCCGCCGGCTACGCGGTCGGCGCGGGTCGCGGCGCGATGCACGGCCGCGCGGCGGCGGTGCCGCAGGTGCGCGTCGGGCAGCCGGTCGCGGTGGGCGACCTCGACAAGGCGGTGATCCGTCGCCACCTCCGTCGCCACCTCGCGCGGATCACGCACTGCTACGAGCACGCGCTGCAGGGCAACCCTGGCCTCGCCGGGACCGTCGCGACCAGGTTCGTGATCGATCCCGACGGCGCCGTCCGCGACGTGACCGCGAGCGGCGTCGACGACGCGGTGGCCGCGTGCATCGCGGAGGTGCTCGCCAGCATCGAGTTCCCCTCCACACGCGGCGGCGGGCCGGTCGACGTGAGCTACCCGTTCCATTTCCGCCGGGCGGACCAGCCCGAAGCCGACCCAACCCCCGTGCCCGTGCCCGTGCCCGATCCTGTGCCCGTGCCCGTGCCCGTGCCCGTGCCCGTGCCCGATCCTCCCCCCACCGTCGCCGCGGTGGAGCCTCCGCCGGACCCGGAGCCGACGCCGCAACCGATCCCGCCGCCCACGCCAGCCTCCCCGCCCGAGCCCGCGCCGCCGACGCCCGCCGCCGATCGCAAGCCCGCCCTCCGCGGCAAGCTCGCCAAGGTGATGCGCGCGCTCCGCGCCGGCGACGTCGAGCGCGCCTACGAGATCGCGGAGCCGTGGCACGACAGCGCGCCCGGCGACGTGCTCGCGCTGATCGCGCTCGGCGAGACGCTCGAGGCCCGCAACGACGTCGCCGCCGCCGCGCGCATCTACGGCTCGATCATCGACCTGTTCCCGGGCCGCGCCGACATGCGCCGGTTCGCCGGCGAGCGGCTCGAGCGCCTCGGAGAGGCCAGCCGCGCCCTGGTCGTCGACACCTACCGGCGCGCGGTCGCCGACCGCCCGACCACGCCAGCGGCCACCGCCTCCTCGCCTACGCTCTCGTCCGCGCCGGCGACCACGCGGGCGCCTTCGCCGCGATCCTGGCCGGCGTCGATCGCGACTACCGCGACGACGGCGTCGATCGCGTCCTCGCCGAGGACGCCGGCATGATCGGCGCCGCCTACCTCGCCCACGGCGGCGCGCGCAAGGCGATCGCCCGCGCGCTCGCCCGGCGCGACCTGCAGCTCGTGCGCGCGCGCTCGACCCGCTTCGTCATGTACTGGGAGACCGACGCCAACGACGTCGACTTCCACATCCGCGACGCGCGCGGCGGCCACGCCTACTTCTCCCAGCCCCGCCTCGACTCCGGCGGCGAGCTCTACGCCGACATCACCACCGGCTACGGCCCCGAGTGCTTCGCGATCCCGGGCCGCCCCGAGGCCGGCCCGTACCACCTCTCGATCCACTACTACGCCCAGGGCCCGATGGGCTACGGCATGGGCCTGCTCCAGATCCAGCGCTTCGACGGCAAGGACTTCACCTTCGTCGACCGCCCGTACGTGATCATGAACGACCAGGCGTTCGTCGAGCTCGGCCGGTATCGCTGACCGCGGCGGCGCTCGCCTCGCGAGCGGCCCACGACCTCGACCCGGCTCGGCCGACGTGAGCCGGACGCACGCGTACGGCCCGCCGCCGGCGGGCGCCGGGGCGGCTGCGTCGAGTCGAGCGACGCCGCCCCCGGTGACCGGCGCGCGCTCGCCGCGCGCCCGCGCCGTATTACGCTCGCGCGATGCGCGAGCTACACGAGCAGAACCGGCGGTCGTGGAACCACGCGACCGTCGCCCACAACAGCCACAAGGGCGATCAAGCCGCGTTCCTGCGCGGCGGCGGGTCGACGCTGTTCCCCGAGGAGCTCGAGCTGCTCGGCGACCTCGCCGGGCGGCGGCTCGTCCACCTGCAGTGCAACGCCGGCCAGGACAGCCTGTCGCTTGCGGCGCGCGGCGCGACGGTGACCGGCGTCGACATCAGCGACCAGGCGATCGCGTTCGCCGCCCGGCTGTCCGCCGACGCCGGCATCCCGGCCACGTTCGTCCGCGCCGACGTCTACGACTGGCTCGCCGCCGCCCCGCCCGCCACCGCCGACCTCGTGTTCTCGTCGTACGGCGCGCTGTGCTGGCTGTCCGATCTGCGGACGTGGGCGCGCGGCATCGCCGGCGTGCTCGCGCCCGGCGGCCGGCTCGTGCTCGTCGAGTTCCACCCGCTGCTCGATCTCGTCGAGGCGCGGGACGGCGCGATCGTCCTGTCACCGGCGCCCGCCAGCGGCGGCGCCCACCGGCCGTGGGACTCGGGCGTGCGCGACTACGTCGCCGACTCCGGCGCCGGCCTGCTCCACGGCGCCACCTACCAGCCCGGCGTCGTCGACTTCGCCAATCCCGAGGCGTGCCACGAGTTCCTGTGGACCGTCGCCGACGTCGTCGACGCGATCGCGTCGGCGGGCCTGGTGATCGAGCGCGTGCGCGAGTGGCCGTACGCCAACGGCTGCACGTTCTTCCCCGGGATGGTCGACCTGGGTGACCGCCGCTGGGGCATGCCACCCGGCGCGCCGGTCATCCCGCTGATGCTCGGGCTGGCGGCGCGGCGATAGGCGCCTCGCTCCGCGCGGAGCGGCGGTCGCGAGGGCCGGCTCGGGCGAAGCGACGCGACCGCGACCGCCCCCGACGCGCTCACGCTCGCCGAGTCGCGCGCGTCGGTCCACCGGACGTGGCGGCGCCGCGGCGACCACCGCTCGCGAGGCCACCACCGAGACCGAGCAAGGTCGGTTCGAGTGCCACAGGTTGCCAGCCGTCGATACCTCGTGTCCGAGGCCACGATATGGCAGTGTGCGCGGCATGACAGGGCGTATCTCGTGGTTCCGGTTGCAGCTACCGATCGTGATCGCTGCCCTCGGCGCCGTTGCCGTTGCCGTTGCCGCCGGTTGTACAGACGCCGCGCCGGCGTCCGTCGAGGTGTCGCCGGCAGCGTGGATCCACGACCGGACCCAGGTCGCGTTCTCCGGGCCCGCGCTGCACACCGAATCGCCGGGCTTCTGGTCGAGCGGGCCGATCTTCGTCGTGCGCGACGCCAACGGCGAGTCGTTGCCGACGCGGCGCACGTACGTCTTCGAGCCCGAGGCACCCTACTCCGAGGTGGTCGAGGTCCGCCTTCACGAGGATCTCCTCTACACGGGGCAGCTCGAGATCACCTTCGACTACATCGTCGATGACGACGGGGTCGCGCTCGACGCGGCGCCGTTCACGTGGACGGTAGATCCATGGGTCGACGAGGCCGCGGAACTCGATCTGGGAGCGTCGCCCGGTCCGGTCACGATGCTGGGCGGCACCGATGAAGGATCCTTCACCTTCGAGGGCACGGGCGCGATCGGCGCGGTCTGGTCCTCGGGCAGCGAGGACGAGCCCGCACTCCACACGGCGATCAGGGTGGGGGAGTCGGGCTGGTCGCCACTCGCCCCGCTCCAGGGCTGGAGTGCTCCGAGCTTCGCGAGTGCGGGGAACGTGTGGGTGGTCGCCGCGGATTGCGACGACAACATGCTCTGCGTGGCGTGGCGGGATGTCACGGACCCCTTTGGATGGAGCGGCCTCGGCGCCCCGACGCGCGGGGGGCCGGCCGACGTCGCGCTTGGCGACGGGATCGTGGTCGCGGTCCAGCGGTCGGAGCGGATCGAGGTGTGGCACCACGTGAGCGACTGGCAGGCGCTGCCCGTCATCCCGGCCACCGAGGTGGTAGGCCGCCCGCTGGTGGGCGTCCCCGTCGCCGCTCGGCCGATCGTCGCGTTCCTCGATCGGCTCGCGCCGGATCAGCTCGAGCTGCGCGTCGTCGCGCTCGTCGGTGAAGCGTGGACCACGTGGGCGACGCTGCCGATCGTCGACGCGGACCCGACCGTGCGGCTCCAGGTCCGCGGCAACGACGCGTACCTGGTCTGGACCGATGGCGGGCTCCACGCCGGGCTCGTGTCCCCGGCGGGTCTCGCCTCGATCGAGCCCCCAACCGACGCACCGACACCGCGTCTCGCCGACGCCGCCGTCTCCGAGGATGGCGACCTCGTGATCGCGTGGATCGAGGACGACGAGATGCTTCAGGTCGCACGCTACCGGCGGTTCGCCTGGGAGCCCATCGCCGATCCGCGGCCGGCACCTCCAGCGGTGCCCTCGCTCGGGCTGTGGTTCGAGCGAGCACCTGTGCTGGGATGGATCGATGGCGAGGCGCTGCACGTGGGGTTGCCGAACGGGCCCAGCCTGGGCCGGTGAGCCGTGCGGTTGACGACGATCCTCATCGCGGTGCTCCTCGTGGCTGGCGGCGACGGGCGCCGCGCCATCGGCGACCGTACGGCGGGTCCGCTCCCTCGGGAGACCGCACTCCCTGACGACCAGGCGCTGAAGCGCGCGTGTCTGGGCGACGACCCCACGCAATGCCCGACCTATCGTGCCGCCCTCGAGTCGATGTGCGAGCGCGGGGACGCCGAAGGCTGCGGACGTCTCGCGTCTCTCGTCGCCGAGGGCATCGGCGGTCCGACCGATCTGGTGCGGGCGCGCGCGCTGGCGACCGACGCGTGCGCCAAGGGAAGCCTGTTCGGATGCAGCAACCTCGTCGTGCTCGCGAAGAACGGCGAAGGTGGACCGCGCGACCTTCAGGAGGCGTATCGAGCCGGGCTGATCGCGTGCAAGGGCATGGACACGCCGGTCGGCTGCAGGAACCTCAGCAGCGTCCTTCACAAGGAGGACTTCGTGCTCGGCGAGCCCGAGCGGCGCGCGGCGCTCACCCTGGCGTGCAGCGGCTTCGCGGTGCGGTCGTGCGACACGCTCGGCGATTACCTCGCGGACCTGTACATCGAGGGGCAGCTACCGGAAGAGGCATATCCCCTCCTTCGCGGCGTGTCGCTGCGGCTGTGTCAGTTCGGCAGGAGAGCCGCTTGCTCGAATCTCGGCCACCTGGTGCGGAACGGGATCGGGGGTGCTCGTGACGACGAGCTCGTCGAGCGTGCCTATCGCCGCGCATGTCACCTCGGTGACGCGCCGAGCTGCGTCGCGGGACAAGCGCCGAGAGATGCGCATATCCGCACCTGGCCACAACTGATCGCCGCGACCGACGGCGGTGACCACCTCGATCGGCTGAACGAGCTCGAGAACGCGTGGAGCGTGTGTTCCAGCGAGCCGGACGATGACCGCGAGGTACATGTCGAGATCACGCTGGCACCCGATCGCGCGCCTGTCCTCCGAGCCGAAGGTGCGCAGCCGATCATCGAGTGCTTCCAGACGCGCTTCCCCTGGCGCGACGGCGCGCCGGCTGCGCTGCCAGCCGAGCTGACGCTCCACGTCGAGTACCGGCTCAACACGCCGGAGGATCCATAGGCGTGGTCGGTCGTACGACGACGGCCTGCGCGCGCCTCGACCTTTGCGTGGACGGCCTGCCCCTCAGCGAGATTGCTCGCAGCGCCCAGCCACCCGTTCGCGGCGCGGCGTGGGGGTTCCCGGCAGTGATCGACGGATGACCACTCCGGAGCATCCGGCGGGCTTCACGTTTCACGCAACCGCCGCGCGCCTCGACCGAAGCAGCAGACATGGACCGAGCCAAGCGCGACCACCTGGCCCTCTACATCTGGGACTACTTCTACCTCGCCAACGTCCCGCGCCCGGGAGAAGCCCGACCGTGGGCGTCGATCGAGCGTGCGACCGAACGCATCCGCGAGTCGCAGATCTACGTTGACCCACCGTTCCCGGCCGACGTCCGGCTGCGCCACGCGACCCGCGTGCGCAACGCGGCGCGCGCGGCGCTGCGAGGCATCTCCGAGCTGTCGGCGCCGCCGACGCGCTGGGTCGTCGACGGCCTCGAGGAGCTCGCGCAGTCGATGGCGGCGCTCGTGGAGGAGCTGCGCGCCCCGGCCCGCGAGCTCGTCGTGGATTGAGATCGTCGCTGCTGGCGTAGCGACGGGCGAAGCGTATTCCGCCTGCACGTACGCGACGACGATCGGCGGTGTCGGTTCCGGATCCGGCGCGCGTTCCGGCGTGCCGTGGCAACAGCGTGGCAGCGCCGAAAAAGAAATCAGCCGGGACCTTTCGATCCCGGCTGGTTAAGTCGCGGAGCGGACGGGACTCGAACCCTCCCTGCGGATCTCAGATAACCCAAGCGCGACGCGACCTTGCAATCGTATCGCT
>WYBA01000035.1 GCA_011526095.1 Myxococcales bacterium | reverse complement strand
GTCGAGGCTCCGGCGCCGACGCCGGCACCCGCGCCCGCGCCCGCGCCGGCGCCCGCGCCGGCTCCGGCGCCCGCACCGGCTCCGGCCGCACCGGCCCCGGTCGACGTCGGCTCGGTCTCGGCCGGGTTCGAGGGCGTCGTCGCCACGGCGCGCGCCGCCGAGGGCAGCCCCGACAAGGGCGTCGCGGCGTGGAAGGACGCGGCGAACAAGGCGAGCTCGCCGGCGGAGAAGGCGCTCGCCCAGCGCGAGCTGGCCGCCGCGCTGCTGCGCGCCAACAACGAGAACCAGGCGATCACGGCGCTGACCGCGTCGCTCGCCGCCGATCCTTCGCAGGTCGCGGTCTACGACCAGCTCGCGGGGATCTACGAGCACAAGAAGCGCTGGCCGGATCTCGTCAAGGTCCTGGCCGAGAAGGCGGACCGTGGCGCCGGCGTCGATCGCGTGGCGATCCACCTGCAGATCGCCAACCTCTACCTCGAGCGGTTCTCCAACCAGGCCGAGGCGATCAAGGCGTTCGAGAAGGTCCTCGAGCTCGACGCGCAGAACGCGCAGGCGATCGAGCACCTGCTCGCGGTGTACGAGAAGCGCCGCGACTGGGAGAAGCTGATCAAGCTCAAGGAGAACGAGATCGATCAGACCCCGCCGGGCGAGCGCGCCGCGAAGGTCATCGACGTCGCGCGGATGGCCGCGACGAAGGTGAAGAAGCCCGAGCTGTGCGTGTACTGGTGGGAGAAGGTCCTCGAGCACGAGCCTGCGCACGAGGAGGCGCTGACGGAGCTGTACAAGCTCTACGAGCGCAACAAGGACTGGGGCAAGCTCGCCGAGATCTCGTCGAAGCAGGCGGAGATCGCCAGCGACGACAAGACCCGGATCGACGCGCTGCAGCGGCTCGGCCTGCTCTACACCGAGAAGGTCGAGGACTCGGCCAAGGCGATCGACGCGTGGCAGCGCCTGCTCGCGCTCGACGAGAACAACCGGCGCGCGCAGGATGCGCTCAAGAAGCTGTACGTCACCGAGGGCCGGTGGGCCGAGCTCGAGGACTTCTACCGCACGCGCGGCAAGATCGAGGAGTACGTGCGCGTGCTCGAGCGCGAGGTCGAGGCCGGCAGCGAGCAGCACCGCCTCACCCTGGCGATGAACATCGCCGTGCTCTATCGCGACGAGCTGCAGAAGCCCGATCGCGCGATGCGCGCGTTCGAGAAGGTGCTGTCGCTCGACGAGTCGAACCTGGCCGCGGCCGAGGCGCTGATCCCGCTGTACGAGGCGGGACGCGATCCCAAGAAGCTGGTCGGCGTGCTCGAGATCCAGCTGCGCGCGACGCCGTCGGACGAGGTGTCGCTGCGCCAGGAGCGGATCAAGAAGCTCGCCGAGTACAACGAGGAGAAGCTGCGCGACAAGGGCGCGGCGTTCGGGTGGTGGCTCAAGGCGTACGCCGAGGACCACCGCGCCGAGTGGATCCGTGTCGAGCTCGAGCGGCTCGCCGCCGAGACCGGCGCGTGGGCCGAGCTGGTCGACGCGTACAGCGCGTCCCTGCCCAAGTTCGACACGCGGCTCGACGCGCTGCCGGTGATGCTGGTCGTCGGGCGGGTGCTCGAGCAGGAGCTGTCCGAGCTCGACCGCGCGGTCGACGTCAACCGCCAGATCCTCGAGGTCGATCCGGCCAGCGAGCAGGCACTCGACGCGCTCGAGCGGCTGTACCTGGGCAAGGCCCGCTACCCCGAGCTGCTCGACATCTACGCCCGCAAGCTGGAGCTGACCGCCGACGGCGACGTCCGCATCCAGATCCAGGCCAAGGTCGGCCAGCTCTACGAGGACGAGGTCAAGGACGACGGCAAGGCGATCGCCGCGTACATGGCGATCCTCGACGCGGCCGGCGACGAGCCGACCGCGCTGTCGGCCCTCGACCGGATCTACCTGCGCAACGGCAAGTGGGCCGAGCTGGCCGACGTGCTCGGCCGGCAGATCACGATCATCGGGCCCGACAACGACGCCGACCGCGGGCGCCACATCGAGCTGAAGTTCCGCCTCGGTCAGGTCCGCGAGCAGCACCTCGGCGACGTCCCGGGCGCGATCGACGCGTACCGCGACATCCTCGATCTCGAGCCGGGCCACGCCGGCGCGCGCGCCGCGCTGGAGAAGCACCTCGCCTCGGCCGAGCACCAGCTCGCCGCCGCCGGCATCCTCGAGCCGATCTACGAGCAGCTCGAGGAGTGGAAGCCGCTGGTCGGCGTCCACGAGATCCAGCTCGCTGCGGAGAAGGACGGATCGGGCCGCAAGGTCGGGCTGCTGATGCGGATCGGCGAGCTCCACCGCACGCGCCTGGGTGACGCCGAGAAGGCGTTCGACGCGTTCGCGCGGTGCTTCAAGGTCGATCCCGCGGTCGACAGCGCCCGCGCCGAGCTCGAGCAGATCGCCGCGCTCCTCGACGACGGCTGGCCGCGGTTGGTCGCGCTGTACGAGGGCGGGATGTCCGGCAAGGACCTGTCCGCCGCGCTCCAGCACGAGCTGGCGATCAAGGTCGCGCGGATCTACGAGGAGCGGCTCGGCCAGAGCGACAAGGCGGTCGAGACGTTCAAGCGCGCGCTCCAGATCGAGCCGGATGACCTCGAGGCGCTCGGCGCGCTCGAGGCGATCTTCGCCCGCGACGAGAAGTACCCGGACCTGCTCGACGTCTACCGGCGCAAGGCGGACATCGCGGGCGAGCCGCAGGAGCGCCTGGCGATCCTGTTCCGGATCGCGTCGATCCACGAGGAGATGCTGAGCGCCCCGGACGACGCGATCTCGACCTACAACGAGATCCTCGGCCAGGACGCCGACAACGTCACCGCGCTGCGGGCGCTCGACCGGCTCTACGTCGCGGGCGCGCAGTGGCAGGACCTCGGCGATAACCTGACCCGCCAGCTCACGCTCGTCGATGACGATCGCGAGCGCGTGACGCTGCTGGTGCGCCTCGCCCAGCTGCGCGAGACCAAGCTCAAGGAGCTCGCCGCCGCGATCGAGACCTACCGCCAGGTGCTGGACCTCGATCCGGGCCAGACCGGTCAGATCGGGCCGGGCGGGGCGGAGGCGATCGCCGCGCTCGAGCGGCTGATCTCGAACCCCGAGCACGAGCTGACGATCGCGACGATCCTCGAGCCGCTCTACCGGGCGACCGGGGACTGGGCCAAGCAGATCGGCGTCTACGAGATCATGGTGCGCCACGCGTTCGATCCGGCGCGCAAGATCGAGCTGCTCCACGGCATCGCCGAGCTGTACGAGGTCGGCGGCGACGACGCCGGCAAGGCGTTCGACACGCACGCGCGCGCGTTCCGCGAGGAGCCGCGCAACGAGACGACGCAGGCCCAGCTCGAGCGGCTGGCTCGCGTGCTCGAGCGGTGGAAGGACCTGGTCGCGCTGTACGACTCGGTCGTGGCCGAGGTCTCCGACGACGATCTCAAGGTCGCGCTGCTGACCAAGCTGGCGCAGGTCCACGAGCTCGAGCTCGGCGACGACGCCTCCGCGGTCGCGACCTACGAGCGCGTGCTCGGCGTCGCGCCGGGCGCGGTCGACGCCGCGTCGGCGATCCAGGCGATCCACGAGCGCAACGGCGACTGGGCCGCGCTGGTCGGCGCCCTCAAGAAGAAGGCCGACATCATCCTCGAGCTGGGCGAGCGGAAGGCGCTGCTGTACCGCGCCGCGCAGATCGAGGAGGAGGTCCTGTCCAACCCGGACGCGGCGATCGCGACCTACCGCCAGGTGCTGCAGGCCGACGACATCGACGCGCACGCGATGGACTCCCTCGAGCGGCTGTACGTCCGGCTCGAGCGGTGGGAGCCGCTCAAGGACGTCTACGCCAAGAAGGCGGAGCTCGCCGAGGATCCCGACGACAAGAAGCGGATGCTGTACGTCCTCGGCCAGGTCTACGACCGCGAGCTGGGCGACGTCGGCAAGGCGATCGAGACCTACCAGGCGATCCTGGATCTCGACGCGATGGAGGTCCCGGCGATCCAGGCGCTCGACCGGCTCTACGGCCTGGCCGAGCGCTGGTACGACCTGCTCGGCAACCTCGAGCGCCAGGTCGAGCTGTCCGAGGCCACGGGCGAGACCGTCGGGCTGAAGTACCGGATCGGCCAGCTGTGGCAGCTCCGCCTCGGCGACATCGCCCGGGCGATCGAGAGCTACCGCGAGGCCCTCGAGCTCGACCCCGGCCACCTCGAGACGCTCGCCGCGCTCGACGGGCTGGTCCACGGCAAGGTCGAGCCGGTCATGGCGGCGCGCGTGCTGGAGCCGATCTACGAGTCGGGCGGCGAGGCCGCCAAGCTCGCCGACGTGCTCGAGGTCATGGTCGCGCACAACGAGGACCCGGCGACCCGGGTCGAGCTGCTCCACCGGATCGCCGCGATCCAGGAGAGCCGGCTCGACAACCTCAAGGCGGCGTTCGGCGCCTACGCGCGCGCGCTCAAGGACGACTCCGGCAACGAGCTGTCGCTCGGTCACCTCGAGCGCCTCGCCGACCCGACGGGGAGCTGGGGCGAGGTCGCGGCGCTGTACGGCGCCGAGGCCGACAAGTCGATGGAGGTCCCGCGCCAGGTCGACCTGCTGTCGCGGCTCGCCCGCGTCCACGAGCAGGAGCTCGGGGACGTCGAGAAGGCGATCTTCACCTACCGCCGCATCGTCGAGATCGAGTTCGACAACCGCCCCGCGGTGCTGTCGCTCGACCGGCTGTACTCGACGACGCAGCGGTGGGCCGACCTCACCGACATCCTGCGCCGCGAGATCCAGCTCGCCGAGGGCGACGAGGAGATCGTCGCGCTGCAGTTCCGGCTCGGGCAGACGCTCGAGCAGGCGCTGGGCGACCTCAAGGGCGCGATCGAGGTCTACCGCGAGATCCTCACCTCGACCCCGACCCACGCGCCGACGATCGGCGCGCTGGAGCTGATGTTCGCGGACGGCCACAACCAGCTCGAGATCGCCGCGATCCTCGAGCCGCTGTACGAGACGGCCGGCGAGTTCGAGAAGCTCCACGGCCTCCACGAGGTCCAGCTCGGCAAGCTGACCGTCGCGGTGGACCGCCAGGCGATGTACCAGCGGCTGGCGGAGCTGGCCGAGCACCGCCTCTACGACCTCACCCGCGCGTTCGCGTGGTGGGGCGCCGCGCTGGTCGAGGACCCGCGGTGGGAGCGGGCGATCGAGGAGAGCGAGCGGCTCGCGCGCGAGACCGGCGGCTGGGACGACCTCGTCGGGGTCTACGTCCGCGCGCTCGAGCGCGCGGCGGACCGTGACGTCCAGCGCCAGACCCTGCTGCGGCTGGCGCGGGTGTACGAGGCGGAGCTGCGCGACGCCGCGCGCGCCGTCGAGACGCACCTGCGCGTGCTCGAGATCGACGCGCGCGACGTCGAGGCGCTCACCGCCCTCGACCGGCTGTACCTGGGCGCCGGGATGTACGACGAGCTGGTCGAGATCCTGCGCCGCCGGATCGAGGTCAGCCACGATCCGGACGAGCAGATCGAGCTGCAGTTCCGCCGCGGCGACGTGTTCTCGCAGGCGCTGGGGGACCTGGACGCGGCGCTCGCCTGCTACCAGGCGATCCTCGACCAGGAGAGCCGCAACCGCCGCGCCCTCGAGTCGCAGGAGAGCATCTTCTTCCGGCGCGAGGAGTGGACCCGCCTCTACGAGACCTACGAGAAGCTGGTCGACGTCGCCGACGGCGACAACGAGCTCGCCGACATCTACGCCCGCATGGCGAAGCTGGCGAGCGAGGCGCTCGACCAGGAGGATCGCGGGATCGAGCTGTGGAACCGCGTGCTCGACATCCGCGGCGAGGACGCCGGCGCGCTCGCCGCGCTGGCCGGGATCCACACCCGTCGCCAGCGGTGGGACGAGCTGGTCGAGGTGATCGAGCGCGAGGTCGCCGTCGCGTCGGACGACCGCGCGCAGATCACGCTGTACAAGCGCCTCGGCGTCGTGTGGGAGGAGAAGCTCGGCCGCGAGAGCAACGCGCTCGACGCGTGGCTGGCGGCCGACCGGATCGACGGGCGCGACCTCGAGACCCTGCGGTCGATGGCGCGGCTGTACCGCCAGACCCAGGCGTGGGACGAGCTGTCCCAGACGCTGCGGCGGATCATCGAGGCCGGCGTCGAGCAGGGCGCGCTGTCCGAGGAGCAGGTCATCGAGCTGTACGCCGAGCTCGGCCAGCTCGAGGGCGACATCCTCGGGCGCGTCGACGAGGCGGTCGACGCGTGGCGCCGCGTGCTCGCGCTCGACCCGGGCGACTTCCGGGCGCTCGCGGCGCTCGAGGCGCTGTTCACCCGCGAGGCGCGGTGGGAGGAGGCGATCGACGTCCTCGAGAAGCGCGCGCTCGTCCTCGACGACGAGCGCCAGCGGATCGAGAACCTCCTGCAGGCCGCGGCGACGTGGGAGGAGAAGGTCGAGGATCTCGACAAGGCGGCGGAGGTCTACGAGCGCGTCCGCCAGTCGGATCCCGGCAACGCGATCGCGTCCGAGCGGCTCGAGGCGATCTACCGCCAGCAGTACAAGTGGCAGGAGCTGTGCGACATCCTGATCGAGCGCGTCGAGTTCACGCCCGACGTCCCCGCGCAGATCGCGATCCTCAACCAGGCGGCCAAGATCTACGAGGCCGAGCTGGGCGAGCAGGACAACGCGTACTTCGTGCTCCAGGCCGCGTTCAAGCGTGACTACGCCCACGAGGCGACCGCGCGCGAGCTCGAGCGCCTGGCCAGCGCGACCAACCGCTGGGAGGAGCTGCTCGCGGAGTACACCGAGCAGGTCAACGAGCTGGAGCGGACCGACCGCGCGGCGGCCGGGGACCTGTGGGTGAAGATCGGCCGGTGGTACGGCGAGCACCTGGGCCACCTCGAGTACGCGATCCACTCGGTGCAGCAGTCGCTGCGCCTCGACCCCAACCACACCGGCGCGCTGGCGGCGGTGGCCGAGCTGCAGCGCCGCCGCGGCTCGTGGGCCGAGCTGATCGAGACCCTCGCCAAGCACGCGCAGGTCGAGCCCGACGCCAGGAAGCGGACCGAGCTCTACCTCGACCTCGGCGAGCAGTTCGAGAACCGCCTGCAGGACCCGCTGCAGGCGATCTCGGCGTACCAGAACGCGCTGGCGTCCGACTCGTCGTCGGTGCCGACGCTGACCGCGCTGGAGCGGCTCTACCGCGGCCAGCAGATGTGGGAGAACCTGATCGACGTCCTGACCCGGCGCTCGCAGCTGGAGCAGGACGAGCGCGACGTCATCCGGCTCAAGCTGGAGATCGGCCAGCTGTTCGATCTGCGGCTGTACGACGCCCAGTCGGCGATCGGCAGCTACCAGGGCGTGCTCGACGTCGACCCGGCCAACCTGCCGGCGCTGCGCGCGCTCGAGCAGCTCTACGAGAAGACCGGCCAGTCGGAGAAGTACCTCGAGGTCCTCGAGGCGCAGCTCGACGCGTCGCCGACGGACGCCGAGCGCGTGTCGCTGTACGAGCGCATGGCGTCGGCGTGGGAGGAGCGGTTCGGCAAGCTCGACCGCGCCGCCGAGTGCCTGGAGAAGATCGTCGCGATCGATCCGCGCGCGTTCGGCGCCTACCGCGAGCTGGCCCGGCTGTACGGGCAGGCGGCGCGGTGGGAGTCGCTGGTCGAGACCTACCGCAACCACATCATGGCGACGACCGACGTCGCCCAGCGGGTCGACCTGTACTGCGCGATGGGCGCGGTCTACGACCAGCAGCTCCAGGACGCGGACCGCGCGATCGAGGCCTACAACGACGTGCTGTCGTTCGACGCCGACGAGCCGCGCGCGCTCGACGCCCTGGGGCGGCTGTACGAGCGGATCCAGGAGTGGGACCGCTCGGTCGACATCATGGGCCAGCTGGTCCGGATCACCGAGGACGCGCGGCGTCAGGTCGATCTGTACTACCGGATGGGCCGCGTCCTCGCGGACGAGCTCAAGGACGCCGAGTCGGCCGAGGCGCACTTCCTGCGCGGCCTGACCATCGACACCGGCCACGTGCCGACGATGGAGGCGCTGACCCGGCTGTACAAGGATCGCGGCGACTGGCTGAAGGCGGCCCAGATGATGGTCCGCGCCGAGCAGCACACGCCGGTGGTCCTCGACAAGGTCCGGCTGCTGCACGAGGCGGCCCGCATCTACCTCGACCGGCTGCGCTCGCCGGACCAGGCGAAGTCGCTGTTCGCCGCGGTGATCGCGCTCGACCCCGAGCACGTCGAGGCCGGCAAGCCGCTCGCCAACCTCTACTTCGACAACGAGGAGTGGGCGCCGCTGTCGCCGGTGATCGACATGCTCGTCCGCAAGGTCGCGCAGACCCACCCGGATCCGCGCGAGCTCAACGAGCTGTACTACCGCGCGGCGCGCACGGCCGACGAGCTGGGCGACGCCGACAAGGCGCTCGGCTACTACAAGGCCGCGTACGACATCGACTCGACCTACCTGCCGACGCTGGTCGGTCGCGCCGACCTGCTGTTCAAGATGCAGGACTGGGACGGGGCCGGGAAGATCTACCAGACGATCCTGGTCCAGCACCGCGACAGCCAGGCCGAGGCGGACGTCGTCCGCATCTACTACCGGCTCGGCATGGTCCGGCAGGCCCTCGGGGAGCGCAAGAAGGCGCTCAACATGTACGAGAAGGCCCTGGAGATCGATCCGTCGCACCGCGACACGCTGCGCGCGGTCATCGATCTGCAGCAGCAGCAGGGCGACTGGGAGGCCGTGGTCCACGCCAAGCGCGGGCTGATGGCGACCGCCGACGCCAAGGAGCGCGTCACCCTGCTCGACGAGATCGGCGGCGTCTACCAGACGCAGCTGCAGAACCCGGGCAAGGCGATCGGCGCGTACCTCGAGGCGCTCGAGCACGACCCCGACGACCACCAGCTGCTGCAGAAGGTCCTCGACCTCTACACCGAGACCAAGCAGTGGAAGAAGGTCGTCGAGACGATCGAGCGGTTCATCTCGCTCGAGGCGGACCCGGTGCGCAAGGGCGCCTACTACATGGCGGCCGCGACGATCGCGCGCGACGAGCTCAAGGCGCTCGACGAGTCGATCGACTTCTACAACAAGTCGCTCGACAGCTTCTTCGCCAAGGCCGACCGCATCCCCAAGCAGATGCTGCCGCGCGCCCTCAAGGCGTTCGCCGACATCGACAAGCTGCTCACGACCAAGCGCGACTGGAAGGCGCAGGAGCGCGCCTACCGCGACATGATCCGGCGCCTGCCCAAGCCCGGCGAGGGCGGCGCGAACGACGAGGCGTTCAGCAAGCTGCGCGTCGACCTGCTCCACGCCCTCGGCGAGATCTACCGGTCGCGCCTCAAGCACTTCCAGAGCGCGATCGCCGCGTTCGAGACGGCGCAGTCGTTCGATCCGGACAACCAGGGCCGCGGCGAGATCCTCGCCGAGCTGTACCTGGTCGCCGGGCCCGAGTACGCCGACAAGGCGGTCGAGCAGCACATGAAGATGCTGCGGGCGGAGCCGTTCAAGTACGACAGCTACAAGGCGCTGCGCCGCATCTACATGGACACGCACCAGTACGACAAGACCTGGTGCCTGTGTAACACCCTGGCCTTCCTCAAGAAGGCGGACCCGGACGAGCTGCAGTTCTACGAGCAGTACAAGCCGCGTGGCCTGGTCAAGGCGAAGAACATGATGAGCGGCGAGTCGTGGGGCAAGCTCGTGCACCCCGACGAGAACCGCTACATCAGCTCGATCTTCGGCGCGGTGTGGAGCGGCGTCGCCGCGATGAAGGCGTACCCGCACAAGGACCTGGGCATCAAGCGCAAGGACCGGCGCCAGCTCCAGGGCGACCAGCTGATGTTCAGCAAGCTGTTCTACTACGTGTCCCAGGTGCTCGCGGTGCCGCTGCCCGAGGTGTTCCTCGTCGAGGACGCCAAGCAAGGCGACATCCAGCTCGCGAACTTCATCGACAAGACCGAGCTGGTCCCGTCGTTCGTCGTCCGGCCGCACCTGCTCCAGGGCAAGACGGAGCGGGAGATCGCGTTCCTGTGCGCCCGCCGCCTGACCTTCATGCGGCCGGAGTACTACCTCAAGCTGCTGCTGCCGACGAACACCGAGCTCAAGGTGGCGCTGCTGTCGGCGATCGCCCTGGTCAACCGCCAGTTCGCGATCCCGCCGGAGCTGCAGCAGACGGTCGTGCAGTACGCGACCGAGGTGCAGAAGCGGATCCCGCCGCAGTACTACGAGCAGCTCGCACGCGTCGTGAAGCTGTTCATCGAGAACGCGTCGAACGCCGACCTCGGCCGCTGGGGCCACGCGGTCGACTCGACCACCCACCGCGCCGGCTTCGTCGTGTGCGGCGACCTCGAGGTCGCCGCGCGGATGGTGTCGGCGGAGCCGGTGGTGGTCGGTGGCCCGCAGGTGAAGGACAAGATCAAGGAGCTCGTCCTGTTCTCCATCTCGGAGGACTACTTCGCGGTGCGAAGCCAGATGGGCCTGACGATCGGGTGACTCGAGCCGGCGGACCGGCTGCGGCCTCCGCCGGGTTCGCTACAGCGGGCCCGACACGAGCGGCAAGATGACGGCGCCGTCCGCGAGGGTGGCGCCGTCGGTCGTTTCGGGCGCGTCGTTCGACGCGAACAGGTCGTCGTAGCCGCGGTAGAGCAGGTAGCCGAGGCCGACCGAGGCCGCGGCGTAGAGGACGCGGACGGGCAGGCGCTCGAGCTCGGTGTCGAGGCCGTAGCTGGCGAACACCTTCACGACGTCGTTCTGGTCGTGGAAGACGAGGACGTCCTTGCTGAAGTCGACCCAGAACCCGGTCGCCCACACCAGCAGCGCCAGGTAGCCCCACGGGTTGTCGGGGAGGTGGTCGGTCTCGTAGAGCGCGGTCCAGCCGCCGAGCATCGCCAGGTCCAGCGCCTTGGGCGCGAGCAGGAACGTCGTGCGCTCGGCGCGGGAGAACGTGCCGCGCATCCGCACCCAGCCGAACTGGAACGCCCCGTTGCGCGGGTTGCGCCCCGGGTACAGCCGCATCTCCACGACCTCGCCGCCGAACGCCTTGCCGACGAGGGCGTGGGTGCCCTCGTGCAGCGTCACGCCGAGCGCGTAGGTCGGGATGCCCATCGCCAGGCCGCCCGCGACCAGCTCGCCGTCGCTGGGCTCGGCGGCGGCGGGGCAGGGAGCGGCGAGCACCGCGCAGGCGCCGACGGCCGAGATCGAGGCGAGCGCGCGGCGCGTCGGCACGGCCGCGCTCAGGCGTTGGTCGGGCCCGACCAGTCCATCGGGTTCGGGCCGCGCTGCGGCCGCAGCCCGACGACCCGGTAGACCTTGAGCTCCGCGGCGACGCCCTTGACCTTGACCGGCGGCAGCTCGACCGCGTCGATGCGGTCCGCGACGTGGCGGTAGGTGCTGTCGGCGATGATGATCTCGCCGGCCGAGGCGAGGTTGACCAGGCGGGAGGCGACGTTCATCGGCCCGCCGATCGCCGTGTACTGCAGCGCGCGGGTCGAGCCGATCGACCCGGTGATCACCGCGCCGGTGTTGATGCCGATGCCGATGCGGATCGCCGGCTGCTTCTCCGCGGCGCGGGTGCGGTTGAACTCCTCGAGCGCCTGCAGCATCGACATCGCGCACGACACGGCCTTGAACGGGGCGTCGGGGATCGGGATGGGCGCGCCGAACAGGCCGATGATCTCGTCGCCGACGAACTTGTCGAGCGTGCCGGTGTACTGGAACAGGATGTCGACCATCACCTCGAAGTACTCGTTGAGGGTGTGGACGACCTCGACCGGGTCCCGGCCGTCGGACATCGTGGTGAACCCGCGGATGTCCGAGAACAGCATCGTGATCTCGTTGACCCGGCCGCCCTTCTCGATCGTGAGCTCGCCCTTGACGACCTGCTCGACGACGCTCGGCGGGATCAGCCGCGAGATCTGGGCGCGGGTCTGCGCCTCCTTCTCGATCCGGCTGGCGAGGCGGGCGTTCTGGATCGCGATCGCGGCCTGCGCGGCCATGCCGGTGCAGATCTGCAGATCCTTGTCGGTGAACGCGTTCGAGGTGAACAGCGAGTCCAGGTGCATGATGCCGAGGAGCTCGTTGCCGTAGAGCAGCGGCAGGGTCATCGTCGAGCGGATGCCCTGCATGATGATCGAGTGGGCGCCCGAGAACCGCGAGTCCATGGTGGCGTCGCTCGACAGCACCGCGGCCTTGTTGTTCATGACCTCCTGCATCACCGTCCGCGACAGCACGATGTTCGCGTCGCTGCGGGCGCTGCGGGTCTTGACGTAGCGCGGGACCATCTCGCCCTTGTCGTCGAGCAGGAGGATCGCGCCGCGGTCGGCGCCGACCAGCTCGAACGCCTTGTCGAGGATCTTGGGGAGCAGCTTCTCGAGGTCGAGCTCGCTGCCGACGGCGCGCGCGAGCTCGTGGCCGATGCGCAGGCGCTCGTAGTCGCGGCGCAGGACCTTCTCGTCCTGGATCTGCTTCTCGGCCAGGAAGTCCGTGCTCGACGCCTGGATCTTCTGGCGGATGTGGCTGTCGGTGAAGCCCGGGGCGATCGTCACCCGGTGGAGCGGCTCCTCCTGCTGGGGCTTGTCGACGAACAGCAGGCGCGTCGAGCCCATGGTGACCTCGTCACCATCGGAGAAGAAGTGCTCGCCGATCCGCTCGCCCCGGATGAACGTGCCGTTGAGCGACCGCAGGTCCCGGAGCATGAACCGCCCGTCCGGCAGCCGCTGGATCTGCGCGTGCTCCTTGGAGATGATGCGGTCCAGGATCTGGATCGTGTTGTCCGGATGCCGGCCGATCGTGTTGAACGCGGCGAGCTCGAACTCCTGGCGCTCGTCCCCCGAGATGACGATGAGCTTGGCCATGCGAAGTGGGCTAAGGCACCTAGCTCGACGATGGTATGCCGCGCGGCGCAGCGAGTAAAGCTCCGGACGGACGCGGACATGCATCGGCTCGGTCCGCCGGGATCAACTCGCGCGCCGGACCCCATTGACAGCGGGCTCGCCGCCAGTAGACTGCGGCACCTCAGACGAGCGAACGTGGCGGAATTGGTAGACGCGCTGGATTCAGGTTCCAGTGGGTAACACTGTGGGGGTTCGAGTCCCCCCGTTCGCACGACCGCGAAGGCCACTCGAGAGAGTGGCCTTCGGACTTTTCGGCGCCCCGAGCCATCGGCCAGCCCCCTGGCGCTGCGCGAACACCGGGCTCGATGGGGGTGCCGCGTCGTCGTGAGCGATCGCTTCGTCCACGCGATCGTTGTCGATCTTCGTGGAATCTCGCAGACGCGCGGTGCGCAAGCGGGCCGCGAATCGTCGACCGGTGACGGTTCCCGACTCCTCCAGGCAGGGTGATCGGCCTCCTGAATACATATTCCTGCCAATAGTTTCTAATGATTATGTGATCTAACTTAACTTATATTTCGATGGTATATCGAATGAAATATGGCGAGGTCGGAGGGGAACACATGACGAATCTCGCCCAAGGCCGCCGCAATCGTTCGACATCTGGGGTCGTCGCGCTGATCGGACTGCCGCTGGATGCGCACGAGGAGCTCTCGGCGACCGGGCTCGGCATCGCTCCCTTCGAGGTCGCGGTCGACGCCGGCGATCTGGCTGATCTTCGGCCGCGCGCCGTGGTGATCGCTGCTGACGTCCCCGACCTGGCCGGCCAGGTCAGCGCCGCCCAGCGCGCGGCCCCCGACGTCCCGGTCTACGTATCCTGCGACCGGATCGAGCTCGGCGTGCTCGAGCCGGCGCTGGCGGCGGGTGCTCGCGGCATCCTCCCCACGCGCGGCAACCGCGACGCGCTGCCGGCGCTGCTCGCGCGCCGCGACCACGCGCTCGAGCGGTGGCGGTCGGTCGTCGCGCCCGGATTGATCGGCGACGACGAGTCACTGCGCACCGCGATCCAGACCGTGTACGACGTGTGCGACACGGACGTGACCGTGCTGATCACTGGCGAGAGTGGCACGGGCAAGGAGGTGTTCGCACGCGCGCTCCACGACGGCTCGCTCCGTCGCGAGGGGCCGTTCGTCGCGGTCAACTGCGCCGCGATTCCAGATCAGCTGGTCGAGGCCGAGCTGTTCGGCCACACCCGCGGCGCGTTCTCCGGCGCGGTCGAGTCGCGCAAGGGGCGGCTCCAGGCGGCCGACGGTGGGACGCTGTTCCTCGACGAGATCGGTGACATGCCGCTGCCGGTGCAGGCCAAGCTGCTGCGCGTGCTGCAGGAGGGGCGGGTGACGCCGGTCGGCTCGGATCAGGCCATCGCCGTCGACGTTCGCATCGTCGCCGCGACCCACCGCGACCTCGCCGAGATGGCGGAGCACGAGCAGTTCCGCAGCGACCTGTTCTACCGTCTGTCCGTCGTCGACCTGTGCTTGCCCGCGCTGCGTGAGCGCAAGGGCGACATCCTGACGATCGCGCTGCACTTCCTGCGCGCGTTCAGCGAGCGCCACGGTCGTCAGCTGGCCGGGTTCGACGAGTCGGCGATCCGTGCGCTGCTGGCGCACGGCTGGCCAGGGAACGTCCGCGAGCTCGCCAACGTCGTCCACCGTGGCGTCGCCGTCCGCCGGTCGGGGTTCATCACCGCGCGTGATCTGCAGCTCGATCGCCGCCTGGCGAGCGCGACCCCGCGCGCGATGGCGGCGGTGACGCCGCCGCTGGGCGTCACGGTGCCGCCCGGCGTCGCGGCCGCCGCGGGCGCGACGGCCGCACCGGCCGCGGCGGGGACGACGTCCTCGGGGGACGGGCTGAACCTGCGCATCGCGCTCGAGGCGCTGGAGCGCAGCCTCATCGAGCAGGCGCTGGAGCGGGCCAACGGCAACCGCTCGGAGGCCGCCGCGCTGCTCGGCCTCAACCGCACCACGCTCGTCGAGAAGCTGCGCAAGCGCGGCTGACGCGCGGCGCGCGTCAATTCTGACTGCGCGCGGGGGCGTCGGCGCGGGTCGCCGGGCGCGCCGCGCGCCGCGAGGCGGGGGCTCGTCATCGGCGAGCCGCGCAGGGCGCGTGCAAGTGCGCGGTTGCGCTCGCGGCGCGTGGGGGCCTCGGCGCGCGCGGACGGGGCGCCTCCTCGGCACGAGACGTGAAGTGCAGCCCCCGCATGGGAGAGCTCGAGGTCGACCTCGCGCGGCCGGCGCTACCCGGTGCCGTCGGCGTGGTCGTCGACGACGCTGGCGGCCGGCTCTCGGACCGGGTGCACGCGCTGGTCACCGACGCCCCGGCGCGCCCGGTGGTGCTGCGTTGCGACGCGCTCGACGTCGAACGCGCGATCGCGGCGGTCGCAGCCGGCGCGTCCGCGATCGTGACGCCCGACGACGACGACGCGCTCGCGCGCGCGCTCTCCACCCAGCGTGACGCGCAGGTCAGGCAGTGGCGCGCGGTCCACGCCCCGGGCCTGCTCGGCGAAGACCCCGCGCTGGTCGAGGCGCTCGCGACGGTGCGGCAGGTGTGCGACACCGACGCGCCGGTGCTCGTCGGCGGCGAGAGCGGGACCGGCAAGGAGCTGATCGCGCAGGCGCTGCACGCCGGCTCGCGGGTCGCGCACGGGCCGTTCGTCGCGGTCAACTGCGCCGCGATCCCCGAGGAGTTGGTGGAGGCGGAGCTGTTCGGCCACACCCGCGGCGCGTTCACGGGCGCGGTCGAGGTGCGCAAGGGCCGGATCCAGGCGGCCGATGGAGGGACGCTGTTCCTCGACGAGATCGGCGACATGCCGGCGGCGGTGCAGGCCAAGCTCCTGCGGGTGCTGCAGGACGGGCAGGTCACGCCGGTCGGCGCGGATCGCCCGGTGCAAGTGCGCGTCCGGGTCGTCGCCGCCAGCCATCGCGATCTGGCCGCGCTCGTCGACGCGGGGCGGTTTCGCGCCGACCTGTACTACCGGCTCTCGGTCGTCGAGATCTCCCTGCCGCCGCTGCGGGAGCGTCGCGGCGACGTGCTCGTGATCGCCTGCCATCTGGCCCGTGGCTTCAACGCCCGCCATGGTCGGGCGGTCTCGGGGTTCGACGCGGCGGCGACGCGCGCGCTCGTGGCGCACCGCTGGCCCGGGAACGTCCGGGAGCTCAGCAACGCGATCAGCCGGGCCGTCGCGATCCGCCGCGCCGGCCTGATCGGCGCCGACGATCTGCAGCTGGGGCGCAGGACGCCCCCCCGCGGCACCACGGTCGTGCCGCCGGTCGGTGCGGGCGGCACCACCTCGGTCGCCGCCGGGCTCGAGGCGATGAACCTGCGGTTCGCGGTGGAGCAGCTCGAGCGGACCTTGATCGAGCGCGCGCTGGCGATGTCCGGCGGCAACCGCGCCGAGGCCGCGGCCCTGCTGGGGCTCAACCGGACGACGCTGGTCGAGAAGCTCCGCCGGCACGGTTGATCGCGGCGTGGCGGCGGGCGGCTGGTGGCGCGGCCCCCACGCCGTCGTCGTGCAGCGCCGGCGATGCGGCCTGGCGGCGCGGCGCCGCGGGGGCGGCGCGGCGCCGTCGACCGACCTGCTCAGGCAGCCGGCTGGCTGTCGCACAGCGACGGGCCGGTGGTGAACGCCGGCGCGGTGAGCCGCGCGGCCCCGCGGATCACGGTGAGCTCCGACGCTGACTGGCCGCGCACGCGCCGGCCGAGCCGTTCGCTCAGCGCGCGCTGGAACAGCGGGATGTGGGACGTGCCTCCGACGATCAGGACGTCTCCGAGCTGGTCGGCGGTGAGCCGGGCGCGCGCCATCGTGCGGTCGACGACCGCGCACGCGCGCTCGACCAGCGGCGCCCAGCGGGTCTCGGCCCAGGTGCGGTCCACGCGCACGTCGAGGTCGTGGTGGCGACCGCCGGCGACGAACGCGTCGCGGAACGCGACGTGCGCCTCGACCGCGGTCGTGAGCTGGCGCTTGGCGGACTCGCAGTGGACGCGCAGCTGTCCCCACGAGACGAGGTCGTTGCGGAGCTCGACGCGGTGCTGGCGGAAGACGTGCCCGGCGAGGCCGTCGGCGAGCGCGAGGTCGAAGTCGTCCCCACCGAGCAGGTCGTCGCCGTCGGTCACGAGCGGGTGGATGCCGCCCGCGTCGACCCGGGCGATCGTGGTGTCGAACGTGCCGCCGCCGAAGTCGCACACCAGCACGAGCGGTCCGCCCTGCAGCACCTCCGCGCACGCGAGCAGCGCGGCGACGGGCTCCGCGACGAACCGCCGAGGCCGCAGCCCCGCGGCCCGCGCCGCCCGGCTCAACGCCTCGCGGAACGCGGGCGTCGCGGCCGGCGGGACCGTGAGCACGGCGTCACAGGGGGCCGACAGCCCGAACGCACGCTCGGCGCGCGAGACGAGGTGGCGGAGCACCGCGGCGGTGAGCTGGATCGGCGAGACCGGCTCGTTGCGCAGCACCAGCAGCAGCGAGCCGTCCGGGCCGCGCGCGAGCCGGTGGACGCTCCCCGCGCGGAGCGTCGTCGCGCCCGGCTCGTCGGCGCTGCGTCCGAGCAGGCGCTTGATCCCGCACGCGGTGGCCTGCGGGTCGGACAGGGTGTGGGGCACCGCGGCGTTGCCGACGATGGGATCGCCCACGCGCGGCAGGTAGGTCACCGTGGGCACGCGCGCCTGGCCGCTGTCCTGCACGATCCGCGGCTGGCCCTCGCACCAGCCGCCGATCGACGAGTGGGTCGTGCCGAAGTCCACCGCGAGGAGCGGGCCGCCGCCGGTCACGGCGGGAGCTCCACGCCGGCGCGCGCGTGGCGCGCGCCGGTGGCGGTCGGGGGGGCGGTGAAGGTGCTCACGGCCGGTGCATCGACCGGTTCGGGGCGATCTCGAGGGGGCCCGACGCGGCGACCGCGTCGAGCTGATCGGCGAGCGCACGCAGATCGCTGGGCCGCTCGGCGGGGTCCTTGGCGAGCAGGCGGAGGATGATGTCCTCGAGCGCCGGTGGGACCGGGCCGAGGGCAGACGGTTTGACGGGCGCGTGGTGGCAGTGCGCCTGCGCGAGCTCGACCAGGGTCCCGGTGAACGGCGGGGCGCCGGTGGCGAGCTCGTACAGCAGGCAGCCCAGGCCGTACGCGTCGGTCGCCGGCGCGAGGCGCTGGTCGCCGGTCCAGCGCTCGGGCGCCATGTAGGCCGGCGTGCCCGAGATGAAGGCGTGGTCGGTCGGCTCGGCCCCGATCCGCCCGGCGATGCCGAAGTCGATCAGCTTCACCTGGGGCCAGCCGTCCGTGTCGGCGCCGTACATCACCAGGACGTTGTCCGCCTTCACGTCGCAGTGGACGTAGCCGGCGGCGTGGAGGGCGGCGAGGCCGCGCGCGAGGCGCGCGCCGGTCGCGGCCACGGCCGCTGGCGGGGTCGCGCGCTCGCCGACGAGCGCCGACAGCGGCACGCCGTCGAGGAGCTCGAGCGCGAGCCAGCAGAGCGTGTCGGTGACGCCGGCGTCGATGGCGCGGACGATCCACGGGACATCGATGGAGGAGAGGATGTCGCGCTCGGCGAGGAACCGCTCGACGATCGACTCGCTCCGCGCGAGGTCGGGGTGGAGCACCTTGAGCGCGACGCGGGCGCCGCTGACGAGATCGTCGGCGACGTAGACGAGGGACATCCCGCCGCGGCCGAGGAGGCCGACGATGCGGAACCGATCGATCATGACGTGCTCGGTCGTCATCAGCCCGGCGCTGCTGCACAGCAGGCGCGGGCCCACGACGGGCTGGGTCACGGACGCGACGAGCGGGGCAGCGGTCGGCGGCATGCGCTGGGAGAGAGCAAGCGAGGTGCCACGCGCAGCGCCGCGACATCCTTGGGCGACCACGACGGCGCCCGGCGGAACTGACGATCGGGCGTCATCGCAGCCGCTCCGCGGGGGCGGCCGTCGCGGCGTCGCCGGGGGAGCCGTCGGTGAGCGCGGCGTCGCCGGGGGAGCCGTCGGTGAGCGCGGCGTCGTCACCTTGTGTGCCCGCGTCGGCGGGCGGGACGACGCACGCGCCCGTGGGATCACAGGTCAGCGCGGGCGGGCAGTCGCTGTGGCGCAGGCACGTCGACGGCTCGCCGCACCCGGACGCCGCCGCGGCGCCGACGATCAGCGCGAGGGCGAGCGCACGCGCGCGCGCGGTCGCGCGGGACCGTTCACCACGCATCGATCTCGATCCCCACGCTGACGAGCAGCTGCGCGACGACGGTCCCGCCCGGCAGGTCGTCTCCGTCGGCGAACACCAGGAGCTCGGCGCCGGGCGCCACGTGGGTGCCGCCGATCGTCACCCGCCGCTGGAGCGCGCCGGCGGCGCCGTAGAGCGTGTACGGTGCGACGAGCGCGACCCCACCGCCCCCGACCGACCAGCCGTCGACCAAGATCTGGACGCCGAGCGCGCCGCCCACCGCGGCGCGGTCGCCGAGCTCGAGGACGACGCCGCCGCGGAGCCACGTCCACGGCGACGCCTGGATCGCGGCGCGCGCGTAGGCGCCGACGTAGGTCGGGCTCGCGCGCCACGCGGCCTGGCCGTGACCGCCGCCGGTGGTGAGGCCGCCGGCGACGCGCGCTTCGATCACGCCGAGCGCCGGCTCGGCGCGCGCGGTCTCGACGGCGGTGGCGGGCGCCGCGACCGCCGTCAGAAGGACGAGGAGTGGGGGCTTGGGCATGCGGCGGCACGTAGCAACGGGTGTGCCCTGGACGGCGGCGCGGCGCGGTCGAAGAACCATGGGGAACACGCCGGTCGCGGCGCCGGCGCGACGACCTCGACGTTGGCGCCACCGTCAGGACCGACGACAGCGCGGCGGCGCGCGACGCGGATCCGCGCGGTTGCGGTGGCGCGCCGCTTGCTCCTGCACGGCTGCGTGAAGGCCTTCCAGTCGATCGAGCGCCTCGCCGGCACGCTCGCCTACCACCGCGAGCGTCACGCGGTGCTGGCGGGGAACCTCGCGAACGTCGACACGCCAGGCTACCGCCCGGTCGACCTCGCGCCGCCGCGGGCGGGCGCGGCCGACGGAGGGCTGGCGCAGACGCGCGCGGGGCACCTCGCGGGGCCGGGCGGCGCGGCGGGCGTCGGCGCGGACCGGATCTACGAGGACGCCGGCGAGGCCGGCGCCGACGGCAACGCGGTCGAGCTCGAGCGCGAGCTCGCCAAGGTCGACGCGAACCGCGTGCGCTACCAGGCGTGCGCCGAGGTCGCGTCGCGACGGTTCGCGCTGTTGCGCTACGCGGCCGGCGACGGCCGCTGAAGGAGCACACGATGTCCAGGGACTTCTTCGGAGCGATGGAGGTGACCGCGTCGGGGCTCGCCGTGCAGCGCACGCGCATGCACGTCGCGTCGTCGAACCTCGCCAACGCGACGACGACCCGCGGGCTCGACGGTGGCCCCTACCAGCGACGCGACGTCGTCGTCGCGTCCCGGGCGGCGGGGCAGCCGGGCGTGTTCGCGGTCGAGGTCCAGCAGATCGCGGCCGACGCGTCGCCGCCGCGCCTCGAGTACGACCCGGGGCACCCCGACGCGGACGCGCAGGGCTACGTCGCCTACCCCAACGTCAACCTCGTCGAGGAGATGGTCGACATGATCACCGCGTCGCGGGCCTACGAGGCCGGCGTCACCGCGCTCGACACGACCGTCGCGCTTGCCGAGCGCGCCACGCGGATCGGTGGGTGATGGCGGGCTCGATCGACGCGCTGCGAGCCGGGGCGGGCATGGGCGTCGGCGGTGCGGGCGGCGCGACCAGCGTCGCGCCCGGGGCGGCGCCGCGCGGCGCGGGCGCGGCCACCGGGCCGGACTTCGCCGCCACGCTCGGCCGCGCGATCGAGTCGGCGGCGTCGACCGAGCAGCGCGCCGACGCGCTCGGCGACCGCCTCGCGCACGGCGACCCGGACGTCGCGATCGACCAGGTCATGATCGCCGCGGAGCAGGCGGCGATCACGCTGCGCTACGCGGTCACCCTCAAGAACCACGCCGTCGAGGCGTACCGCGAGCTGATGAACACGCCGGTGTGACGCCATGGCCACCGATCTCCGCACCCTCTCCAGCCAGGCCCGCGACGTGTGGGGCAAGCTGCCGCGCCGCCGCAAGGCCGTGATCGTCGGGGCGATCGTCGCGACGGTGGTCGTCGTGGCGTGGCTGCAGCGCGGCCCCGCGACGCGGCACGCCGTGCTCTACGCCGGGCTCGAGCAGCAGGACGCCGGGGAGATCGTGCGCGAGCTGCAGGCGCGCGGCGTCCCGTACCGGCTGGAGGCCGGCGGCACCGCGATCTCGGTCCCGGCGGACCGCGTCCTGGAGCTGCGCCTGGCGCTGGCCGAGGGCGGCATCCCGCAGGGCGGCGGCGTCGGGTTCGAGGTGTTCGACAAGCAGTCGTTCGGGACGACGAGCTTCGTCGAGCAGATGAACTTCCGGCGGGCGCTGCAGGGCGAGCTGACGCGGACGATCGCGTCGCTCGACGCGGTCGACGGCGCCCGCGTCCACCTCGCGCTGGGCGATCGCTCCGTGTTCCGCGACGACGACCAGCCCCCGGCGGCGTCGGTCGTGCTGCGCCTGCGGCGCGGCCGGGCGCTGACGCCGGCGCAGGTGCGCGGGGTCGTCCACCTGGTCGCGGCCAGCGTCGACGGGATGGCCGCGGAGCGGGTCACGGTCGTCGACGAGCGCGGCAACGTGCTGTCGAGCCCCGACGGCGCGGCCGGGGCCGGGGAGGGGGCCGAGGACCAGGCGTCGCTCGAGCGGTCGCTCGCGCGTCGGATCGAGGAGATCCTCGAGCGCATCGTCGGCGCCGGCCACGTGGCCGTCTCGGTCACGGCCACGCTCGACCACAGCCAGGTCGCGACGACCGAGGAGCTGTACGCCGACACCCCGGTGCCGCGCAGCCAGTCGCGGACGGAGGAGCGGCAGGCCGGGGCGGGGCCGGGCGCGGGCGCCGGCGGCGTCGCGGGGACGCGCGGCAACCTGCCTGGGGCGCCGGCGCCCAGCGTCGCGACCGATCCCGGCCTGGTCCGCATCGAGGAGACGCACAACTACGAGGTCTCGCGCACGGTCCGCAACACCACCGGCCCGAAAGTCCAGCTCGCGCGGCTCAGCGTCGCGATCCTGCTCGACGTGCCCCGCGGCCCCGACGGGACGCCGGGGACGCGCAGCGCCGAGGAGCTGGCGCAGATCGAGGAGCTGGCGCGCCAGGCGGCCGGGCTCGACCCGGCGCGCGGCGACAAGATCTCGGTGCACGCTACCGCGTTCACGGTCGATCCCGAGGAGGCCGTCGCCACCACCGCGCCCGCGCGCGCCAGCGGGCTGCCGCTGGGCGTGCCGATGTGGGCGGCGGGCGCGGCTGGCGGCGGGCTGCTCGTCGTCGGCGCGGCGATCGCGGCGCTCGTCCTTCGCCGCCGTCGCCGCCGCCAGCAGGGCGCGGCGGTCGTGCCGGCGCTCCCGATCACCGTCAGTCAGCTCGAGCGCTCCCTCGACGGCGGCGCGCCGTCGCCGCTGGCGCTGCCCGATCGCACCGCGCGCGAGCGCGCGATCGAGGCGGCGCGCGCCGACGCGGCGCAGGCCGCGCGCGTGCTGTCGCGCTGGCTCACCGACGGCGCGCCCGCCGCGGCCCCCACCCCGTCGCCCCCTGGAGTCCCGTCATGACCACCTCGACGACCACCGGCTCGCTCCCCGGGCCCCACAAGGCCGCGATCCTGCTGCTCGGCCTCGACGAGCAGGTCGCCACGGAGATCCTGCGGCACCTGCCGCCGGCGCAGCTGCGGCAGCTGCTCCCCCTGGTCGACGAGCTCGCCCTCGACGCCGGCGCGCAGCTCGATCAGGTGTTCGGCGAGTTCGCGGACCTCATGGCGCGGCCCTCGCTGCCGCCGTCGGGCAGCGACTACATGCGCCGGCTCGCCGCCGCCGCGATCGGCGAGGCCGAGGTGCAGCGGCTGCTCCAGCCCGCCGAGGCGGCGCCCGATCCGCGCGAGGCGCTGCGCAGCGCGCGGACGCAGACCCTCGCGGAGATGCTCGCCGACGAGCACCCGCAGGTCGCCGCGGTCATCCTCACCCAGCTGTCGCGCGATCAGGCCGCGAAGGTGCTGCTGGCGCTGCCGGCCGCGGTCCAGTCGGACCTGATCGGTCGCATCGGCGAGCTCGAGGAGCTGCCGGCCGGCGCGCTCGAGACGGCCTCGGAGGTCCTGGCGCGCGCGCTCGCCGAGTCCGGCGTCCAGCCGGCGGCGTCGTCGGAGTTCGACGGCACGGCGTTCGCCGCCGGGCTGCTCAACGAGATCACGCCGGCCGACTCCGATCGCCTGCTCGAGGCGCTCACCACCGAGCGCGCCCAGCTGGTGCCGAAGCTGCGCGAGGCGATGTTCACGTTCGAGGATCTCGGCCGGCTCGACAAGCGCCAGGTCGGCCTGCTCATGCGCGAGGTGCCGGGCGACGCGCTCCGCCAGGCGTTGCGCCAGGCGAGCGAGAGCCTGCGAGAGCTGTTCCTCGGCTCGGTGTCGCAGCGCGTCGCCGCGGAGATCCGCGACGACCTCGCCAACATGCCGCCGGTCCGGCTGTCCGAGATCGAGAAGGCGCAGCGCACCGTCGTCGACACCGCGCTGCAGATGGCGGCGGAGGGGCGGCTCCAGCTGCCCAGCAACGGCGCGGCGGAGGCGCTGCTGTGACGCGGCGGTTGTTCGCGCCGCTCGCCGCCGAGGTCCGGCCGCTGGCGGACGTGGGGCCGCGGGTGCCTCGACCGCTGTTCCTGACGTCGCCGGCCGAGGCGGCCGTCGCGCCCAGCGGATCGACCGCGTGGCCGCTCGCGCGGCTCGAGGCGGCGCCGTCGTCGCCCGCCGCGGCGACGCCTCCCGCGGCGGTCCCGCCGTCGGCGGGCGCGAGCGCGGACGCGGAGGCGGACGCGCGGCGCGCGCTGGACGAGGCGAGCGCCACCGGCGAGCGCGCCGGTCGCCAGGCGGCCGCCGCGCAGGTCCAGGCGATGCAGGCGCGGCTGGCCGATAGCCTGGCGCGGCTCGGCGAGGTCGCGCGGCGGGTGGCGCGGCCCTCGCCCCACGAGATCGTCGAGCTCGCGCTGATCGCGGCGCGCGAGCTCGTCGGTCGCGAGGTGTCGGTCGATCGGGAGCACCTGTGCGCGCAGCTCGCCGAGCACCTCGCCGGGATTCCCGACGACGAGGGACCGCGCGTGCGCGTGTCGCGCGACGACCTGGCGTGGATCCTGGCCCACCAGCCGGAGCGGTTCCAGGGCGTGCGCCTCGTCGAGGACCCGGCGCTCGCGGCCGGCGGTTGCATCGTCGAGACCACGCGGCGGATCATCGACGCCTCGATCGAAGCGCGCGTCGACGCGGTCCGCGCGGCGATGGTGGCGGCGCTGCGGTCGGCGCCCGCTCCTTCCGACGCGGAGCTCGACGCCGGCGGCGCCCTCGCATCGCCCACGCCGGAGGTCACGCCGTGATCGGCGCGGGTGGGCTGGCGCACGTCCGGCGCGCGCTGCGCGGCGTCGGCGCGCCGCGCGTCGTCGGCAAGGTCGTCCGGGTGGAGGGCCTGCTGATCGGGGCGACGCTGACCGGCGCGCGCGTCGGCGACGGCGTCGAGATCCACGGCGACGACGGCGTCCTCGCCGGCGCGGTCGTCGGGTTCGACGGGGACCTCGCGCTCGTGATGCCGATGGGCGCGGTCGCGGGGCTGGGCCCGGGGGCGCGGGTGGCGCCGACCGGCCGCGCCGCCGCGATCCCCGTCGGGGACGCGATGCTGGGGCGCGTCGTCGATCCATTCGGGCAGCCCCTCGACGGGGGGGGCGCGCTGGCGTGCGCGGGAGCGGCGCCGCTCGACGCCCGGGCGCCGCTGCTGCCGGAGCGCCTGCCGATCCGCGAGCGGTTCGACACCGGCGTGCGCGTGATCGACGGCCTGTTGACGTTCGGCCGCGGCCAGCGCGTGGGCATCTTCGCCGGCGCCGGCGTCGGCAAGACGATGTTGATGCGCATGATCCTGCAGCGGTCACAGGCCGACGTCGTCGTGGTCGGCCTGATCGGTGAGCGCGGCTGCGAGGTCGCCGACGCGATGGCCGACGACCTCGGCGAGCACGGCGTGTTCGTCGTCGCGACGTCGGATCGATCGCCGATGGAGCGCGTGCGCGGCGCCCTGGCCGCGACCGCGGTCGCCGAGCACTTCCGCGAGCAGGGGCGCGACGTGCTGCTGATCATCGACTCGCTGACGCGCTACGCGATGGCGCTGCGCGAGGTCGGGCTGTCGGCCGGGGAGCCGCCGGCGACGAAGGGCTATCCGCCGAGCGTGTTCGCGGCGCTGCCGCGGCTGCTCGAGCGCGTGGCGCCGCTCGCGCACGGCGGCGCGATCACGGCGATCTACACCGTGCTCGTCGAAGGGGACGATCTGTCCGATCCGGTCGCGGACTCGGCGCGGTCGCTGCTCGACGGGCACGTCGTGCTGTCGCGCGAGCTCGCGGCGCGCGGCCACTTCCCGGCCGTCGACGTGCTCGCCAGCGCCTCGCGTGTCGCGCACAAGGTCCAGACGCCCGACGAGCTCGAGCTGGCGCAGCGCGCGCGCCGGGCGCTCGCGGCGCGGCGTGACGTCGACGAGCTGCGCGCGCTCGGCGCGTACGTGCCGGGCTCGAACCCGGCGTCGGACGAGGCGCTCGCGGTCGGCGCGCGCCTCGACGCGTGGAGCCGCCAGCGCGTCGACGAGGTGGTCCGCGACGGCGCCGCGGTGGCGGCGCTGCGCGACGCGCTCGGCGCCGGAGGGGGGCGATGACCCGCGCTGGCAAGCGCGCGCTCGGGCGCCTGATGGGCCTGCGCCAGCAACAGCGCGACCGCGCCGCGGCGCTGCTCGCCGCGGCCGAGCTCGCGCGGGACGCCGCGGCGCGGGATCTGGTGAGCGAGGGCGATGCGCTCGACGCGCTCGACGCGGCGCTGCCCGCGCGGCTCGCGCAGGACGCCGCACGGACGCTCGACCTGTTCGCCGCCGAGCGGGCGCGGGCGCACGCCGCGATCGCGGCGGCGCGGGAGGCGACGCGGGGGCGGGAGGCGGCGGCGGCGCGGGCGCGGGAGGCGGTGGCGCAGGGCGAGCGCGACCTGCGCGTGGCCGAGACCCACCTCGAGCGCTGGCAGGCCGAGCAGTTGCTCGGCGTCGCGCGCGCCGAGCAACGGCAGACCGACGAGCTCGCCGCTCGTCGCCCCGGGAGACGCACATGACGAGGACCGAGCGCATGCACGTGGCCTGGACGACCGAGCCGCGCGCGCCGCGTGATGACCGCCGCGCGCGCGTCGACGACGCGGAGGAGCCGCGCGCCGACGCGCCGCGCCCCGCGCGGCGGCGCGCGAGCGCGTCGACCCGCAAGGGGTTCGCGACCGCGCTCGCCGGCGTCGTCGAGCCCGGGGGGCGCGTCGTCGTCCGGGTGCCGCCGCTCGTCGACGACGCGAGCGC
>WYBA01000321.1 GCA_011526095.1 Myxococcales bacterium | reverse complement strand
GGACGCGCTGCCCGAGCCGCCGCCCGCGCCGCCGGCGTCGCCGGACGGTACGCCCGCCGCCGGCGCGCCCGCCGCCCCGGCCGGCGCGGTCGCGACGCGCCCCGCGCCGACGATGCCGGCGATCCTCCAGGTCGAGCGCGACGCCGCCGTCGCCGACGTCGCGTTCGAGGTCGTGCTCGAGGCGCGCGCGCAGAACGGCACGCCCGCCGGCCTGCCGCTGGTCGTCGCGACGTTCCCCGCCGGCACGACCCAGGTGACGCAGAAGCTCGACGACGCCTACCGCGCGACGGTGTGGAAGGTCGTCGACGTCAGCCCGTTCCCGCGCGCGTGCCCCAAGGACGGCGCGTGCGTCTACCAGCTCGGCGCGGCGAAGTGACGTCGGCGTGACCGTCCCGCGCGCGCGCTCGACCACCGCGGCGGCCCTCGCGGCCGCGGCGCTCGCGTGCGCCTGCGGCCTGCCCGACACCGAGTACTTCGGCCAGGTGCCGGACGTGTCGGACCGACCGCGCCACCTGCGGTTCTGCAACTCGGGCGAGCCCGAGGGCCTCGACCCGGCGACGGTGTCGAGCACGACCGCGATGAAGCCGGTCTACGCGCTGTTCGACGGGCTCACCGACTACGACCAGAACGGCCTGCCCGAGCCCAGCCTCGCCACCCACTGGGACGTCTCCGACGACGTCCGCCGGTTCACGTTCCACCTGCACGACAAGGGGCGGTGGTCGAACGGCCGCCCGATCACCGCGCACGACGTCCGCTACCAGGTGATCCGCGTCCTCCACCCGTCGACGGCGTCGGTGAACGCCGACGGGCTCGAGCCGCTGAAGAACGCGCTGCTCTACAACCGCGGCGCCGCGCGGATGGTGCTGCGCGACACCGCCGGGCTGCGCGCCGGCGACGTCGTCGAGGTGCTCGCGGTCGACGGCAAGACCGCCGCCGCGTGGAACGCCGCCGACACCTCGCCGCCCGACGCCAACGTCCGGCGCGGCTCGGCGCCGCTGGCGCTGCGCGACCTCGGCGCGCCCGTCGCCGACGCCTACGCCACGGTCCCCGCCGGCGCCGACGTCACGATCGTCGAGCTGTCCGGCGACCCGCTCCGCCCCGGCCGGGACACCTGGGCCTACGTCCACTTCAACCGCGGCGACGGCGTGTACGGCTGGGTGCCGTACGCCGAGCTCGACGTCGCGCCGCACGCCGGCGTCACGTACCGCGTGCGCGTCGTCGCGCCGCGCCACACGCCGGGCGTGGCGCTGACGCAGGCGCAGCTCGAGACGCCCGACCCGCCGCGCCCCGCGGTCGACGTCGCCGGCGCCGACGTGCTGATGCTGCCCGAGGTGCTCGGCGTCCGCGTGCTCGACGACCACACGATCGCGTTCGAGACGACGCACCCGACGCCGTGGTTCGTGTCGATCAGCAACAACCGCGTGCTGCGCCCGACGCCGCGCGAGGCGGTGTCGCGCTGGCCGCGGCGGTGGACCGACGTCGCGCACATCGTGACCTCGGGCCCGATGCGGCTGGTGGCGTGGAGGCAGCGCGACCGGATCGAGCTGGCGCGCTCGCCGACGTACTGGAACCAGGACGAGGTCAAGCTCGACCGCCTCACGATCTTCGCGATGGACGACCAGTCCGCCGCGACCAACTTCTACTTCACCGGCGGGTGCGACGCGCTCACCGCCAACCACGTCCCCGCGTCGTACGTGCGCAAGCTCAAGGGCCGCTACAAGGACTTCGAGATCAACCCGTACCTCGGCATCTACATGACGATCACGCACACCGAGGTGTTCCCCAGCCGGCACTTCCGGCGCGCGCTCGCGTACGCGATCGATCGCACCCAGATCCCCAAGTTCCTCCACGGCGGTCAGGTCCCGACCGCGCAGTTCACCCCCGGCGTGCCGATCGCGCAGCTGTCCGACGCCGACCTCGCGCTGTGCGGCGTCACCCGCGACACCCCCGGCGTCGCGATGCTGATGATCACCGGCGAGCTGTGCTACGTGCCGCCGCCCGGGCTCGACTTCGATCCCGAGAAGGCGCGCGCCGAGCTCGAGCTGGCGCGCCAGGAGCTGGGCGACGCCTTCCCGTCGTCGATCACGTTCAAGTTCAACCAGGGCAACGAGGGCCACAAGCTGATCGCCGAGTACCTCCAGGCGCAGTGGCAGCAGGTCCTGGGGATCTCGGTGACGCTCGAGGTCCAGGAGTGGAAGACGTTCCTGTCCGACACCAAGGGCGGCCGCTACCAGACCGCCCGGTTCGGCTGGATCGGCAACTTCCCCGACGCCGAGGCCGAGTTCCTGCCGATGTTCCAGTGCGACAGCCCGAACAACCGCGCGCGGTGGTGCAACCCCGCGTTCGAGGCGGCGATGGCGGAGGTCAAGCCGATCCGCGATCGCAAGGCGCGCCTGGTCAAGCTCCGCGAGGCCGAGCGCATCATGATCGAGGACGCGCCGATCATCCCGCTCTACGTCTACGTCCAGCTCAACATGCAGAAGCCGTACGTGCGGGACCTGTCGCCGAACTTCCCCGACCAGCCGCCGCTGCACGAGGCGTGGCTCGACCCGACGTGGCGCCAGGGCGACGGGCCCGACGGGAGGCCGGCGCCGTGATCCGGCTGATCGTCGGCCGCCTGGCGATGGGCGTCGTCGTGCTGTGGGCGGTCGCGACCGTGTCGTTCTTCGCGCTGCGCGCGGCGCCGGGCGGGCCGTTCGACGAGGAGCGCGCCGCGCCGCCCGAGGTGATGCGCAACATCGAGGAGCGCTACCACCTGAACGAGCCGGTGCTCGTCCAGTACGGGCGGTTCCTCGCCGGCGTCGCGCGGTTCGACTTCGGCCACTCGATGAAGCGCCAGCAGACCGTGGGCGAGATCATCCGCAACCACGCGCCGTACAGCGCGCGGCTCGGCGTGTTCGCGCTGACGATCGCGATCACGCTCGGCGTGCTGCTCGGCGTGCTCGCGGCGCACCGCCAGAACCGGCTCGGCGATCACGCGGCGATGACGATCAGCCTGATCGGGATCTCGGTGCCGTCGTTCGTGCTCGGCCCGGTCTTGATCATGGTGTTCGCGCTCGGGCTGTTCTGGCTGCCGCCGGCGCGCGCCGAGGGGTTCAGCTCGTACATCCTGCCCGCGGCGACGCTCGGCCTCATCTACATGGGGACGATCGCGCGGCTCACCCGCTCGGGCATGCTCGAGACGCTGCGCCAGGACTACATCCGCACCGCGCGCGCCAAGGGCGTGAGCGAGCGCGCGGTGGTGTGGAAGCACGGGCTGCGCCTGGGGCTGATCCCGGTCGTGACCTACCTCGGGCCGGCGACGGCCGGGTTGATCTCCGGCTCGTTCGTCGTCGAGAAGGTGTTCCAGATCCCGGGGCTCGGCTACTCGTTCGTCGCGTCGATCCAGGACCGCGACTACCCCGTGCTCACCGGCGTGCTCGTGTTCTACGCGACGTTCCTCGTGCTGCTCAACCTCGCGGTCGACATCGCCTACGGCGTGATCGACCCGCGCATCCGGGACAAGCGGTGATGGTGGCGACGACCGCACCCGCCCGCGTCGAGGCGCCCGCCGGGCGCTCGCTGTGGGCCGACGCGTGGCGCCGGCTGCGCCGCAACAGGATGGCCGTGGGCGCCGGCGTCTACATCGCGGTGATGCTGGTGTTCTGCGTCGTCGGCCCGTGGATCGCGGCGGCGGTCGGCGGCCTCGACGCGACGACGCAGGACATCGACCACGGCGCGCAGGGCCCGAGCTGGCGGCACTGGTTCGGCACCGATCCGCTCGGCCGCGACATGCTCGTGCGCACGATGATGGGCGGGCGGCTCGCGCTGATCGTCGCGTTCACCGCGACCGCGGTCGCGCTCGTCGTCGGCGTGACCTGGGGCTCGACGGCCGGGTTCGTCGGCGGGCGCACCGACGAGGCGATGATGCGCGTGGTCGACGTGCTCTACGGCTTCCCGGTCGTCGTGTTCGTGATCGTGCTGATGTCGGTGCTGCAGACCAAGAGCCTCGTCGTGCTGTTCGCGCTGATCGGCGCGATCAACTGGATGACGATGGCGCGGATCGTCCGCGGCCAGGTGATGTCGCTGCGCCACCGCGAGTTCGTCGAGGCCGCGCGCGCGCTCGGCGCCGGCCCGGGCCGGATCGTCGCGCGCCACCTGATCCCGAACACGCTCGGGCCGATCATCGTGTACGCGACGTTGCAGCTGCCGCACGTCATGCTCACCGAGGCGTTCCTCAGCTTCCTCGGCCTCGGCGTGCAGGCGCCCGAGGCGTCGTGGGGCACGCTCGTCGCCGAGGGCGCCGAGAAGATGGTCGTCTACCCGTGGCTGCTGATCGGGCCCGCGGTGGTCATGGCCTCGACGATCTTCGCGCTCAACTTCCTCGGCGACGGCCTGCGCGACGCGCTCGACCCGCAGACGCGCAAGGACTGACGCGCTGCCGTTTCCTGCCAGCGACGAGGCGCGCGGCGGGCTTCCCCTGGCGCGCGCGATTCTCTGGAGTGCGAGTCCCCCGGTCCGTCTGGAGCCTCCCGATGAACCGCACCGCTCGTCCGCGCCTCAAGCTCAACGAACGCCGCGGCGTACGCGGTCGCGGGCACGCCCTACCTGTTCCTGCTCAAGCAGTGAGGACGCGGACGGCGGCGACGACGCCTCCCGCGAGCGACGATCCGGGAGACCGCGGACGCGCGCGGCTGCCTCGCGCGCGGGTGGGCGCGCCGCGCGCTGACGTCCCTCGATGGCGCGCGGACGTCCCATGAGGCGCCGGCGGGGCGAGCCAGGGGAACCTAGGGGCAGGCGATGACCGCGGCGCAGTCGGCGGCGGTGCGGACGCAGTCGGCGTGGGCGGCGACGTGGCCCTCGGTGTGGGTGTCGCGCTCGAGCGCGGCGCACGCGTCGACGCACTCGCCCTCGTCGAAGTTGTCCTCGGCCTCGGTCTCCTCGCGGCACGCGGCCTCGCGGGCGCACACGTCGGAGCAGCGCTTACTGCGCGGCTCGGTGCAGCCGGCGAAGGCGACGACGGCGGCGAGGAGGGCCCAGGTGCGCACGACGCGGTCATCCTAGCAGACCAGCGAATCCGCGGCCTTCCACACGATGCAACCGCGGGGCGGCGGCTCTGTCTACGGGGGCATGAAGCAGATCCTGGTCGCCCTCGCCCTCGTCGCCGTCACCGCCTCGACCGCCGCCGCGCAGCGCGGGAGCAAGGCCGAAGACGACACCAGGGCCCTGCCCGGCAAGATCAAGGTCCTCGACATGAGCGAGGAGGAGATCGAGGGCGGCGTGCCGACGGGCAGCGGGCTCGACGCCACGGTCCGCGCGTTCATGGACTTCGGCAGCCTGATCCGGATCCGCACGAACTTCATCGCCGAGATCGTCAAGGCCGGCGACGACGTCTGACGACGTCTGACGACGTCTAGGGATCGTCCTCGCGCCGCTCGCGCTTGCGGCGCGCGTCGTCGGTCCACCGCTCGTGGTGGCGCTCGACGACCTGCTCCTCGGCGCGCGCGCCGGCGTGCGCGCGCCGGGCCTCGGCCACGTCCGCCGCGGCCTCGTCGACCCGCGCCCGCGCCCGCGCCCGCTCGGCCTCGGCGGCGCGCAGCCGCGCCCGCCCGTGGGCCGCGTGC
>WYBA01000320.1 GCA_011526095.1 Myxococcales bacterium | reverse complement strand
GCTCAGGGTGAGCGGAACGGACCTGTTCGTCAGACGGCATCTCCGCTCAGGGTGAGCGGAACGGACCTGTTCGTCAGACGGCATCTCCGCTCAGGGTGAGCGGAACGGACCTGTTCGTCAGACGGCAATCTCCGACGACGTCGGTGAGAGGCTCAGGACGAGCGGCCCTTGTGACGTCCGCGGCGAGCACTCCGCATCACCGCCGCGATCGGCGCACCCGCCACCCGCCACCCGCGCCGCGCGCCGTGCGCGCCGGAGCACACGCTCCCTACGGGAACACCAGCGTGCGCGTGTTCTCGTACGCGCCACGCTTCGGCAGGTCGGCCACGTCCTCGCCCTCGTCGCGCGGGCGGTCCTTCGGGAACTTGCCCTTCACCTTGCGCACCACGCGCCCCTGCTTGTCGAACTTGTAGCTCAGCCGCAGCTTCCACGACGGCGACGCGCTGTACGCGTGCGGCGTGAACGACTCGCCGAGGTAGACGAACGCGCAGCTCGGCGCGCCCGACGCCCCGACGCCGCACACCCACAGCCCGTCGCGCATCGTGCCGTGCGTCTCGTAGCTGTGCGACTCGCCCAGCTCGTCCCACCGCCCCACGATCACGATCTCCGGCGCCCCGCCCGGCACCACGTCCTTGATCGCGATCGACTTCAACGCGAAGCCGCCGTGGTCGGCGCCGTCCATGCTCCACGTCGCCAGCCACGCCGCGTACCACTGCCCGCCGACCTTCATCGCCAGCCGCGTCCCCGCCGGGCCGTCGCTGTCGCGCGACACCAGCGCCAGGTCCTCCCACGGCCAGGGCCCGCGCTTCTTCCGCTTCGCCGCCTTCAGCGCCGCCTTCACCTTTTTCGCCTCCTTACCCTTCGCCTCCACCGCGCAGAAGCCCTCGTCGCTCTCCTCCGCCTGCCGAGGCGACTCCGTCTCCATCGCGCACGCCTCGGCGATCGTCGCCGCCGGCCCGAGCGCGCGCGCCGCCTCGATCACATCGTCCCGCACCGGCTCGCTGACATCGGCGCGCGCCGGAAGTGTCAGGCCCATCGCAAGCGCGCCGCCGAGACAAAGCCCGACGGCGCGCACGATCCCTTGCGCGTTCCCCATGCCTCGACGCTACCACCGCCTGGTTTACAATCGCGGCGCACGTGCACACCGGCGACGTCATCGACGACCGGTTCGTGGTCGAGCGCTTCGTCGCGCGCGGCGGGATGGGTGAGGTCTACCGCGCGCACGACCGCGCGACCGACCGCCCGGTCGCGCTCAAGATCCTGATCGGCGACGACGCGGACCTGGTCGAGCGGTTCGAGGTCGAGGCGCGCGCGCTGATCTCGCTCGATCACCCCGCCGTCGTCCGCCACGTCGCGCACGGCGTCGCGCCGCTGTTCGGCGCCTACCTCGCGATGGAGTGGCTCGACGGCGTCACCCTCGCCGCCTGGCTCAAGAAGCACGCGATGACCGTCGACGAGGCGCTGCGCCTGGGCGCGCGCATCGCCGAGGCCGCCGGCGCCGCCCACAAGCGCGGCCTGGTCCACCGCGACATCAAGCCGGGCAACGTGTTCCTCGTCGGCGGCCGGGTCGACGCGGCCAAGCTGCTCGACTTCGGCCTGGTCCGCAACCTGTGGCGCCAGGTCACCGTCACCGGCGCCGGCATGGGCACGCCCAACTACATGGCGCCCGAGCAGGTGCGGTGCGAGCGCGACGTCGGCCCGCCCGCCGACGTGTTCGCGCTCGGCTGCGTGCTCTACCGCTGCCTCGTCGGCCAGATGGCGTTCGACGGCGAGCAGGCCGAGGCCGTGCTCGCCAAGATCGCCATGTTCCACGAGCCGCCGCGCGTCGCCGAGCGCGCCGCGGTGCCCGCGATCGTCGACGACCTGATCGCGCACCTGATGGCCAAGGACCCGGCGCAGCGCCCCGCCGACGGCACCGCCGCCGCCGCCGCGCTGCGCGCCGCGCGCGCCGCGCTCACCGGCGCCGAGGGCAGCGTCGCGTTCGCGGTGCCGCAGGCGCTGACCGCGAGCGAGCAGCGCCCGGTCGCGGTGCTGTTCGTCGACCTCGACCGCCGGCGCAAGCGCGCCACCCCGTTCGACCGCGGCGCCGAGGCGGTCGCGCCGACGGTGCAGGTCGACGTCCCCGCCCGCGCCGCCTCGGGCGAGCTGTCGCTGCGCCCCGACGTCGACCCGGCGGTCCAGCTCATCCGCCAGACCGTCGAGCCGCTCGGCGGCCGGGTCGTCCCGCTCGCCCACGGCACGCTGGTGATCACGCTCCAGGGCGGCGCGGTCGCGACCGACCTGGCGATCCGCGCCGCGCGCTGCGCGCTCGCCGTGCGCGCCGTGATGCCGGGCGCCGGCGTGTCGCTGACGACGCAGCACGCGGTGGTCGAGGGCCGGCGCGGCGCCGAGGCGCTGGTCGACGGCGCCGCGGCGATGCGGCGCGCCCGCCAGATCCACATCGACGCCCGCACCCGCGAGCTGCTCCCCGAGCACTTCGAGGTCGTCACCGGCGACGGCGGCCTGGTGCTGGTGGCGGAGCGGGCGCAGGAGACCGTCGCGCGCACCGTGCTCGGCCGGCCGACCCCGTTCGTCGGCCGCCAGGCGGTGCTGCGCCAGCTCGACGCCGCGGTCGAGGGCGCGTTCGAGGACCGCACCGCCCACGCCATGCTCGTCGTCGGCGACGCCGGCGCCGGCAAGTCGCGCCTGCGCGCGGAGCTGCTGTCCGCGATCCGGACGACGCACCCGCGCGTCGCGATCGTCGAGGCGGCCGGTGAAGCGCAGCGCACCGGCGCGCCCGGCGGCCTGGTCGCGCGCGCGATCGCCGGCGCACTCGGCCTGCCCGAGGGGCCGGCGGCGACGCGCCGCGCCGCGCTCCACGCGCGGGTCGCCGCGCTCGTCAGCGAGGCGGGCGGCGACGCCGCCGAGACGACCGCCGCCGGCGCCGCGACGCCGCTGGCGCGGATGGTCGACTTCCTCGGCGAGCTGCTCGGCGCGCCGCCCCTGTCCGAGGAGAGCCCGCCGCTGCGCGCCGCGCGCCAGGACCCGAAGCTGATGGCCGACCAGCAGCGCCGCGCGGTCGAGGACTGGGTCGCAGCGACGTGCGCGCGCGGGCCGCTGCTGCTGGTGCTCGACGACCTGCACTGGGCCGACGTCGCGTCGATCGAGCTGCTCGCCGCGACGATGAAGCGCGCGCGCGACCTGCCGCTGGTGATCCTGGGGTTCGGGCGGCCCGAGGTGCAGACGCGGTTCCCGCGGCTCGAGGAGTCGTGGCCGGCGCAGGCGCTCAAGCTCGAGCCGCTGCGCCCGCAGGCGTGCGCGCAGCTCGTGCGCGAGATCCTCGGCCCCGGCACCGACGACGCGCTGGTCCGCCAGCTGGTCGAGCGCGCCGGCGGCAGCCCGTTCTACCTCGAGGAGCTGGTGCGCGCCGCGGCGTCGACCGAGGCGCACAGCCTGCCCCAGTCGGTCGTCGCGTCGCTGCAGCTGCGCATCGGCGCGCGCCCGGCGCAGGCGCGGCTGGTCTTGCGCGCCGCCAGCGTGCTCGGCCGCGTGTTCTGGACCGGCGCGGTCGCGGCGCTGCTCGGCGAGGAGATGGCGGCGATCGAGATCGACGGCTGGCTCGAGCTGCTGGTCAAGGACGAGCTGCTCGTCCGCCGCGCCGACTCGCGCGCGTTCCCCGGCGAGGAGGAGTACGCGTTCGCGCATGATCTGCTGCGCGACGCCGCGTACCAGATGCTGACGCCGTCGGACCGCCAGGCCGGCCACCGCCTCGCCGGCGAGTGGCTCGCCGAGCACGGCGAGTCGGATCCGTCGGTGCTCGCCGAGCACTTCGCCGGCGGCGGCGCGACCGAGCAGGCCGTGTCGTGGTTCGAGAAGGCGGCCGAGGACGCCCTCGCCGCCGGCGCCGGCGACGTCGCCGCCGTGCGCAAGGCCGCGACCTGGTACCGCCGCGCCGGCGAGACCTGCGCCGCCGCCCACGTCAACGACCTCGCGCGGATCCACCTCGAGCGCGCCGTCGCCCTGTGGACCCCGCTCGATCCCGCCGAGGCCGCGCGCACCCGCCTCGCCCTGTCCCACGTCCTCGAGCGCGCCGGCGACCGCGACCTCGCGCTCGCCGAGCTGGCCGCCGCGGTGGAGGGCGCGCGCGAGGGCAGCGCGGAGCTGCGGGTGGACGTGCTGCTGGCGAAGGCGTCGATGGTGGCGCGGACGGGGAAGGAGGGCGCGACCGACGAGGCGCGGGCGATCGCCGAGGAGGCGCTGGAGATCGCGAAGCGGCGGGGCGGGCGGGCGCTGGAGGCGAAGGCGATGCTGGCGGTCGCCGGCACCTACGTACGCCAGGGGTCTGCCGAAGCGGGTCGCCGTGCGAGCGAGCTCGCGCAGCGTGCGCTCAGCCTGTGCGACGATCGCGGCCTCCTCGCGTTCGCGCTGTGGAAGCTCGGGAACGCGATGCTCGTCGGCAATGACCTGGATGCCGCTGCGAGGCTCTACGGCGACGCGGTGACGGCCGCGGAGAGCATCCGCGACGATCTAACAACCGCGCACTGCACGGCCAACTTGGGCATGGTGGCATTTCGACGATGGCGGCTCGAGGAAGCGATCGAGCGCTCGCGCATCGCGCTATCGATCTACGAACGACTCGGTCACCACACTCGAATCCAGGAGATGACGCTCAACCTCGGCATGTTCACGCACCTGCGCGGTGACACATCACGAGGTCGCATGCTCCTCACGAGCACACTGGCGCAGTCGGGTGGAGACTGGGTCCTTTCCACGCTGTGTCAGGAGACGCTCGCTGACATTGATCGCCTGGGCGGCAAGGAGGCGCGGGCGCAACACCGCCTTTCGGCGGCGGCGGCGACATGCGGGACGGTCGGAGTCCCCGCCAAGCAGGCCTTGTACCTCGGCATGCTGGCTGAATCGCTGTGGGCGGCCGGCGACTTCGCCGCAGCCATCGCTGCGCTCGAGCGTGCCGCGAGCGTGTCCGGCGCCCTCACGCTGAGCCATCCTTTGGTCCTCCTCCACCTCGGTCCACTCGAGGAGGCCATCGAGCTCCTCACGCCTTTCGTCGAGCTGGAAACCGATCCCCAGCGCAGATCGATCGCGCAGGTAGGACTCGCTCGCGCGCACCTATGGTTGGAGCAACCCGAGGAATCGAAGTGGCTACTCGCGGACGCGCAGAGAACGCTGCAGGGAACGAAGGTGGAACGCTACCAGCTTCCCATCGATGTCCTACAGCGAGTTCTTCGCAACGACCTCACGGGTGCCGTCGACGGACTGCTGCAGTCGCAGACATCCTGCGCCCCTCACGAGCGCGCAGAGATGGCCGTGGACGTCGGTGACGCCCTTGCTGCAAGCACTCCGTCAGCGGACCTGATTCGACGCTACCTGGCGCTGACGAGCGAGATCGCCCATCGCGGCGTCCGTCATCACGTCGAGGAGCTGAGATCAATCCTGGCAGCGAGACTCGGCGACAGGGAGCGATCTCAAGCGATGCTCGATCACGCTCGCCACGACCTCGAGAGACTGACTGAGCGCTTGCCAGTCGAATACCGCGAACGACTCAGTGAACACCCATGGACGCGTTCACTGAGAAGACTTCGAGTCGTACCCTGATTCAAGGGTTCGACGGCGGAGGCAGCGGCGGCACCGGCTTCTCGACGATCACCCCACCACCACCCGCCACCAGCTTCAGCTCGCTCTTGTTCAGGCCGAAGATCTTCTTGTCGGACTTGGGGGCAACGGCGGGCTTGATGGAGCGGTTCATGTGCTTCCTCCTGGTGGGGCCGCCTCGGGGGTGAGGCCGGCCAGGCTCCCTCACTGTACTCACCCGCCCGGCACGCGCAACGATATTTCTTCAATGATTTTCTATACTTGAAACATGGGTAGGCGACCGTACGGTGTTCACCGCCAGCGGAGCCGACCTCACGCGACGTGCGCGCATTGAAGTGACAGCGCGTCGCAGCCCGACATATCGCACTCGGCGCGATGCTGACCATCGTCGGTGGTGCGCGCGCGCGCTGACCCGCGCGTCAGCGATCGTCGTCACGATCGAGCGACTCCGCGGTGACCGCGGCGGGATCGATCGTGCGCGTCTCGGCGGACATCACCGCCGCGAGATCGGGCGCGCGCGGCGCGAGCGCGTCGGCGGCGAGCTCGACCGCGCGCGGCGCCTCGGTCGGGAAGCGCGCGGCGAGCGCGGCGCGCACGAGCGCGGCGCCGGGCGCGACGGGTGGAGTCAACACGAGCGCGTCCTCGACCAGCGCGAGCGCGGCGAGCGCGGTGGCCGGCCGGTCATCGCGCGACGGCGCGACCAGCGCGAGCGTCGCGGCGGCGAGCGACGGCGGCACGTCGGGCGCGAGCACCGCGACCGGCGTGATCGGGCGCCAGCCGCGACCGACCGCGGCGACGTCGGCGAGCACCTCGTCGGTGGTGCGGCCCTGGTAGACGCGCCGCGTGGTCAACAGCTCGTAGAGCACCGCGCCGGCGCCGAACACGTCGGCGCGCGCGTCGACCGCCTCGGGCGCGAGCACCTGCTCGGGCGCCATGTACGGCGGCTTGCCGCGCAGCGCGCGCGACACCTCCGCGGGGTCGCGGCGCAGCGCGCGCGCGATGCCGAAGTCCGACAGCTTCACCTCGCCGTGCCACGACAGCAGGATGTTGTGCGGCGTCACGTCGCGGTGGACCACGCCACACGGCCCTGCCTCGTCGGTGAGCGCGTGCGCGAACGCGAGCGCGCGCAGGACCTCGGCGACGACGTGGACGGCGACCGCGACCGGCAGCGGCCCGGTGTCCATCAGGGCGCGCAGGTCCTTGCCCTCGACCAGCTCCATCACCAGGTACATCCGCCCGTGCTGGTCGCGATCGACGTCGAGCACCGAGACGATGCCGGGGTGACGCAGCCGCCCGGACAGCCGCGCCTCGTCGGCGAACAGCCGGGCGAACCGCGGGTCGGCGTCGAGCCCGGGGAGCACGCGCTTGACCGCGACCGGCCGGGCGAACCCGGCCGCGCCGATCGCGCTGGCGACGAACACCTCGGCCATGCCGCCCGCGCCGATCCGCCGGTGCAGGTGGTAGCGCCCGGCGACGACCGCGCCGGTCGCGTCGTCCGCGGCGCGGCCGGCCCCGCCGGCCCCGCCCATGGACGGGCTCGCCGTGACGCCGTCCGACGGCAGCGTCGGCGGCGCCGGGTCGGCCACGCGCGCGCCGGGCGCGTCACGCCCGTCGGCCGCGAGCCCCGGCGCGCGGTCGCCACCGGCGCGCGCCGCGGCGAGCTCCGCGCGCAGCGCGTCGAGGCGCGGCCGGAGCCCCGCGTGCGCGAGATCGGTCGTCAGCGCGAGGTAACGGTCGATCGCCTCGACGACGCCCGGCGGCGGCGGCGCGGCGCCGAGGCGATCGCGCAGCGCCTCGCCGACGTCGAGCGCGGCCTCGGCGCGCTCGTGCGGCGCGCACCACGTCCGGGTCCCGGACAGCGCGTCGAGCGCGTCGTCGAGCGCGCCGTCCAGCGCGCTCGCCAGGCACGTGATCGGCAGGTCGAACCGCGGCACCGCCGTGGCGGCGAGCGTCGCGCGCGCCGCCGCGAGCGCCTCGCGGGCGAGCGCCGGCTGCCCGGCCCACGCGCTCGCGCGGGCGAGGACGAGCTGGGCGTGTGCGCGACGCTGCGGGTCGGTCTCGCTCGCCGGCTCGAGGTAGCCGCGCAGGCCCGCGACCGCGTCGGCGGGCGGCCCGAGGTAGGCGGCGAGGACAGCGTGGCTGCGGGTCGGCGCGCCCGCGAGGGCGCGCGCCCGATCGAGCGCGGCGCGCGCGCCGGCGAGGTCGCCGCAGGCCCAGCGCAACTCGGCGAGCAGCCCGTGGTAGGTCGCCTGCGGCGCGGTCGCGCCCGCCCGCTCGCACCGCGCGAGCGCGTCGCGCAGCCGCGCCTGCGCGCCGGGCTCGTCACCGGCGAGGCGATCGAGGTCGGACAGGGTCTCCTGGCTCAGCGACCCGAGCACCCAGTCGTCGTCCGCGCCGGCGAGGGCGGCGGCGAGCTGCGGGCGACCGCCCTCGTGGTCGCCGGCGAGGTGCAGGAGCATGCCGAGGTTCAGCCGCATCTCGTGGCACCGGGTGTGAGCCCCGATCCGCTCGTAGGCGTCGAGCGCCCGGCGGGTGGACGTGATCGCGGCCGTCAGATCCCAGCGACGGAACGCGACCATGCCGCGGTTGGCGTGGGCGTGCGCCTCGAGCAGCGGCTCGGCGCCGTCGCCGAGCGCGTCGAGTAGCTGCGCGTAGTGGCGGTCCGCCGCGTCGAGGTCGTTGGCGATCAGCGCGGCGTTGCCCAGACGCCACAGCGCGGCGGCGCGCACGCCAGGGTTGTCCGCCAGCGCGAGCGCCTGCTCGGCGAGCGAGCGCGCGCGCCGCGCCGCCGCGGGGCTGCCGTCGCTCGTGTACGACGCGGAGAGCTGGACGAACGCCCTCGCCTGCAGGCTCGCCCGCCCCGCCGCCGCCGCCGCCGCCGCCGCGCGCTCGGCGTGCCCGCGCGCGCGCTCGAGCGCGCCGTCCCGGCCCGACCGCCCCTCGACCGCGGCCTGCTCCAGCAGCAGCTCGACCCGCAGCTCCGTGTCGCCCACGTCGGCGCCCGGCGCGGCCGCTGCCAGCTCGGCGAGGGCGCGGTCGCGGTCGCCGGCGCGCTCGAGCACCCGCGCGAGGGCAAGGCGCGCGCGGGCGGCCTCGACTGGATCGAGCGGCGTCCACAGCGCGACGGCGCGCTCGAGGTGCGCGCGCGCCGGATCGTCGGCGTAGACCGCGGCGCAGGTCTCGCCGGCGCGGCGGTACCACGTCGCGGCCTTGCGCACGGCGGCGACGTCGCGGTCGCCGGCGGCGAGCGCCGCCGCCGCGGCGCGCTCGAACCAGCCCACGGCCTGCGCGACCGCGCCGCCGCCGGCGAAGTGCTCGGCGAGCACGGCCGGGTCGGGCTCGCCGTGGTCCGCCAGCCACTCGCCGGCGAGGCGGTGCCCGGCCTGGCGGTCGGCGGAGGTCAGCATCTCGTACGCGGCGTCGCGGACGAGGTCGTGGGCGAACGCGTACTCGGGCTCGGTGACGGGCGCGCCGTCCGCGGCGCGGGTGAACGTGCGCGCGCCGGCGGCGCGCACGACCAGCCCGTCGCCGACGAGCACGTCGAGCCAGCCGTCGATGTCGGCGGCGGACAGCTCCCCGCCGAGCAGCGCCGCGACCGCGCCGGGCCAGAACGCGCGGCCGAGCACGCTCGCCGCCCGCAGCACCCGCCGCGCCGGCGCCGGGCACGCGCCGATGCGGAGCTGGAGCGAGGCGATGACCGACGCCGGCAGCTCCGGCGCGTCGGCCGCGACCGCGGCGCGCACCAGCTCTCCGAGGTAGAGCGGGTTGCCGCCGCCGCGCTCGACCAGCCGCGCGACGAGCGCGTCGTCGACCGGCGCGGGCGCCGCGCTCGCCGCGGTGGCGAGCAACGCGCGGACGAGCTGCGCGCTGACCTGCGGGCGCAGCGGCTCGAGCTTGATCGCCTGCGCCGACCACGCCGCCTCGAGCCGCGGGAACCGGGCGTGGACCTCCGGCCGCGCGAACGCGAGCACGACCAGCGGCAGGTCGCGGGCGCGGCGGAGCGCCGCGGCGACCAGCTCGATCGAGGCGGCGTCGGCCCAGTGCAGGTCGTCCAGCACCAGCAGCCGCGGCGCGCGGGCGCACGCGGCGGCGAGCGTGTCCTCGACGGCGCGGCGGCGCTGCTCGGCCATCAGCCGGGGATCCTGGCGCGCGGCGCGCAGCGCCGGGCTGGCGTCGGGCGAGGGGGGCGAAGGCGCCGCGGCCAGGCCGAGCAGCTCGCCGAGGAAGTCGGCGCGGAGGGCGACGTCGGCGGCGGGCTCGTCCGCGGCCAGGCGCGCGCGCAGCGCGGCGAGGCGAACCGGGGCCGGGCCGTCGGGGAGCGCGAGCGCCGCGGCGAGCGCGCGGGCGATCAGGCCGCCGGGCGCGTCGCCGCGCAGCGCGTCGCCGGCCGCCGTGGCGATCGCCGCGTCCGGGTGCGCCGTCCGGATCGCGGACAGCAGCTCGGCGCGCAGCCGCGACTTGCCGACGCCGGCCTCACCGACGACGACCACGGCGTGGGCGGCGCGCTCCTCGAGCGCGCCCGCCACCGCGGCCTCGAGGGTGCGCAGCACCGCCTGGCGGCCGACGAACGGCGTCGGCGCGGCCGCGCGCTCGGCCGACGCCGCCGCGGACCCGCCCGGCGCGGCCGCTCGCTCGCCGACCAGCGCGGCGCCGACCTCGGCGTCGACCAGCTCGAACGCCGGCGGCAGCAGCGCGCGGGTGCGGGCGTCGACGAGGATCCGGCCGGGCCGGCGCAGCGCCGCGGCGACGTCGATCACCGCGGACAGCCGCGACGCGCCGGGGCCGAGCCCGTCGTGCACGGCGTGCTGCGCGGTGAGCGAGATCGCGGCGGCGGGGAGCGCGGCGTGGACGGCCAGGGCGCAGCGCGCGGCGCGCGCCGCCAGGTCGGAGGCGAGCGCGCCGCCGTCGAGCGTCACGACGAGCGTGCCGGTGGGCAGCGGCGCGACGCGCGCCCCGGCGGGTTCGACGGCGTCGAGGACGAGGCGGACGTCCGGATCGGCCTCGGGCGCGGCGGGCGCGGCCGCGGGGCGCGGCAGATCCACGAACAGCACGGCGACCGGGCGCTGCTCGCGCGAGGACAGCGCCTGCCTCACCGGCGGCGCGACGTGGACGTGCGTGGCCGACAGCGCGGCGAGCGCCTCGCCGATCGCGGCCGCCGCGGCGGCGCCGTCGGCCGGGCGACGCGCCGGGTCGCGCGCCATCATGGAGGCGAGCAGCGCGTCGACGACCGGCGGGACCGGGGCGTGGGCGGCGGCGCGCGGCGGCTCGTCGAGCAGGGCGATCTTGGCGAGCACCGCCTCGGGCAGCTCGCCGTCGAACGCGCCCCGGCCGGTCACGGCGCGGAACAGCACGCAGCCGAGCGCGAACACGTCGGCGGGCGGCCCGACCGTCGGCTCGCACCGCACCTGCTCGGGCGCCATGTAGCCGGGCGTGCCCATCCCGGCGCCGGTGACGCCCGCGCGACGCCACAGGTGGCGGACCAGGCCGAAGTCGATCAGCCGCGCGGCCTCGGGCGCGCCGCCCACGAGCATGAGGTTGCCGGGCTTGACGTCGCGGTGGACCAGCCCGCGCGCGTGCGCCGCGCCGAGCGCGTCGGCGACCCGCGCGCCGAGCCTCAGCGCGTCGCCGAGCGCGAGCGCCTGGCCGCGCAGCCAGGCTTGGAGCGTGACCCCGTCGAGCCACTCCATCGCGAGGTACGGGCCGGCGCGGCGCGCGACGCCGTGCGCGACGTGGCGGACGATCGCCGGGTGACGCAGCGCCAGCAGCGCCTGCGCCTCCAGGTCGAACCGGGCCGCGGCGAGGTCGTCGTCGGCGAGCACGAGCTTGATCGCGACCGACCGCCCGGTGACGCGGTCGGCGGCGCGGTAGACCTCGCCCATGCCGCCGCGCGCGACGAAGCGGTCGATCACGAACCGCTCGTCGACGACGTCACCCGGGTGCAGCACGGAGGGGAGAGGATAGCCGAGGTGGTGAGCCGCGCGGCGCGGGAGACGGAGGCGGAGGCGGAGGCGGAGGCGGAAGGCGGAGGCGGAGACGGAGGCGGAGGCGGAGACCGAGGCACGCGCCTTCGCGCGGAGCGCCGCCGGCGACGAGGCGCTATCGCCCTGCTGGGGTGAACGCGACGAGAGGCAGCGTGCCACGGCAAGCGCACACGTCGGCCAAGTTCGCCGCATCCGTGACCGAAGCCGCGACGGCACCGGCCGCGCTCGTGGCGCGTGGCGCGCGGCCGCGGCGCCGCTCACCCGGCGCGCGGGCCGGGGCGCTCCCACGGCGAGACGAGCCCGTGTCGCCGCCAGCCTGTGGTCAGCAGCCAGCACGTCGGGTAAGCGACGGGGACGAGCTCGGTGTCCGGCGTGAGCCGCACTGGCGGCGTCGCCTCGCTCCAGCCGTCCCAGTGCCAGCCGGTCGCGAACTTGTCGAGCGGGGCGCCGGCGCGCGCGGCGTCCTCGCGGTGCTTGCGCCAGTTGTTGAGCACGTACGCGAGCGCGTTGCGGCACTGGCGCGGCGTGGTCAGCGTCTCGCGGTGGTAGCGGTCGGCGAAGACCTGGCCGCGGACGCGGCGGCCGGCGCGCTTGCTCAGCGCCGCGTTGATGCGCTTCGCGGCGGAGATCTGAAGCGCTTGCAGCCCGCGGGCGAGCGCCGCGGCGTCCTCGGCCTCGCAGATCAGGTGGACGTGGGTGCCCTGGATGGACAGGTGGACGACGCGGAAGCGGTCGCGCTCGAGCACGCAGATGACCGCGCGGCGCAGCGCGCGCCACATGTCCAGGCGGCGCAGCCGGCCGACTCGCTCGACCACGCGCAGCGTGGCGTGGACCGGGTGGTGACGGCTCAGCGCGGGGCGCGCCTGGTGCGGCTGCGACGGGCGCGCGCCGCGGCGCGGCCGACCCGCCCCGGCGCGCTTGCCACCCCACGTCCGGATCACCAGCGGCAGCTGCCTTCCCATCTTGATTACGCCGATATCATGTCTCGGGTCAGCAAGGCAAGGGAATGCTCGGACTTCGGGGCCGGCGCGGGACAATGGCCATGACACCTCGCACGCGGACACGACGACGACGACGACGACGGCGACGTGCGCGTCCACGACCACGTCCACGGCCGCGTCGTCCCCGGTGCGCCGCCACGCATGGGCTGCTCGACGCCGCAACGGGCCTGCCCGCGTGTGGTAGCGCCCACCCTCCAGGCGAGCGTGCTGCCACGCACGCTACGGGCGACGTGCCACCATCGCCGCGGCATGGCCGACGATCCGTACCTCGAGCGCGACGACGTCCCGAGCCCGATCGACCTGCGCGATCGCGAGGCGGCGCGGGCGTGGCTCGCGGACGCGGAGGCGCGCAGGCCGTACCGGGTGGCCGTGCGCGCGCGCATCGCCGAGGAGATCGCGGCGCGCGGGGCGCGGCGCGTGGTCGAGCTCGGCGGAGGCCCGGGGTTGCTGGCCGAGGCCGTCATCGCCGCGTCGGGGGCGACGTACACGCTGGTCGACTTCTCGGCGCCGATGCTCGAGCTGGCGCGCACGCGCGCGCCGGCGGCGCGGTGCGAGCTGCGCGACCTGCGCGACCCGCGCTGGATGGACGGCCTCGGCGCGTTCGACGCGGCGGTCACGATGCAGGCGGTGCACGAGCTGCGGCACAAGCGGCGCGCGCCGCGGCTGTACGAGCAGGTGCACGCGCTGCTGGCGCCGGGCGCGGTGTTCGTGGTGTGCGATCACGAGCCGGCGGACGCGCGCCCGCTGTTCATGACCGCGGACGAGCAGCGCGCGGCGCTGGCGGGCGCGGGCTTCGGCGCGATCCGCGCCGTGATGACGGTGGGGACGCTCTACGTGATCGTGGCCGTGCGGCGGCCGTAGGCACGCGTCTCGGACACGGTCTCCGTCTCCCCGCTGATCTCGCATCCTCGTCGGGACCCAAGATCCGTGCGTCCTTGAGCGGCCCGAGCGAAAGCGAGGGCCAGTCGAAGGACCAGCCTGCCGTGTTCGTGAACCAGAAGGCTGGCCCTTCGACTCGTCGGGGGGGGGGGGGGGCCCCCCCCCCCCGCCGCCGGGGCCGCGGGGGGGGTGAAAAGGTGTGTGTGGGCGGCCCGGCAATAAGTGCGGCGGCCGTAGGCACGCGTCTCGGACACGGTCTCCGTCTCCCCGCTGATCTCGCATCCTCGTC
>WYBA01000319.1 GCA_011526095.1 Myxococcales bacterium | reverse complement strand
CCCTTGATAGACGGCCGACAGGCCGACCAGCACGTACACGGTCTTGGCCAGCCCGCCGCCTCCTCCGTCCGGCGACACCTGCGCCGCGGGGGACGGCCGCGGTGACGCCGCGCCGCCCGAGGTCGCGACGACGATGGTCCCCGCGATCGCGGCGGCCGCGACCAGGCCGACGACGACGAGCGCGCCGCCGCGCCGCCGCGCGGGCGCGGCGCGCGCGGGCTCCCCCGACGACGTCGCCGCGGTCGCGCCGGACGGCGACGCGATCACGGTCGGCGCGTGCGGGTTCGACGACCGCACCTCCCAGCCCGGGACCTGGCTGCCCAGCGGCGGCGCGACCGCGTGCGGGTGCAGATCGGTCTCGGCGTGGCCGATCGGGACCACGTCCACCCGCCACGTCGACGCGCCGAGCATCGCCTGGCGCATCGCCGCCCACGCCGCGGCGACGTCCGCCGGACGCTCGCGCGGGTCCTTGGCCATGCACGTCGCGAGCAGGTGCTCCAGCTCCGGCGAGGCCTGCGGGATGAACGTGCGCAGCGGCGGCGGCGCGTCGATCTGCACCTTGAGGATCAGCTCGGCGAGGCTGTCGCCGTGGAACGGCGGACGCCCGGTGAGGCACGTGAACACCGTCGCGGCGAACGCGTAGACGTCGGCGCGCGCGTCGACGCTCTTGGCGTCGCGCGCCTGCTCCGGCGCCATGTACGCCGGCGTGCCCATCGGCATCCCCGAGCGCGACAGGTGCTGGTCCGCCGCCGACGACAGCTTGGCGATCCCGAAGTCGAGCAGCTTGACCGAGGTGACGCGGCCGGCGGCGTCCTCGGCGATCATGATGTTCTCGGGCTTGAGGTCGCGATGGACGACGCCCTTGCCGTGCGCCGCCGCCAGCGCGCTCGCCACCGGATCGAAGATCGCGATCGCGTCGGCCGGCGCCAGCGGCGCGCCGTGGACGCGGTCCGCCAGCGAGCGGCCCGAGAACAGCTCCATCAGGTAGAACGGCTCGCCGGTGGGCAGCCGCCCGAAGTTCTCGATCTCGATGATCGCCGGGTGGCCGATCGCGCACACGGTGCGCGCCTCGCGGAAGAACCGCTCGACGACCTCGTCGTGGCCGGCGAACTCGCGGTGGAGGATCTTGCACGCCGCCCGCCGGCCGATGCCCTCGTGCTCGGCCTCGTAGACCGCGCCGAACCCGCCGGCGCCGAGCTTGCGGATCAGCCGGTAGTTGAGGATCACCTGGCCGAGGTAGGGATCGGTCGGCTGCACGGCGGCTCCTCCTCGCTCAGCGCAGGCAGCGCACGAGCTCCGCCTCGTAGCGGTCGTAGTCGGCCTGGCTCAGCGAGCCGCCGTCGCGCAGCCGACGCAGCTTGTCGAGCTTCTGCTCGAAGTCGGCGCGGTCGAGCTGCCCCTCGGGGCACACCGGGCGGCTCACCGCGAACCGCGCCGTGGTCTCCGGCGGGGTGTGGCCGCGCTGCTCCAGCCACTCCAGGACGATCGTCACCTCGGTGTCGGCGAGCGCCGCCGGCACCGCGACCTCGACGGTCCGGGTCCGCGACGTCCTCGGCTGGACGTTCGAGAACACCAGCCCCAGGCCGTGCAGCGCCGGCACGGACGAGCGCGTGATCGCCCGCAGGTCGATCGCGGTGCCGCCGCCGCGGTTCTCGACCGCGACGCGCAGCACCGCGGTGGTGCCGGGCTGGATCGCGTCGCCGTCGACGGTGACCGCGGTGACCGCGAGCTCCGGCGGCTCGGACGTGACGATCGCCGCGGCGCGCGCCGCGCGCAGCGTGCCCAGGCCGAGCGTGATCTCGTCGGGCGTCGGCGCCCAGCTCCCGGCGAGGCCGGTCTTCGACGACGTCACCGACCACGGCACCGCCAGCTGATCGCGCGCACCCGGCGCGTCCGGATCGGTGGGCGCGGTCGCCCAGTCGACCGGGAACACCGCGACGCCGTCGGTGCCGGGCGACGCCACCAGCCGCTCGCCCCACGACGTGGTCAGGGTCAGCACGCCGAGCAGGCGCGGCGCGGCGCGCGTGCCGCACGGCACCTCGTCGACGCCGTCGGGCCGCGGCTGCGGCATGCCGAGCACCGCCACCTTCTCCTGCGGCCCGCGGACGTAGCGGAAGTACATCAGGCCAGCGACGGCGGCGAGCCCGACCGTCACCTCGAACCCGCCGGCGCCGGTGTTGCCGTCGGCGATGTTGTAGACGCCGCCGGCGGCGAACGCGCCCGCGGCGATCAGGCCGACGATCCCCGCGGTCGAGAACTGCTTGTCCTGGCGGGTGACGACCTGCTCCTCGACCAGCCGCGCGCGCTGGCACAGCCGCGTCGCGTCGACCTCGAACCGCAGGCTGCCGTCGGGCTGGAGCACGCCGCGGCCCGGCAGCGCGTCGGTGCGGAGCTGGGTGTCGCCGTCGCGCGGGATCCGCCGCGTGTCGTTGCGCGGCTCGCCCCAGGTGAAGCAGCCGGCGACGCTGACCGCGACCGCCGCGGCGACGGCGGCGCGCGGCGCGCGGCGCGCGATCACGGCGCCCCGCCCCCGCTCGCCGCGGCCGCGGGCTCGCCGCCCTCGACCGCGCAGTCGCGCATCGTCAGCTTGTGGCCCTTGGCGTCGACCTGGCAGCGCGTCACGACCGGATCGCCCGCGGGATCGGCGACGACGCGGGTCACGACCCGCCCGAGCGACGTCTCGCAGCCGTTGACGCACACGCCGGAGCAGCCGGCCATCGTCATCGCGGCGCTCCCCAGCGCCGCGCAGATCCACCTCGCGTGGGCTCGCACGGCGGCGACGTTCCCACGCGCCGATCGCGGGTGTCAACGCCTTGACCGGCGCGCCCCCCGTCGACGATCGTCAGTCGCGATGCGACTGACTGTCGGGGTCCTCGCCGTCGCGTGCGCGCTCGCCGCGCCCGCGTGCGTCAAGAAGGTCGGGCGGATCGTCACGGCGATCCGCCCCGTCGACGCCACCACGCTCGCGGTGACGACGTGCGCGCTGATCTGGAAGGACAACAGCAAGCTCTTGCGCGACGACTGCCAGGAGCTGCAGGTGCCGCGCTCGAACGCGCCGATCGACGCCGACGCGGTCCGTGCGCCGCGCCCCGGCGAGGTCGTGGTCAGCGTGCTGCCACGCGACGGCGGCGGGCTGGAGGTCACGACGTGCCTGCTGGGCAAGGGCGGCGACGGCACGCCGGCGTTCGAGGCGTGCGAGCTCAGCGTCGTGTCGATCGAACCCGGCGCGCCCGGCGCGCCCGGCGAACCCGCCGCGCCCGGAGGTGCCCCATGACTCGATCCCTGATCCTGATCATCGCCGCGGTCGCGACGCTCGCCGCCGGGTGCAAGCGGTTCCCGTCGCGCGTCACGCTGACCGACCAGGGCCGGCTCGAGCGCGAGAGCCGCGGCCTCGAGCCGACGGTCGTCGGGGTGATCACCCGCGCCGACGCCACCAGCGTCTACGTCAAGACCTCCGCCGGCGAGACGCCGGTCGCGCGCAGCAAGATCGCCAAGATCGACTACCCCGGCGGCCGCGAGCGCGTCTACGCGATCCTCGGCGTCGTCGCCGGCCTGGTCGTCGCGGGCTACGGCGCCTACGTCATGGAGTGCCAGGCCGGCGAGGCGAGCGCCGAGTGCGGGCTGTCGGCGATCGGCGGCGTGCTGATCGTCGTCGCCGGCGTCGGCATCGTCCTCACCTCGGCCAGCTACGGCGTCCAGGCCTCGGTCGACGGCGGCCGATCGCGCGACCTCGTCGAGCAGGGCGTCGGCGCGCCGCCGCCGGGGCCGGTCACCGGCGCCGCGCTGTCGTGGCGGTGGTGAGGCAAGTCAGGCGCCGACCGCGCCGAGCTCGCTGATCAGCTTGCGCATGAACAGCTCGATGTTGCGGCGCAGCGCCGGATCCGGGCACAGCGGCAGCGAGCGCCGCCACGTGTCGACCGCGCGCGCGACCATGCCCTGGCGGTAGTAGAGGTACGCCAGCCGGGTCAGCGCCGGGAAGTACTCGGGCTCGAGCTCGACGACGCCCTCGTACTCGTCGATCGCCTCGGCGTGGAGCGACTTGCGCTGGAGCAGGTTGGCGAGCACGAACCGGTACTTCGCGCTCGACGGATCCGACGTCACGGCGCCGCGCAGCAGGCCGATCGCCCCGTCGACGTCGCCGCGCTGGTACAGCTCGATCGCGCGCGCGAACCCGACCTCGGCGCCGCTCGACCGCCCGCGCCGCCGCCCCAGCAGCTCGCGGACGATCCGGTGGACCTGGCGGGTGTCGAGCGGCTTCTCGAGGTACGCGTCGGAGCCGTAGCGCGCGAGCACGTCCTCGGTGACGCGGCCGGAGTCGATCACCGCCGACATCAGCACGACCGGCACGTGGGCGAGCGCGCGGCTGCGCTTGAGCGCGCGGCACAGCCGGAAGCCGTCGACCTCGGGCAGCAGGATGTCGCAGACGATCAGGTCCGGCACGCCCTGGCGCACCGCGCGCACCGCCTCCCCGGCCGAGGCCGCGGTCGCGGTGACGTAGCCGAGCGGCTGCAGCTCCTTGACCAGCAGGTGCCGCGTCGCGAAGTCGTCGTCGACGATCAGCACCCGCGGCTGGCCGGTCGCGGGCTGCACCGGCACCGCGTCGAGCTCGGCGACGAGGTCGACGGTCTCGTCGTCGTGGTCGTCGCTGCCGCCGTCGGGCCACGGCGTGTCGAGGCCGCTCGACGCCGCGCCCGTCGACGCGCTCGAGCCGGTCCACGCCCCCGACGCCGCGCTGTCGTCGGCCATCGGCGGCGTGTCGAGCTGCGACCCGGTGCGCGAGCCGTCGCCGCCGCCGTGCTCGTGATGCACGACCGGCGTGTCGGGCCCGAGCCCCGACACCGACGACAGCTCGTCGCCGTCGTCGAGCATCAGCGACGACATCGCGATCTCCTTGGTGACGTCGTCGATCAGCGCGCGGTGCGCGCGCGCCGCGTCGTCGACGCGCCCGCCGTCGGGATCGTCGGGCGCGACGACCGCGAGCTTGCCGCCGCGCGCCTGCGGATCGACCACGGCCTCGGCCCCGACCCAGTACGAGTCGCCGCGCGCCCGCGCCAGGTAGGCCTGGCGGATCGTCCGCGCCAGCGTCACCTCGAGCGCGACGTGCAGATCGACGCGCTTGCCGCGGACGCGCTCGATCTCCGCCGCGGCGATCGCCGCCGCGGCCTCCGCCGGGTCGGCCGCGACCAGCACGACGTGGCGCTCGTCCTCGAACGCCGGCAGCACGCGCGCGCGCATCGCGGTCTCGCGCGGGAGCGCGGCGAGCAGGTCGAGGTGGACCACCGACTCGTCGAGCACGACGCCGGGCCGACCGCGCACCGCCGACAGCACCGCGACGAGCGGGCGCTCGGGCGCGTAGCCGAGCACGTAGCACAGCGACGCCACCGGCAGCCGCAGCGACTGGCGCGCCAGCACGTCATCGAGCGCGCGCGCGTCGGGGAGGATCGAGCGATCGACGAGCAGCTTGCCGAGCAGCGCTCCCTCGCGTCGCACGGTGTCCACGGTAACAGAACTCGCGCGGCCGCGATCGCCGCGCGCGCCCGGAGCGAGCGGCGCTCAGTCCATCGAAAGCGGCATGTGCGCGCCCGCCTACTGGCTAGTCAAAACGCCCCACCTCGACATCGTCGTGCCGCGTCCCACTGACCGCTCGTATGTTTCCGCGGAAGCAGTGTTTTTCGGCTCAGGCTGCATGCCGATCCCCGTGCATCGATGTGACACGCTGGCGCGATCCGGTGGGACCGCGGGAGTTCACGATCTCGTCATAGCTGTCCAAAGTCATTGGAAAACCACATCTTCCGCCATGTGATCGCGTATGGTGGCACCCTGCTTGCTTGCCGCAGGCGTACCGTTTTCACCCTCCCCTGCCCCCCCAGGAGGACTCAGCGAACATGCCCGACTTCAAGATTGGCGAGAAGGCCGTCTACCCCGCACACGGCGTCGCGGAGGTGGTGGGCATCGAGAACAAGGAGATCAACTCCCAGGTCTGCTCCTTCTACGTGCTGAAGGTGCTCGACACGGAGATGCAGATCCTCGTTCCGAAGGCCAAGGCCGAGCAGGTCGGGCTGCGCCCGATCGCCACTTCCGACGAGGTCGAGGAGGTGTTCGACATCCTCCGCGAGCAGGACGTGCACATCGACAAGCAGACGTGGAACCGGCGCTACCGCGGGTTCATGGAGAAGATCAAGACCGGCTCGCTGTTCGAGGTGGCCGAGGTCTATCGCGACCTCTACCGGCTCAAGAGCAGCAAGGTCCTGTCGTTCGGCGAGCGCCGGATGCTGGACACCGCGCGCAACCTGATCGTGAAGGAGCTCGCGGTCGCGCGGAAGTGGTCCGAGGAGAAGGCCGAGAAGGAGCTCGAGAAGGCGACCGCCGCGGCCTGACGTCGCCGACTCGCCTGGCGTCGTCGCCTGACGTCCGCCTGGCGACGCCCGACCGACGTCCGGTCTCCGGACCGTCCACCCGGCACCGATCGCCGCGGGCCTTGACTCTCGCCCCTCGACTCGGTACTTAGCCGCCGGGATGCAGGTTCACGTCGCCAAGGCCGAAATCTTCAAGCTGCAGGTCGATGCCATCGTCAACCCCGCGAACTCCACGGGGATCATGGGCGGCGGGACGGGGG
>WYBA01000318.1 GCA_011526095.1 Myxococcales bacterium | reverse complement strand
GCGGCGATCGCGGCGCGCCGCCGCACCACCGCGCCGCGCGCGAGCGCGGCGAGCAGCGCGTCCATCGACGGGAACCGCGCGGCGGGATCCTGCGCCAGCCCCCGGCGCACCGCGCGGCGCAGCCACCGCGGCAGCCCGGGGGCCGGCGGTGGCGCGCGCTCCGGCGATGGCGTGGCGGCGGCCGCGCGGTGGGTCGAGGCGCTCGGCGGCGGGTACGGCCAGTCGCCGCACAGCGCCCGGTAGAGCGCGACGCAGAACGCGTACTGATCGGCGCGCGCGTCGATCGCGCGGCCGCCGAGCTGCTCGGGCGCCATGTAGCCCGGCGTGCCGACGATCGTGCCCGCCCGGGTCAGCGGCGAGTCGAGCCGCACCCGCGCCGGGCCGGTGGCGTCGGGGGGCGGCTCGTCGTCGCGCGGCTCGTCGTCGGGGACGGTCGCGCCCGAGGGTGTGGCGTCGGACGCGCACGCGACGCCGAAGTCGAGCACGCGCACGCGACCGTCGTCGCCGACGAGCACGTTGCTCGGCTTGAAGTCGCGGTGGATCAGCCCGGCGCGGTGGGCGGCGGCGAGACCCTCGCCGGCGGCGCGGAACACCGCGAGCACCTCGCGCCGGGCGCGAGGCGCGCGCAGCCAGTCCCCCAGCGGCGTCCCGCTGACCAGCTCCATCGCGATGAACACCCCGGCGGGGGTCTGGCCGACGTCGAACACCGGCACGACGTTCGGATGCGACAGCCGTGCCAGCGCCTGCGCCTCGCGCAGCAGCCGCTCCGCTGCGCGCGGCGTGGTGCGGCTCGGTCGCAGCAGCTTGATCGCGACCGCCCGGTCGAGCTCGGGGTCGTAGGCCTTCATCACCACGCCCATCCCGCCGGCGCCGAGCTTGCCGACGACGACGTAGCGCCCGAGCTGGGTGCCGGCGGCGACGTGGTCGGTCGACGCGCGCCGTCGCCGCGGCGCCGGCCCGGCCGCGAGGGTCTCGCTCGTCACGTCGGCCGAGGCGGTCTCGGTGATCGGTTCGCCAGGCGCACCGCCCGGGTCGCGATCGTCTCCTGACGAGCTCGCCGCCACGACTGCTCAGGGTACCACGCGGGCGCCTCGGCTCAGCGGGCGACCAGGCCCAGCCCCGCGAGCACGGCCTCGAGCTCGCCCAGCGCCGCGCGCACGACGAGCACCGAGCGCGTGTGGCCGGCGACCGTCCTGGTCAGCGCGCCGTCGCCCTTGGCGCGCGCCGCGGCGTGGTGCGCGTGGTCGCGCTCGAGCGCGCCGACCGCGCGCCACAGCGCGTGGACTCGCGGGTCGTCGACGGCGAGGCGCTCGTGGCGCGGCGCGCCGCCGCTGTAGTGACCGGTCGAGCTGCGCGCCGGCGTCACCGGCTCGTAGCGGTACGTCACGCCATCGCCGTCGGCGTCGAGCCGGTGGACGTTGGCAGAGCCGTCGGCGTAGACGAGGGACCAGGGCGGCGACGGGGTCATCGGCCGACGATCGCACGAACGTCGGGAGGGACGCGTGCGCCCAGGTGAGTTGACCGGCGGGCGGCGTCGTCGCTAGATCGGAGGCGATGCGGGGAACCATCGTGGCGGTGATCTGCGCGGCGCTCGTCGTCGCGTGCGGCAAGGGCGACGACGGCGGCGGCAAGGGCGCGAGCGGCGAGGGCGGTGGCAAGACCGCGGCGTCGGCGGGGGGCGGGGGCGCCGCAGGCGGGGGCGCGGCGGCCGCCGCCGGGGGCGGGGTGGCCGCCGACGGCTGCAAGGCGGCGTGCGAGCACCGCAAGACGTGCGGCGTGGCCGGGGGCGACGACGTCGCCCGCTGCGCCGACGACTGCGCGCTGCTGGCCGACCAGCTCACCGCCGACGGGCTCGCGGCGTACGCCGCGTCGGGCTGCGAGCAGGTGAAGCAGGCCGAGCCCGGGTTCCAGACCGCCGCGCTGTGTCGGCGCGCGTGCCGGCACCGCGCGAGCTGCCTGCCGTCGGCGGACGTCGCGGCGTGCGAGGCCGAGTGCGCCGGGCTGATCATGGCGGGCGGGCACGACCCGGCCGCGGTGCTCGGCCCGTACATCGGCTCGGCGTGCACGACCGTCGAGGCCGAGGAGGCCGGGTTCGCCGTCGGCGGGGCGTGCCTGCGCGCGTGCGCGCGCGCCGTCGAGTGCAAGGTGCGCGGCGAGCTGCCGGCGTGCCTGGGCGAGTGCGCCCAGGCGATCCGCGGCGGCGTGGTCGACGCCGCCGGCGCGCGCGCGATCGCGGCGCAGGGCTGCGACGTCGTCGGCGCCAGGTTCGGCCCCGCGCCCCAGGCCGCGTCGCCGCGCGCGCCGATGGCGCCGGGGCAGAGCGGCGACGGTTGCCGCACCACCGGCGCGCAGGACTGCCCGTACTTCACGACGTGCTGCAGCAACGGCGCGTACACGACGATGGGCTCGGGCCCGGGGATGTGCATCTCGCCGGCGATCTGCCTGATGCCGCGCGGCTGACCCGTCTCCGTCTCCGTCTCCGTCTCCGTCTCCGCCTCCGTCTCCGTCTCCGTCTCCGCCTCCGCCTCCGTCTCCGTCTCCGCCTCGGTCTCCGCCTCCGTCTCCGTCTCCGTCTCCGCCTCCGCCTCCGTCTCCGTCGGCCCCGCTCATCCTGAGCATCTCACCGACGTCGTCGGAGATCGCCGTTCGACGAACAGGTTCCCGGGATCCGTTCGCCCCGAGCCGGGCCGAGCGCCAGCGCGGCCCGAGTCGAGGGGCCAGCCTTCCACGCGCTCGTCCCAGCCCGTGGGTGCTCTGTCAGGCTGGCCCCTCGACTCGGCGCTCGGCGCTTCGCGCCTCGCGCCGGCTCGGGGCGAACGGATGAAAGGAACCCCGTGTTCGTGATCTCGCGAGCTTCGCGGCGCTGTTCGCTAGGAGCCGGCGCGAGCGCGAGCCGAGGGGCGTGTCGACGGACGTCTCCGCCGGCTAGTGCCGTGACCGTCGCATTCTGCTCCGGCACGGCACGTCGCCTCGATCACACGGGGCTCGCCGCCCCCCCCCCCCTTGCGAGCGCGGGGGGGCCCCCCCCCCCCCCAACAGCACCCCACCCGAAACAAAAGTTCGGGGGGG